>DASSNT010000054.1:0-34386 GCA_035701285.1 Gammaproteobacteria bacterium | reverse complement strand
GACTCGTCGAAGACGATGTTGGTGTGCGGGTCGTTCGGATTGTGCAACGCATCGCTGGCACCGTCGAACACGAAGCCCGCGGCTTCGACTTCCTTCTTTACCACGGCGGGATCGATGCGGTGTAGCGTGTCCGTGTCGCGCAAGCCCGATCCGGCCGGGGCGACGTGGTCGATGATCACGTACAGTCCGCCCGGTTTGAGGACGTCGAACACCTGCTTGTTGAACTTCGCTATCGCGTTCGAGCTCGGAAAGTTGTGGTAGTCATGATAGTTCTGCGACGTGAATACGAGGTCCACAGGCTTCGGCGCGCTTAACTGCGTCCCCGGTTCCTTCAGCAGGCTGACGTTGGCGTAATGCGGCGTTTTGACCAGCGACTGCCAGTTCGCGTAGCTCTTCGACGAATGCTTCATGAATTCGTTCGGCCACACGGTGTACACGTGGCCGCTCGAGCCGACGATGGCGCTGAACACGCGCGTCCAGTAACCACTGCCGGGCGCCAGTTCGAGCACTTCGTCGCCCGGCTTGACCTCGGCGAAGGTCATCACGGCTGCGATTTTGCGGCGGGCGTCGTCGGCTTTGTCAGGCTGCCTGGCCGGGTCGTTGATGGCCCGGGTGACATACGCCGGCACCGCTGTATCGGCCTCTGACGCTTGATGCGCCGGTGCGAACGCGGGCAGCAAAGCCGCAGCAAGCATGGCGGGTAACAACGTTTTCATGACGGTCTCCGTTAGCGGGCTGTTGATTACTATGCGCCAGGTCGCGGCAGCCAGCAATATCACGCACTTTCGGTGGAGGGTCTAATCGTAACGTCGTGCGGTATCAGCTCGCATCGTTGCGTCAGCTTGGTTTTAAACCGGCCGATCCGGATAATGGACCGCCTTCTGATGACGTGCATGGCCAGCGATTGTGGACAATACCTCCTCCGACCAAATCTCCTCACTTCCGCTGGAGCAATACCACCTGATCGTGTCGCCCGTTCTGCAGGTGACGGCTGAGATAGCTGCCGCCCGAGGCGATCCTGATCTCTACAACGATATGGCATCAATGCTGGCGCTGATGACGCTGGTGCGGACGCTGGGGGAATGCTATCTGCAACAAAGCGAAGACAAAGCCGATGTGTCTCGGGATGCTGTCGAAGCGGCGCCCACCGGCGCTTGCTTGATGGTGCTGAACCGGGGCGAGATGGGGCAGGATCAAATCAACGACTGCATCTGGGCGCTGCAGGCGGGTGCTCAACAGCTTGTTGATGCGAAGGTACTCGGGCGGGAACGGAAGCTTGCTCAGGAGGCATGGCAGCTTTTGATCGCTGGCGATCGGAAAGGCGCTGTCCGGCAACTCAAGCGCGCGGCCACCGGCATTGTCATGGATATAGATCAATGGGAACGGGCGCGCGGCGAAGATGAATAGATACGAGCGTAATCACGGCATCGACGTGCTGCGCGGGCTGTCGATCCTGCTCGTGATCTTCAACCATGTCGGCATTCGCATTCCGCTGGCGAAGACGGGACTGGCCGCCTTCGTGCCCGACTGGGTGCTCCACACCGTCAACTACCGAGGTTACGAGGGCGTATTCATCTTCTTCGTGATTTCAGGGTTTCTGATTACGACGAATTCGCTGCATCGGTGGGGAAGCCTCGACCGGATCAGCTTCAAAGCCTTTTATTCGCGCCGGTTTGCGCGCATCGTACCTTGCCTGATCGCACTGGTGCTGGTGCTGAGCGTATTGCATGCCGTCGGCGCGCACGGCTACGTAATTCACCGCCCCGGTCAATCTCTTTCCGGCGCAATCCTTTCGGCGTTCGGGCTGCATCTGAACTGGTACGAAGGGCAAACTGGCTGGCTGCCCGCCGGATGGGATGTGCTGTGGTCGCTGTCGATCGAAGAAGTGTTCTACCTCGCCTTTCCGATCGTCTGCCTGCTGACACGGCGCCTATGGGTGTTGGTGCCGCTGCTCGTTGTGCTGGCGCTGTCGCTTCCGGTGACGCGAAGCTGGGCCTACGGAAACGAAATTTGGCTTGAGAAGGCTTATCTGCCGGGCATGGCGGCTATCGCGACAGGCGTGCTCGGCGCGCTCATCGCCCGGCATTTTCGGCCTTCGCGGACGTGGGTCGTTCGTCTGCTGGTTGCGCTGGGCGGGCTGGGACTCGCGACAGGACTGCTGGCGGAAATATATGTGTGGCACGTTATGGGTGAAGGCTTCATGCTCCTGCTGACCATCTCGACGATGGGACTGGTCGTCGGCATGCATTGGCGCCACGCGATGAACCTCCAGAGTCGGCCGTTGCGCGGCCTCGGCTGGCTGCGCTCTTTGGGCTTTCACAGCTACGAGATTTATCTGACGCACATGTTCGTTGTGCTGAGTGCGGTGGCACTGTTCCATGCTACCGGCTCAAACATGCAGGTCGGCTACCTGTGGTACCTGCCTTCGATCCTGCTGTGCTGGCTGCTCGGCGCGGCCGTGGCTCACTGGTTCTCGATTCCCAGCGACCGAACGTTGCGCATGATCTTGCTTCGCCGCCCGGAGACAGGCGCGCTCAACCGGGCATCGGAAGTCGTTTAACGCTGTTCCGCCGCGTAAAAGGCGGAAACATGCGAAACTGTCGCGGCTAAGTTCCAAGGAGAACAACATGCCATTCCGCTTTCGGATCTCGATTCTCGTATTCCTGATGCTGCCTGCGCCACTGGCGCTGGCGGCACCGCCTGCGGCCGCCCCGGCGCCGCACCGGCTGTTCCGCGTCGCGCTCGATGAGGCATCCGCGCAGCCTGTTTCAGGGCGCTTGCTGCTGTTTGCGATTCCGGCGAAGGCTGCCGAGGCGAACGCCGAAGGCGGTCAGGTGACGGAGGTGGATACCAGCGCGTTTCGGCCGACGCAAACGGCCGTGGCGGCGATGGAGGTGACAGGCCTTGCGCCGGGCGGAACGGTGGTAATCGATGCTGATGCGCTGGCCTTCCCCGAAGGGTTTTCGGAGCTGCCAGCCGGCGCCTATTTCCTGCAGGCCGTACTCGACGTCAACCATAACTACAACTACGGCGGCCGCGGCGCGGGCGACCTCGTCAGCGCGGTCAGCAAAGTGGATTTCGGCCCGGATAGCACCATTCCCACCTTGCGCCTGACGCGCACGCTCGCCGACAAATTACAGCCGTGGACGCTGTCCGACCGTGTGCCGGCGGAGATGCGCGATAAACTGGCAGCCAGCCTGAACGCGGCCAAACAGCATAGCCAGGCGATCGACTTCGTCAGCCCGGCGCTCAGCGCATTCCGGGGCCGCCCGGTTCACATGAAGGGCTGGGTCCTGCTGCCGCCAGCTTACGACAAGCACGCCGATCGGCATTATCCAACGGTTTATTTGACCCACGGCTTCGGCGGCAACCTGGTCTACCTGACGTTCCGCGCCGCGTCCATCTGGTCGGGTATGGCGGCCGGCAAGATGCCGCCGATGATCTGGGTGTTTCTGGACGAGTCCAGCCCCACCGGCACCCACGAGTTCGCCGATTCGGTGAACAATGGCCCTTGGGGCACGGCGCTGACGGCCGAGCTCATCCCCTACCTGGAGTCGCATTACCGGATGGACGCCAGGGCCGGCGGTCGCTTCCTCACCGGCCACTCGTCAGGCGGCTGGGCGACGCTGTGGCTGCAGGTGCGCTACCCGAAGATCTTCGGCGGCACCTGGTCCACCTCGCCCGACCCCAGCGATTTTCATGACTTCACCGGCGCGAACCTGTACGCGCCCGACGCCAACGTCTATTACAAGCCGAACGGCAAGCCGCGGCCGCTGGTGCGTGCCAACGGCAAGGTGATCGCGACATACAAGCAGTTCGCGCAACTCGAACGCGTGCTGGGGCCGTATGGCGGCCAGATGGCGTCGTTCGATTGGGTATTCTCGCCGCGCGGGCCGGACGGCCGGCCGGTGCCGATGTTCGACCGCGACACCGGGAAGGTGAATCCGAAGGTGGTCGCCTATTGGCGCGAGCATTACGACATCGCCTACCGCATCAAGCGGCACTGGCCGCAACTGAAACCTTATCTCGACGGCAAGATCCACGTCATCGTCGGCACCGCCGACACGTTCTATCTCGACGGCGCGGCGCACAAGCTGAAGGCCGTGCTGGAGAGCGTGGGCGCGCATGCCGAGGTGCAGTTCCTGCCGGGCAAGACGCACTTCGACCTGTACAAGAAGGGCGGGGATCGCGACTGGCTGATGAATCAGATCACTTGGGCGATGTATCACGTCGCGCGGCCGGACGCGGAGATCCCGGCCGAGTACCGCCACGAACTGCCTGCCGAGACGCAAGCCGCTCGAACCGGTACGCGCTGAAAGACAGGGGCACCGCCGGCGCCGCGTGTGCCGGCCGTTACTGCTCGCGCCAGACATCGCTGATGGCGGTAGTCTCGGCGCTTTTACCCAGTGCCGGCAGCTCATACATCGCTTCCAGAGTCCGCAGCAGGGTGTAGTGGTCTATTCGGCGACTGTACCGACCCGCCTCTACCATTGGGCCGACGAACAGTGTCGGAATGTGGTTGTCATGTGAGTTGTCGTCTTCGTCCCAGGTAACGATGAGCAGGCTGTTATGGGTGTACGCCCATTGCGTGTAACGGCTCAGGTTTTGTTCCAGCCATAAGTCGGCGGTTTCGATGCTGCCGTTATGCATGTCATGGTCGAGGTCAGGGATTACCAGCGACACGGTCGGCAGCTCATCAAAGTCGCCGGGAAAGGATCCGAAAGGCAGATTCTGCTCCGGCTCGACATTTGCCTCCTGCCAGTTGACCGCCGGGTTGTGCTTGCGGACGTAGGCACCGCTGCTGCAACCGGTAAAACCCGTCTCGGGGAGTGACTGCGAATACGTTGCAAAGGTGTAGCCCGCCTGGCGGAGTTCGCTTGCCAGATTCGGGCCCGAAAAGCTGTGCGGGCAGCTGTCGTCTGGCACGCCTTGCGTGGAGCCGGAGAATAGCGCCAGGTAATTAGCCTGGCTCGGGTGCGTTACACCATGTGCGTCATCAAATAGAGCGCCCTGTTCCGCCAGCTGATTCAGGTAGGGTGCGTCCGGATTTCCGATGATTTGCGAGTACGCCCTGTTCTCCTCAACGACGATAACAACGTGGGCTGGGCGCGGTACGGTTTCGGCCGGCTGAGGTGGTGGCGCGCCTCCGACACGTGATCCATCGTCCGATTGGACGCAGCCGGATAGCAGCACCGCCAACACTATGAATTGTCCTGCGCCTGCGCAGCGCAGGATATAGAAGCGGGCTCTCGTCAACATGCGTTAGACCGGAGAGCGCCCCGTTCTGCCGGAACGTCCCACACGAACAGTGAGGCTAATCCGATGAACATCAGCATCAGGCTGATAAAGAAGAGTGGGTTCCATGACTTCATCGCAGTTCCCTCACTGCTGAATCTGGAGCCTCGGATAATGCTGCGCTTCCCGAGTCCGGTCAAGCAAAACGCCGGCTGTCAACTTTGTCACAAAAATAAACCACCTTTTCGGACGGCAAACGCGTATAGTGACCGAAGTGCGGGAGACCCCGCGCGCTCTGCTTTACGGATTCAGCATTAAAACCCTGACCTCGAACGGCAGGGTTTTTTATTATTTGCTTAGGTATATGTTCATGTCCAAGTCTATTTATGTCGGCAACCTCCCTTTCAGCGCCACGGAAGATGAAGTTCGGGAAATGTTTGAGGCGCACGGTGAAGTGCAGTCCGTCAAGCTGATCGCCGACCGCGACACCGGCCGGCCCCGTGGGTTCGGCTTCGTTGAAATGGAGCAGGCCGAGGCCGAAGCGGCCATCAAAGCGCTGAACGGCGTTGAGAGTGGCGGCCGTCCCCTTCGCATCAACATGGCAGAGGACAAGAAGCCTCGCGCCACGGGTGGTCGCAGCCGCTGGTAAGTTTGTTGCGCATCATTCCGCTGCGCGCATAGCGCAGCTGAACGGAAAAGGGCGTCCCGCATGGGCCGCCCTTTTTCTTTGGGGTTCGTTTATGGCCGCCAGTTTTTTCGATCAGCTGCTCGGCTGAATCGCAATCAGCTTAATGTCGAACACCAGCATGCCGCGCGGCGCGCCCGGACGCGGATTTTCGCCGTAAGCCAGCTTCGCCGGAATCCAGAAGCGCGCCGTCTCGCCCGTGACCATCAGCGGAATGCCTTCCTGCCAGCCCTTGATCAGCATGTTGAGCGGAAACGTGGCCGGCTCGCCCCGCACGACCGAACTGTCGAACATCTCGCCGTCGGTGGTCCAGCCGGTGTAGTCGACTGTGACCGTGTCCGACAGTTTCGGATGCACATCGCCGGTACCGGGCTCGATCACCTTGTACGCCAGACCCGACGGCAGCGTGGTGGCCGTGTCCGGAATGGCGGCCACGTCGGCGGGCGCGGGAATCGACTGGCTGGAGCCGGCGAAGGAATTGGTCATGCTGAAAAGACCCAAAGCTAAGATGAGAAGAATGCGTTTCATGGCTGCTCCGATAATGCAGGCTTGAACCCGGCGTGGTCGCCAGGCGGCAGAGAGTACCACGACCGGCGGCGACAAAGGCAGGCAGTCGAATCCGATTGAATACGTTATAGTTATGTCACCTTCTACCGCAGGGGCGACACGCTTGATTGATGCCACCGGCGCGCCGGCCCTGCTGGCGTTCGACGCGTACCATTTTGCGGCCTTTGCGGCGCCCAATTTCACCGTTGCGATTGCGACGCTGTTGTGGGGCCTGCTGCTGCGCTGGCGCGAATCGGATTCGTCGACGGGCACGTGGGCGCTGGCGGTGTCGGTTTCGGTGGCGGGCTGGCAGATCGGCTACGCGCTGGGTTATATCGCGCCGTCGGCGGCGGAGGCGCAGCAATGGATCGTGCTCGGCCAGGTCGGCATTATCTTCATCGGCCCCAGCCTCTACGAGCTGCTCCGGCGGCTGCTCGGCCTCAGCGACTGGCGCAACCGGCTGTCGCCGCTGCTGTGGCTGTGGGCGTTCGGGTTTCTCGCGCTGCTGCTGGCCACAACTACTTTCCTCGGGCCGCCCTACCACTACCCGTGGGGCTACTACGCGCACTATCGCCTCGGCGGCACACTGCTCGCCTCAAGCCTGTGCGCGACGCTGGTTTTCCTGTTCATCTGCTCGCTGTGGGTCTGGCGCGCCTCGCCGCGCGGCAGCGGCCGGCGGCACCGCGCGCGGATTCTGCTGATCGGCTTCAGTGTGTCGTTCATCGCCGCCACTGATTTTCTCGGTTGCTGGGGTTTCGCGGTTTACCCGTTCGGCTACGTGATGGTCGCATTCACGGTTGTGACAATCGGCTACGCCGCGTGGCGCTATCGCGTGATCTCCGTCAGCTCCGGCGCCGCCGCGGAACAGGTACTGACAACGCTGTCGGACGGCGTGCTGGTGCTCGACGATCTGGGCGCGGTGGCCGTGGCGAACGAGCGCGCGGCCGAGCTGCTCGGCCGGGAGCGCACCGCGCTGCTCGGTCAACCGGTCACGCAAGTGCTGCCCGCGGCGGATATCGAACAGATGCTCACGGCCAGCGAGTCGGCGGACGTTTCCCATACCGAGGTCGAGCTGACCGGCGAGGACGGCCGCAACCGCATCCTCAACGTGACGGTCAACACGCGGCGCGGCGAGCCGGCCGGCGCGGCGCTGACGGTGCTGGCGCTGCAGGACGTCACGCGCTACCGGGAGGCGGCGGATCGCATCCGGGAACTGGTTTATTTCGATCAGACGAGCGGCCTGCCCAACCGCCGCCATCTTCACGACAAGCTCAACGACGCGCTCGCCCGTGTGCCACCGGAGCAAGGCATTGCGGTGTGTGCGCTGCGGCTTGAGCATGTGCGCCACCTGGCGGGGGCGTCGGCCGGTATGTCCGCCGATCCGATGCTGAGTACCATCGTCAGGCGCATCAAGGCGTTCTGCGACACGGCACCGCCGGGGCTGGTCGCAGCCGCGCATGTCGAGAGCCGCGAGTTCGTGCTGCTGTTCGAGCAGGTGGAATCGGTCGCCCGCGTCGTCAGCCACATCAACCGGCTGAATGAGGCGCTGCGCGAGCCGGTCGTGGTCGCCGGGCACGTGCAATACCCGGTGCTGTGGCTGGGCATCAGCCTGTACCCGAACGACGGCCATCAGGCCGAGCCGCTGCTGGAGCGCGCCGCGGCGGCCATGGACCAGGCGGCGGCGCAGCGCAGCGAGAACGCGCACTTCTTCAACGTCCACGCCAACGCGGCCGCGCTGCAGGCGCTGGCGCTGGACGCGCGGCTGGCGCGGGCGATCGACGCCGACGAGCTTCGCGCTCACTTCCAGCCGATGATCAACATCAATACCGGCACGATCGACTGCGCCGAGGCACTGGCGCGCTGGCACGACCCGCATCACGGGCTGCGCCTGCCGGATGAGTTCATTCCGGTGGCCGAACAGAGCGGACTGGTGGTGGCGCTCGACCGCTGGATGCTGAAAACCGCCTGCCATGAAGCGGCGCAATGGCGCGGCGCCGGCGATGCACCGCCACCGCGGGTGGCGGTTAACGTCTCCGGCGCGCACCTGATCGCGACACAAGGCGCCGATATCGCCGATACGATCGGCGAAATCCTCGGTTCGGCCGGGCTCCCACCCGAGCGGCTGGAAATCGAAATTACGGAAACGAAAGCGGTGACCAACGACGAGCGGGTGCTCAAGAATCTGCGCCGCATTCGCGCCCTCGGCGTGCGCATTGCCGTGGACGATTTCGGCACCGGTTACGCGTCGCTCAGCTATCTGCAGCAGTTCCCGCTCGACAGCCTGAAGATCGACCGCAGCTACGTGATGGCCATCGGCAACGACCAGCGGCGCACCGCGCTGCTCAAGTCGATTCTGCACCTGGCATCGCAGCTCGGTCTTGAGGTGGTGGCGGAGGGGGTGGAAGCCCCGCACCAGGCCGCATTTTTACGCCGGCAAGGCTGCGATCTGGTGCAGGGCTATCTGTTCTGCCGGCCGCTGGCGGCCGAGGACTTCGTCCGGTTTGCCGCGGGCTGGGCCGGCCATACCGATGTCAGCCTGCGGCTGTTGAACCAGGCGTTTCTTTAACCGCTACTTCCTGTAGTTCGCCTCGATGAACTTCGCAGTGGCGTCGTGCAGGGCTTCGTGCGCCTTCGGGTTGAGGTACACCATGTGGCCCGACGGAAAGAAGTGGTAGCTGATGTTGTCCTGCAGCTTCGGCGGGATGTTGAGCTGGTACATCTCGTACTCGGCGCTGTAGTACGGCGTGCCGAGATCGAAATAGCCACCCGCGAGCATGATGTCCATGTTCGGGTTGCGCTTCATCGCGGCGGCCAGGTCCGGCATCACATTTGGTGTGCCGGAACTGGTCCAGTTCGAACCCGGCTGGCGGTGCTTGAAGCTCCAGCCCTCCTCGCTGCTGTAGATCTGGCGGTAGGCCGACGGCCGGTACACCTTGTCCTCGCCGAAGTGCAGCGTTTCGCGAATGTACTCGTTGAACTCGGAGATGGTCGGCGAGTCGATCGACGAGTTCATCGGATCGTAGTTGCCGCTTTCCGCCAGCGGGTCCATTGCCGGGCCGCTGTAGCGCGAGTCGAGTCGCCCGGTAATGTCGTCCTGATCGTCCAGCAGTTCATGCGCGAACTGGCCGCCTGACACCCGCAGGTTCGCTTCCAGAATGTAGGCCGTCGGCAGGCCGGTGTACTCGTGCATCTGCGCGGCGACCTTGCGCTTCAGCGCCGGGTCGATGCGGTTGCCCTGGTTGAGCGCCAGCAGGTAATCCGTCATCGCGAAGTGCTCGACCTTGTCGAGAAACGGCGCCAGTTCCTTCGGCTGGTTGGGCAGCTTGTGGTGATACCAGGCCGTCGCCGCATAGCTCGGCAAGCCGGTGGCGTAGGAAATATTGACACCCGGGTTGCCCTCGGGGCCGTCGACGCTGAGATCGAAGTTCAGGATCGACGACAGCAGGATCACGCCGTTCAGGTCGATGCTGGCGCCTTCCAGATCGTAGGCCAGCACCGCCGAGCGAGTGGTGCCGTAGCTTTCACCGAACAGGAATTTGGGCGAGTTCCAGCGGCTGTGCTCGGTGATGTAGTTCTTGATGAACTGCGTGAACGCGTGCGAGTCCTGGTCGATGCCGAAAACATCCTTCGGCTTGCCGACGCCGCCCTCCTTCTTGCCGATCACGCGGCCGAAGCCGGTGCCGGGGGCATCGATGAACACCATGTCGGTGGCGTCGAGCAGGCTGTTGCCGTTATTGACGAGCTGGTACGGCGCCGGCGGCGTCAGCGTTCCGTTGCCGACCACTACGCGCTTCGGACCGAACGCGAGCATGTGCAGCCAGACCGTGGAGGAGCCGGGGCCGCCGTTGTAGAAAAACGTAATCGGGCGCTTGTCCTCGTCGTCGACGCCGGTCTTGATATAGGCGACATAGGACATGCTGGCATACGGCTTGTCGTTCTTGTCGTGGTCCTTCAGCACCATGATGCCGGCGATTGCCTTGTAGCGGATGCGCTCGCCGTTGATCGTGACCGAGCCGTTGGTGACGGACTGCTGGTCCTTCGGCGGCTGCACTTCGACGGCCGCGTTCTTGTCGTGATGATGATCGCCATCGTCGGCGGCCAGCGCGGGGCCGGCAAGCAACACCAGCGCCAGGCCCGCGACATGCAGGGATAGTCTTTTCACACGATTCTCCTCTTCGATTAGCCGGCACCGGAGGGCGGTACCTACCCTTCAGAGTGCGTCGACGCGCTGGTGGTTCCGCAGCATCTGCCGACGCGCGGCTTCTAACCGGCGCCTCCGCACAACGGCGCGCCGGCCGCGGCGGCTGCCGCCGGCGCCATCGCGCCGTTCCGCTCCGCCAGCGTCGGCACCTCGGCGGCCAGCGCCGCGTGCGCTTCCAGTTGGGGGCGAATGCGCGCCCGGGTGGCCTGTTCAAAGCCGTAGCCGATGCCGATCAGCGTCGGTTCGCTCCATTTGCCGGCGAAAAACACCATGCCGACCGGAAGCCCGTGAACATTGCCGGCCGGCACCGTGATCGACGGGTAGCCGGCCACCGCCGCCGGGCTGTAGCCGGCGCCGCCGAAGTTGTCGCCGTCCACCAGGTCGCTGACCCAGGCCGGGCCGGTGGCGGGCGCCATCAGCACGTCGAGATCGTGCGCCGCCAGCGCGGCATCAATGCCTTCCGGCCCGGCCAGGCGTTTTTCCTTCGCCAGCGCTTTGCGATACGTCTCGTCCGTCAGCGGCCCCTTGGCTTGCGCCTTGATGAACAGGTCCTGCCCGAACCACGGCATTTCGCGGTCGGCGTGAGTGCGATTGAATGCGATCAGGTCCGCCAGCGTATGCACCGCGAGACCCTTGCGCGTCGCCAGGTACGCGTTCAAATCGTGCTTGAATTCGTACAGCAGCACGGTCATTTCGGCTTTGCCGTAGTCGTTGACGTGCGGCAGCTTGACCGGCAGCACGGTAGCGCCGGCGGCACGCAGCGCCGCGACGCTCTCGTTCATGATCTCGTCGACCTGCGGGTTGAAACCGGCCAGTTCGCAGACGACGCCGATACGCGCGCCCTTGAGCGCCCCCGGCTTCACGAACTGCGTGTAGTCGGTGGCGTGGCCGTCGGCCTCGGCGGTCGCCGGATCGCGCGTATCGCTGCCGGCGATCGCCGTTAGCACCGCCGCGGCGTCGGCCACGCTGCGCGTCATCGGCCCGGCGGTGTCCTGGCTGTGCGAAATCGGCACGATGCCGGCGCGACTGACCAGGCCCAGCGTCGGCTTGATGCCGACGATGCCGTTAATCGACGACGGGCAGATGATGGAGCCGTCGGTTTCGGTGCCAAGTGCCACCGTCACCAGGCCCGCCGTCACTGCCGCACCCGAGCCGGCGCTGGAGCCGCAGGCGTTGCGCGGCAGCACGTACGGGTTTTTGGTCAGCCCGCCGCGGCCGCTCCAGCCGCTGGTGGCGTAACTGGAGCGGAAGTTGGCCCACTCGCTCAGGTTGGTCTTGCCGATCAGGATGGCGCCCGCCTTGCGAAGCTTCGCGACCACCGTCGCGTCCTGCGGCGCCGGCGCGCCGGCCAGCGCCAGCGAGCCGGCTGTCGTCAGCATCGGTCCGCGAGTGTCGATGTTGTCCTTGACCATCACCGGAATGCCGAACAGCAGGCCGTCCGCCTCGCCGGCCGCTCGCGCACGATCCCGTTTGCGGGCGATCTCGAGCGCGCGCGGGTTCACCTCGATCACCGAGTTGATCTTCGGGCCGTTCTGGTCGACTGATTTGATCCGCGCCAGAAATGCGCGGGTGATTTCGACGGAGGTGGTTTTGCCGGCGCTCAGCGCTTGGTGAAGCTCGGCAACCGACTGGTAATACGGCTGGGACAACTGCGCCGGCGGCTGAGCCGTGCTGGCGGGCGCCGGCGTCGGCATGCGGGCCGGCGCGGCACAGCCGGCCAGCGCCGCGGCGATGACAATAGCAAGCGGACGGAATGTCATGGCGTCCTCCCTCTTTAAAACCAACGAACAAAATCGTAGTCCGATTTTGTTCGTCGGTCCAGAAACCGCCGCTTCGGCGGATCAAATCAGCTGCGCTGGCCGAGCATATGCTGCTTCAGCTTCGCGTCGATCGGGTCGTCGCCGAGCCACATGCCGAGAACCGCGCGGCCGAAAACCTCGCCGGGAATGGTGCCCCGCAGCTTGCCGTTAATCGAAACGCTGGTGCCCTCACCGGGAACGTAGGCAATGATGACTTTGTCGCGGGCTTTCAGGTCGGTAAAGAATGACGCGAACTGCTGCCATTTGGGCAGCGCCGCCTGGGCTTTCTCCTCCGGTACCGCGGCTTGGAACGCGCTGCGGAGGGCATCGGTAAAGTCGTCCTTGCTGATGTCCGTCAGCATCGCCAGCCAGATGACTTTCGCGCCTGCACCGGAGATTGCCGCCGCTGCCAGGTTCGTATGGTCGGACAGATACAGCGCGCCCACATATTTATCGAAAAAAAACCAGGTGGTACGCACGCCGGCGCCGTTCAGCGCCAGCTTCCATCCCTGGAAATTAATGTTGCCGGGTACGACGACATCGTGGACGGTCGTCTCGCCGACGGTCGGCACGTCCTCGTTTTGTTCTTGCTGGGGAGTCATCGCCTGCGGAGCCGCGCGTGAACTCGGCTGGGCCATCGTGACCGGCATCGGTATATTTTGAGTCGCCGGCCCGGTCATCGTGGCGGGCTGGCTGATCGAAGCCGGCTGCGCCATGGTGGCAGGCTGCGCCATCGTGGCCGGCATCGGCGGCGTTTGAGTGGTCGGCTGCGGCGTATCCTGCTGCACTGCCAGAGCGGCAGCCGCGCCGCCGGTCAGGCTCGCCGCAACAACGGCGGCGGTAATTGTTCTTATGCTTGTCCCTTCCATGGTTCTTTTGCTCCTGTGATTCCTTTCGGGAGTTTGGTCGCCGAGGCGACTGAGTTTACTTTAACTCAAAAATGCGCCATTTTCTCTCACCCCCTCGGCCCGAAATACACGCAGCCGGACATGCATGTCTCCGCCACCACGATGTGGTGCAGGTCCGGCAGATCGGCCGCAAGCCGCACCCATATCCACTGCGCGAGGTTCTCGCTGGTCGGATTGTCGAGGCCGGCGATTTCGTTCAGATAGGAATGGTCGAGCACCGCGAACAGCGGCTTGAAGGCGGCCTTGAGGTCGGCAAAGTCGCACACCCAGCCGAGCTTTTCGTCGACCGGACCGCGCAGGTGAATCTCGATGCGGAACGAATGGCCGTGCAGGCGCGCGCACTTGTGGCCTTCCGGCACATTCGGCAGGCGATGCGCCGCCTCGATCTGAAATACCTTGAAGATGTCCATAAGCGGGATGATAACTCAGTGTGTCGCAGGACCCTCCCCCACAAATGCGCGTAACATATACAGGTTGCAGGGGGAGATGTTGATGGCTGGCAATCGCAAACTGACTGAAGAACTGATCCGCCTGCGAACGGAGCACCGCGATCTCGACGCGGCGATCATCGCGCTTGCCGCCACTCCCGGCGCCGATCAGCTTCAACTCGGCCGGATGAAGCGGCGCAAGCTGCAGCTCAAGGATTACATCAGCCGGCTGGAGAGCCGGTTGATCCCCGATCTGGATGCATAGAAAACTTACCGATCATCCTTCAAATTCGCCGCAAAAAATTCGATCGTCCTTCGCCATGCATCCCGCGCGGCCTCGGGCCGATACGCACTCCCCGACGGATTCGCAAACGCATGCGGCGCACCGGGATAAATATGAATATCCGCATCGACGCCGGCAGCTTTCAGATCGGTTTCGAAACGGTGCACGACCTGCGGCGTAATGCCGTCGTCCTCGGCGCCGAACAGGCCCAGCAACGGCATGTCGAGCGTCGCCAGCGCGTCGCGATCGGTCACCGGCCGACCGTAATACATCACGGCAGCGTCAATGTCGTGCGGGAACATCAGGGCGGTCTGCAACGACCAGCCGCCGCCGAAACACCAGCCGATCACGCCGATGCGGGGCGCATGTGCCGTGTCGGCCAGGTACGCGTAAGCCTGGCGCAGGTTGGCCTCGACGGCGGGAATATGCGCCAGCGCGTGGCGCATCAGCGTCTGCGCCTCGTCCGCGGTCGTGGCCGCCTGGCCGCCATATAAATCGACTGCCAGCGCCTGGTAACCTTCGCCGGCCAGACGATCGGCCATCGCTCGGATATTGTCGTTCAGTCCCCACCACTCGTGAATCACGATAATGCCCGGCAGCGGGCCGTTTGCGTGCGCGGGCCGCGCGAGGTACCCGGTGACGGCATTGCCATCGACGGTGGCGTACTGCACGGCGCTGCCGGCGACCGGCACGGCCGGCCGGGCGGTTGCGGCCGGCGTCGCCGCCGGCGTTTCGCCCGCGTGCAGGTGCGCCATGCGGGCGACGTAGTCGCTGTCGGCCATGCCGCTGTCCGCGTATGCGGCGCCGGCGAGCCAGAACGACATCATAAAAATTGCAATAAAAAGCGGCTTATTCATTTTTCTTTACCTCTAGCCATTAACTACCGACCGCCGGCGGATGTCCGCCACCGGCACCGCGGCGACGATCGGATCGGATACCGCGGCAGGTTCCTCGCTGCAACGCTCCGCGCGCAGACCGGCGAAATCGAACAGCAACGGATCGGCAAGCTGCGACGGGCGCACGTTCTGCAATGCGCGAAAGATCATATCCATCCGCCCCGGCGTCTCGCGCTCCCATTCGCGCAGCATCGTCTTGATGCGCTGACGCTCGAGATTTTCCTGCGCACCACAGAGGTTGCACGGAATCAGCGGAAACTCACGCAGGCGGGCGTAACGCTCGATGTCGGTTTCGGCACAGTACGCCAGCGGGCGGATGACGACATTGCGGCCGTCGTCGCTGGCGAGCTTGGGCGGCATCGCCTTGAGCGTGCCGCCATGAAACAGGTTGAGAAACAGCGTTTCGATGATGTCGTCGCGGTGATGGCCGAGTGCGATTTTGGTGACGCCGTGTTCGGCAGCGTACTGGTACAGCGCGCCCCGGCGCAGCCGTGAACACAGGCCGCAGGTCGTCTTGCCTTCCGGCACGACGCGCTGCACCACGCTGTAGGTGTCCTGCTCGATGATGTGAAACGGCACGCCGCGCGAACGCAGATAGTCCGGCAATACATGCTCCGGAAAGCCCGGCTGCTTCTGATCGAGGTTGACCGCAATCAGCTCGAATGCGATCGGCGCGCTGTCGCGCAGTGCCAGCAGCACGTCGAGCATCGCGTAGGAGTCCTTGCCGCCCGACAAACAGACCATGACGCGGTCGCCGGCCTCGATCATGTTGTAGTCGGCGATCGCCTTGCCGACGTTGCGGCGCAGGCGCTTTTCCAGCTTCTTTGCGTTAACGGATCCTGGATTCATCAGAAACCGCTCGAGAACGTGATGCCATAGCCCTGGCGGGCGCCGCTCTGGGCGTACACGCCGATATGACCGCCGTCGCCCAGTTCCAGCGCCACGGTGGCAAACGCGCCGCCGGCGCTGCCGGCGCTGAAGTCGCGCCTGAAGGCGAGCGGCCCGCGCGCTTTTTCGGTGCCATCGTAGTGCTCCAGGTAGCCGCCGGCGGAAACGTCCACCGGCCCGACGCTCAGGACCGGTCCAACCCGGAGCGAGGCTTCGTACCACGTCAGCTCGTCGTACTGGCCGTTCAGCCGGCCGTTGTCGACGTCGTGCCAGCGATACGCCGCCTCGATGCGGAGCGACAGCACCGCTGGAATCAGCGTCGGCTCGGTCCGGGCGACGATGCCGAAAAAGCGGCCGGTGAGATCGTAGCCGTCGGCGGCCGGATGGTTGTCCATATTCAGGCGGGTATAGCCACCCTGCAAGGCGAGGTCAAGCAGCGGCGTAATCGACTCGCCGATCGTCAGGCCGAGTTCGTCGATGTCGGCGTTTTCGGTCGCGGCGTTGGCGAACTCGAAATCGGTGCTGTAGCGGGCGTAGGAGATTGCCGCGCCGAGACCGTCGGCGTGGGCGGCCGGCACTGCCGTCAGCAACAGCACGACCGCCAGGCAGAAGAATCCCCCTCTAACTCCCCCTTCGCCGCTTCGCGGCCAAAGGGGAGGATTTGAAGAAGAGCCTCTTACACTCCCCTTTGCGGCTGCAAGCCGGAAGGGGGAGCTGGAGGGGGATTTCTTAATCCTCATGACTGAACCCTTCGATAATGTATCCACCGGAGCGCTCGTCGCGCGCCAGTTGCATCAGGCCTTGCTTGGCCGCCTCTTCCAGCAGCGCATTGAAGCTGCGGAAGCCGTAATAGGACTCGTTGAAGCTCGGCCGGCGGCGCTTGAGCGTCTGCTTGATCATCGAGCCCCAGATCTTGTCCTGGTCGCCGCGCTCGCTGGTCAGCGCTTCGACCGTTTCCAATACCAGGTCGAACGCCTCCTGTTTTTTATCGTCGACGGTCCTGGCTTTTTTCTTCGTGGGTTTCTTCTTGCGCGTGCGCTTCGGCTTTTCGCGCACGAGGTCGTCGTAAAAAATAAACTCGTCGCAGTTCGCCGTCAGCAGGTCGGAGGTCGAGTCCTTGACGCCGACGCCGATCACCACCTTGTTGTTCTCGCGCAGCTTGCTGACCAGCGGCGAAAAATCCGAGTCGCCGCTGATGATTACGAACGTGTCGACGTGCTCCTTGGTGTAGCACAGGTCCAGCGCATCGACGACCATGCGGATATCGGCGGAGTTCTTGCCCGACTGGCGCACGTGCGGAATCTCGATCATCTCGAACGAGGCCTCGTGCATGCCGGCCTTGAATTCCTTGTAGCGCTCCCAGTCGCAGTAGGCCTTCTTGACCACGATGTTGCCCTTGAGCAGCAGCCGCTCCAGCACCCGGGGCATGTCGAAGCGGTCGTAGTTGGCGTCGCGCGCGCCGAGAGCAATGTTCTCGAAGTCGCAGAACAACGCCATGTTTTGGGTTTCGGGCTGGCCAGTCACAGAGATTCCTTGTGAGGCTGATGAGGCAACGGGTTATTTTGACATTGTTTCAGGCCCAATTCACCGACGGCGACCGAACCGCACCGCCGGCGAGCCCAGCGCCTGGCCGCCGTCATTCAGCCAGACGTCGAGATTCGGCCGGTGCGGCCGGGCGCCGGAGCTGATGTACAGGACAAGCATCAGCGCGACCGATACCAGCAGGAGACCCAGCGTCACCCAGACCGCCTCCCGCAGACCACCGGCGAGCGCCGCGCCCGTGCGGCCATGCAGCATCGCGACGTGTTCCATCGTCGGCCCGATCAGGAAGTCAGCTTCGGACCGCACCAGTTCAACCAGTGCAAACACACGGCCGAGATAAGTGGATTCCACCGCCAGCGCGGCGAAGAACAGGCCGGGCGAGACGACCGCGCCGGCGCCCGCGCCCAGCGCCGCACTGACCCCCAGCAGCAAAATTGTGGACGTACCCACGTGCACCGTCGTCAGCGCGGCGCCCGCCGCAATCAGCAGCGCCAGGCCCGCGAGCACCAGGTGCGGCAGGAATCGGGTGCAAAACAGGCGATAGAAGAGCAGCGCGACCAGCAAAAGCGCGACGACGCCAGGCCATTGCGCCAGTCCCGCGGCCGTGCCGCCGAGCTTCAACACCTTTTCCAGGAACAGCTCTGCCACCAGCAGAAACGTCACATACGCCGCGCCGCCCACCATGGCGGCCAGCGTGCCGGCGAGCGGAACCGAATGCCAGACCTTGTGCATCGGGATCAGTCCGTCGTGCGAGCGGTACTGGGTGACGATCAGCGCCACCAGGCACCCCAGCCCGATCGTCATCGGCAGCCAGAAGATCAGCGCGCCGAAAGACACGGTATCGCCGAGCCGCGACACCGCATAAAACGGCAGCGCGGTGCCGAGCAGCGCATAAATGAAGGCCGGCCAGTCGGGCGGTTGGTCCGGGTTGGGGGGCGATTGGCGCGGGAACGCGAACATCGACGTGATCAGGCCGATAAAGCCGAGGCCGCCGAGCGCCGCGAACAGCCAGCGCCACAGATGCGGCGCGACCACGGCGCCGATCAGCGGCCCGGCGGTAACGGCGCCGAAAAACGCGATGTTGATGGCGGCCGCCGAAACCGGCAGGCGCTTCGCCGAAAATCGCGTCACCAGTGGCGGCACCGCGAACACCAGCAGAAAACCGGTCGCCACGCCCTGAAGAATGCGCCCGACCGCGAAGATAGCTGCGCCCGGCGAGACCGCTGCGATCACGAACCCGGCGACACAGAAGCTTTCGGACACCAGGAAGGCCGACCGCTGCGGGCACCGCTGCATCAGAAAGCCGGCGATCACGGCGCCGCAGGCGTAGCCCGCGTTGCTGAGACCCTGCGCGACTTTCAACGTCCGTTGCGCGCCGTCGAGGTCTGTCGCCATTGCCGGCATCAGGAAGTGGTAGGCCGTCGTGACGATGATGTGCGGGCACAGCGCCAGCAGGACGACGGCGAGCGTCGGCCAGTAGTGCCCGGTAAGCGGCGGGTTTTCGCTGAAGGAGGCGCTCATTCAAGCGCCACGGGGAAGGCCATGAGATCCTCCTTGATCTCCGGTCAGTTCAGGAAGACCTGGCGGTCAACCTCTTACTCCTTCTCTCCAGAGCCTGCCCCTGCGAAAGCAGGGGGAGAAGGCCGGGATGAGGGAGAGTCGATCAGCACCCTCCACCCTTACTCTTTCCCGGCGGGAGAGGGGGAAGAATCGCGCTCGTATACAACCTTGCCATTCAGGATGGTGTACTCGACTTTGGCGTCGAGAATCTTGTCGTCCGGCACGGTCATGATGTCCTTCGACAGCACGACGATATCGGCCCGCTTGCCGGGAGCCAGCGACCCGATGTCTTTCGCCTTGAAGATGCCGTACGCATTCCACAGCGTGTACGACTTGAGCGCCTGCATGCGGCTCATCGCCTGCTTCGGGAAGAAGTACGAGCCGTCTTTCAACTGGCGGGTAACGGCGCATTTGAAGTTCGGGATCGGGTCTTCGTCCTCGACCGGCACATCGGTGCCGTTGTTGATCATCGCGCCGGTCTTGATGAGCGACTGCCAGGCGTAGGCGCCCTGCTTCGCCCGCTGCTTGCCGATGCGCTCGACGACATAAGGGCCGTCCGAACAGGCGTGGATGGCCTGCATCGAGGCGATGACGTGCATCTGCCCGAAACGCGGGATGTCGGCCGGGTTCAGATGCTGCGCGTGTTCGATGCGCCAGCGCAGGTCAGTCTTGTCAGGATGCGCCTTGAACACCTGCTCATAGACGTTCAGCACTTCGCGGTTGGCGCGGTCGCCGATCGCGTGCACCGCCAGCTGGAAGCCGTTCTTGATTGCGATTTCCGCGGTGCGCTGGATGCTTTTGATCGGCGTGACGTTGATGCCGGTGCTCATCGGCAGGTCGTTGTACGGTTTCAGGAACCACGCGCTGTGCGTGCCGAGCGCGCCGTCGGAGAGGACTTCGCCAATCGCGCGCACGGTCAGGAAGCCGTGCTCGCCGTAGTCGATCATCCGGTAGTCGGCCAAATGCTTTGCCAGCGACGCGTTGGTTTCGCTGTCGATCATTGCGTACAGGCGCAGCGGCAGCTTGCCCTCGTGGGCGAGCTGCTTGTAAAAGTCGATGACCTCGAACGACTCGCCCTGGTCTACGAACGTAGTGATACCTTTCGACAGCGCGTCCTCGCCGGCGAGCTGCACGGCCTTGCGTGCATCCGCCTCGATCTCGGCCGGGGTGCGCTTAGCGCGGTATGCGGCCAGCGCAGCCAGCACCGGCTCCTGGGCGTTATCGCGCAGCATGCCGATCGGCGTGCCATCGGCCTTGCGAACGATCTCGCCGCCCTTCGGATCCGGCGTGTTCTCGCCAACGCCGGCGGTCTCGAGCGCCTTTGCGTTGGCAAACACGGCGTGCCCGCTGGCGTGAATCAGCACCACCGGGTTGTGCGGCGACACCGCGTTCAACTTGTTGCCCAGCGGCAGACCTTCGATGTTCGGCTCGGGCGGATGCGCCCATTTCTCCTGGTGCCAGCCGCGCCCGACGATCCACTGGCCGGGTTTGGCCTGTTCGGCCGCGTCCGCCACCAGCGCGACGATATCGGACCAGGTGTCGGCCTTCGTCAGGTCCAGCTCCATTTTGGACCGGCCGAGTTCCATGAAGTGGCCGTGGCCTTCGATGAAGCCCGGGATCGCCAGCCGGCCGTCAAGATCAATGACGCGCGTGTCGTCGCCGATGTAGCCGTCGATCTCGTCGTCGCTGCCGATCGCGAGCACCTTGTGATCCGCCACCGCGATGGCTTCGGCTTCCGGCTGTTCCGACCAGACCGTCACGACCTTGCCGTGATGCAGCACCAGATCGGCCTTTTGCGCCGCGGCCTGCGCCGGCAGCCACGCCACCACCGCCGCCGCCAACAAGCTGGCCTTAAGCCAAACGGGGTATATCCTCATCGTAATCCTCCGAAGCCGTTGCGTCGGCGCCGTGGTGGGCGCCAACAAATCTGAATGCGAACGTAAGCACCACGCTGACCGCCAGGTTCATGGCCAGCGAGTAGAGCGCGGCGTAGCCGGCGACGGTAAAGCCGCCAACTTCCAGCGGATAAATCGAACTCGAAAAATGTTGTGCCGCCGCCATGCCGGTGCCGGCCACCATGCCGGCGAGCCAGCCGCCGACGAGCGCCCAGCGGTGCAGCCACCGCGTGTACAGGCCCAGCACGATCGCCGGCAGGGTCTGAATGATCCAGATTCCGCCGAGCAACTGCAACTGGATCGCGTATTCGCTCGGCAGAAACACGATGAACGCCAGCGCGCCGACCTTGACCAGCAGCGAGACGAACTTGGCCGTGCCGGCTTCGTGCCTGTCGCTGCAGTCGGGCCGCAGGTACTCGCGGTAAATGTTGCGGGTGAACAGGTTCGCCGCCGCGATCGACATGATCGCTGCCGGGACCAGCGCACCGATCGCGATGGCTGCAAAGCCGAGGCCGGCGAACCAGTCGGGCAATTCGTGGAGAAACAGCGCCGGCACCGCGAAGTTCGGCCCGTAGCGGTCAAAGTACGGCGCGTACTCGGGCATGTGCTGTACGCCCGATGCGAACGCCATGTAGCCAAGCAGCGCGATCAGCGCCAGCACCAGCGAATAGGCAGGGAGCAGTGCCATGTTGCGCTTGATCGCTTTGCGGCTGCTGGCGCTCAACAGGCCGGTGACCGAGTGCGGGTACAGGAACAGCGCCAGCGCCGAGCCGAAGGCGAGGGTGGCGTAGGCCGTGTAGGCGCCAAAGCTGTCGCCTCCCGGCGGTGCGAGCAGCAGCTTGTCGGTTGGAATCGCGTCGAAGATTGCACCGTAGCCGCCCAGGTGCATCGGGATCACGATGACCGCGACGATGACGGTAAGGTAAATCAGCAAGTCCTTGACGATCGCGATCATCGCCGGAGCGCGCAAGCCGCTGGTATAGGTGTAGGCGGCGAGAATCAAAAACGCGATGATCAACGGCAGGTCGCCGACGAGGCCGGTGCCGTCGAACCCCATCGCCGCAATCACGACCTGGATGCCGACGAGCTGCAGCGCGATGTACGGCAGCGTCGCGAGGATGCCGGTAATCGCGATCAGCAGGCCGAGCAGGCGGCTGTCGAAACGCCCGCGCACGAAATCGGCGGCGGTCACGTAGCCGTGGCGGCGCGCGACCGACCACAGCCGTGGAAACACGATGAACACGAACGGGAACACCAGCAGCGTGTACGGCACGGCGAAAAAGCCGATTGCACCGCGGCCGAATACCAGCGCCGGCACCGCGATGAACGTGTAGGCCGTGTACAGGTCGCCGCCCAACAGAAACCAGGTGACAACGGTGCCGAAGCGGCGTCCGCCGAGGCCCCACTCGTCAATCGAGTTCAGGTCGCCGCGCCGCCAGCGCGCGGCATAAAAGCCGAGCACGGTGACGAACGCGAACAGGACGATGAAGACGCTTAATGCCTGCCAGTTCATGACAGCCTCCCCCTTTTTACAGCCGGGCTTTGTAGGCCAATGCCGTCGCGATCGCGGTCACGATAATCCAGCTGAACTGAAACCAGTAGAAAAACGGAACGCCGAACAACCGCGGCTCGAGCCGGTTATAGAACGGCACCCACATGGCTCCGGCGAAGATGATCAGCAGCCCGAGGTACCAGGCCGCCTTGGTCGCAACGCGTCGTTCTGCCACTGCAACGCCCCTTGTTGTTGAACTACTATTCTGCCGGCGGCCACTGCTGGCGCAGCCAGGCGAGCGGAATCGCGCCCGGGCCACCGCCCAGCAGCAGCACACGGGTCGGGTCGATGACGTAGATGATGTAATCCTGTTGGCCGCCGCCTTCGGTCAGCAGCGTCAGCGCGCCGCGGCCGGCGGCCTCCATTGTATAGCTGCCGTCGAGCGCGATCGCCTGCGGAGTCCCGCCGGCAGCGCTCTCCACTTCGACGCCGTCGTCAATGTCGCCGTCGCCATTGAATACCAGCCGGCCGACGAGCGGATTCTCGACGCCCGCGCTGGCGAGCGTGAACGCGCCGTCCAGCGCCGCGGTTGTGAAATCGTCGCCCGGCTGGCCGATGAATTCGCCGCTGCGCACGGCGGCGGAGTCGGCTTCCAGCACAACGGCGTGATCGGCCGATTGCATGTAGAACGCCAGCTCGGTGCGCCCGCCGGACGAAAAGAACGTCGCCGCGCCGCGCCCGCTGTCGTCGATTGCGTAGACACCGGTAAAGGCGTTCTCCTGCTGCACGGTGCCGCGGTCGTTGCGGTCGAAGATGGCGTCGCCGATATTGCCGTCTCCCCCGGCATTGAACAAACCCGCGGTGGCGATGGTATTCAGGCCGTCGTCGCCGAGCAGGTAAAACACGTAGTCGCCGCTCAAATCGCCATCGGCGAAGTCGGCATCGGCTTGCGCCAGCGCGCTGCCGGTGAGCGGGTTCGCCCGGTCAATCCGGAGCAGGTACATTTCCTCGGCCGAAACGGCATAAAACGCGTAGTGACTCACGCCGAGCGCGCTGGTGAGGGTCAGGCTGCCGTGGCCGTCGTCGCCAAGATCGTACGCGCCCGTAAACTCGACGGCCCGCGCCACCGCACCGCCCGTGTTGCGGTCTTCGATGCCCGCGCCAACGGCGCCGTCGTCGTCAGCGGTAAAGCGGCCGACGACGCCCGCCCGCACCCCGGTCTCTCCCGTCCCGTCCAGCCGAAACACGTAATCGCCGGCGATCGTTTGAAGAGACGCATCCGTCTGCGGCACGATTGCGCCCGCAGCCGCCGCGCCGGCGTCGACGCGAATGACCTCGGCGCGCCCGCCGGCTCCGATGACGAAGCGAAGCTCGACGCTGCTGCGCGAGCTGACGAACACGGCCTGACCGGTCCCGTCGGCATCGATTTCGTAGCTGCCGTTGAATGGCACGTTCAGCACGACGCCGTCCGGCAGATTGGCGTCCTCGTTCCCGGCGTCAATGCCGCCGTCGCCATCCGCCTCGAACCGGCCGATCGCGCCGAACGGACCGCCGGCGACCGTGCCGCGCCAGGAAAAGACGTAGGCGCCATGCAATGACGCGTTGGAATAGCGGATCCGGGCCGACGCGCGGCCGGTCAGCGAGGTGTCAGCCCTGGAAATCGCCTTGATGGTGACGCTGCCGCCGGGCGGCGGAAGCGGCGGCGCGGTGTAAAGACCTGCAGCCGAGATGGTGCCGAGTTCGCCATTGCCGCCGGGCACGCCATTGACCTGCCAGGTGACATCGCTGCCATCGTCGGCGGTGGCGGTGAATTGCTGCGTCGCCCCGGCGGCGACGGTCGCTTCGGCCGGCGCAATTTGGATGCCCTGCGCCGGCGGAGGATTATCGTTGTCGTCGCTACCGGAAGAGCTGCTGTTGGCAATACAGCCTGCCAGCAAGGCGACCAGCAGGAGGAGACCGATCGCGCGTATCATCCGGCTATTCTTTGCGGGCGCTGCGCCTCAAGTCAAGCCGGGCGCCCAGCGCCACGGTTCCGGCACATGGATGTCGTAGCCCTGGGCGAAATCGACGCCCAGTTCCCTGAGCTTGCCGAGTACGTCGCCCATTTCCACATATTCGGCCACTGTCTTCACGCCCATGATCTTGCCGACGCGATTGATCGTTTCGACCATCGCGCAGTCGATCGGGTCGTCAGCCATGTCGCGCACGAACGCGCCGTCGATCTTGAGATAGTCGACATGCAGCGTCTTCAGATACGGGAACGACGACAAGCCGCTGCCGAAGTCATCCAGCGAAATCGAGCAGCCGAGCGCGCGCATCTCGTCGATGAAAGCCGTCGCCTGGTCCAGGTTCTCGATCGCCGCGGTCTCGGTGATTTCGAAGCAGATCATCGTGGGCGGCACCTGGAAGCGCTCCAGCTGCTCGCGCACGAAGCGGCGGAAGCTGGGTTCGCCGACCGTTTCGCCGGAGATGTTGATGGCGAGAACCTGCCGGATACCGGCGCCGCGGGCATTCAGTTCCCGCCGCAGGCCGCCGAAGACCTTGCGCACCACCCAGCGGTCGAGCGCCGGCATCAGATGGTAGCGTTCGGCGGCGGGAATGAAATGGTCCGGCGTGACGACGTCGCCGTTTTCGGCGCGAAAGCGCAGCAGGATTTCATTCCAGCGCATACCATCGTCGTCGTGCAGCGACGAGATCGCCTGGTGATACAGCAGAAAACGATCGCCTTCGAGCGCTTCAGCGAGCCGCGACACCCACCCCATCTGCTCGGAACGGCGGGCAATGTCGGCATCGTCGCGCTGGTACACCCGCACCCGGTTGCCGCCCTTTTCCTTGGCCGAATAGCAGGCGGCATCGGCGGCCGCGAACAGATCGGGCAGCCTGCGGCAGCTGGAATCGATGCCGACGACGCCGATGCTGGCGCCGACAGTGAAGCCCCGCCCGTCGCAGACGAAGCGGAACCCGGCAACGGCCCGGATCAGCTTGCGTGCCAGCCGCTCGGCCCGGCTCACGGCGCAGTTGCGCAACAGCACGCCGAATTCGTCGCCGCCGAGCCGCGCGAGCACATCGTCGGCGCCGATATCGGCCGAGATTTCTTCCGCCAGCTGGCGCAACAGGTCGTCGCCGGCGCTGTGGCCGCAGATATCGTTGACGACCTTGAACTCGTCGAGGTCGATGTACAGCAGCGAGTGCTCGACGCCGTCGGTCAGGCACGGCAACAGTGCCGCCAGCCGGCGTTCGAACTCGGCGCGGTTGATCAGCCCCGTGAGGCCATCGTGCGTGGCCTGCCACAGCGCGCGCTGATTCGCGCGGCGCGCTTCGCTGATATCGGTGTAGATCACGTAGGCGCCGGCCTGACGCTTGCGGACCATAATCGGAAACGCGTGCACCCGCACCGGCAGGAAATCGCCGTTCTTGCAGCGGCGCATGGTTTCGGTTTGCAGTGTCTCGCCGCCCAGTGCCCGCTTCGACAGGGCTTTGGCCTCCTCGAGCAGGTGAGCCGGCGTCACTCTGGAGTCGATATTACGGCCGCGCAGTTCCACGAGGGAATAGCCGAACAGCATTTCAAAGCCGCGGTTCGCATTGAGGACCCGGCCGTTCATATCGAGCACGGCAACGGCGTCAGGGAGATTTTCAAACAGGGTGCGGAAATAGGCCGCCTGGCGCGCAAGCTTGCCCTCGGGCTGGTCGCGCTCGGCCGACATGGCGACGGAGGCCGGATCGATAAGTGTCAAATGATTATCAGCCCGCGGCAGATGCTGCCGTTCCCCTATAGCAGTCGGCATCGTACTTGATTTAACAGAAAAAACAAACTGCTTACGTGCTTGAGCGGGTTCACTCCGATATACTGAAACCGGCCGCAAACGGACTTGCGGGCGAAACACGAAGAAAGGGACTTATGGCAAAAGCCGGCTCACAGGCGCAGTGGAAGATCGAGGGCGACAATTGCGTCCGGCTTTCCGGCGACTGGAACCTCCTGTACAGCGCCAGGCGCCGCAAAAGCCTGCAGGCCCAGCTCAAGAAGCTCGACTCGCCGCGCCGCTACAGCTGGAACCTCTGCGATATCGGCGCGTTCGACAGCGGCGGCGCACTGCTGCTCTGGACGCTGTGGGGCCGCGAACTTCCCGATCAGTTGGATTGCACCGATACCCAGCGCCACTGGTTCGAGCGCCTGGAAGAGACCGAAACGCCGGCGGCGCCGCGCCCTTTCCGGTTCGCGCAGGCGGCCGATCATTTCACCGCCGGCGTCAAGGCGGTACTCAGCACCATCGGCGGACTGCTGTTGCTGATCGGGCAGTTGATGGTCGACGCGGCCTGGGTCGTGCGCCATCCGCGCCTGATGCCGTGGAAGGAAGTCTCCGCGACGATCTACCGCAGCGGCGCATCGTCGATGCTGTTGCTGGGGCTGGTCGGCTTCATGATCGGCATCGTGATGGCGATCCAGATCGGCATCACGCTGCAGAAATTCGGTGCGCCGCAAATGATCATTTCACTGATGGGTCTCGCGGTGCTGCGCGAACTCGGCTCGGTGATCGCGGCGATCATCCTCGCCGGCCGCTCCGGTTCGGCTATGACCGCCGGCATCGGCGCGATGCATATCACCGAGGAATTCAACGCCTTGCGCGCGTTCGGCGCCTCGCCCAGCGTGCGCCTGGTGCTGCCGCGCGTGGTCGGCATGATGGTCAGCGTGCCGCTGCTGGTCGTCTGGACCGACTTCATGGGGCTGGCGGGCGCGGCCATCACCGGCGACTGGTTTCTGGACGTCAACTGGCAGCTGTTCTTCGCCCGGCTGCCGACGGAAGTGCCGATCGTGAATTTCTGGATCGGCCTGGGCAAGGGCGTCGTGTTCGGCTTCATCATCTCGTGGATCGCGACCTACTTCGGTCTGTCGGCCAAGGCCAACACCGAAAGCCTGAGCCGCAACACGACGCTGTCGGTGGTAACCAGCCTGTCGCTGATCCTGATCTTCGACGCCGTGGTCGGGGCGACGATGACAAACGTGGGCTTGTGATGGCAGCGCAGATGGACAACCCGCCGCACGAACGCGAGGAGCGCGAAGTCATTATCGAGGTCAACGACCTGCACACGCGCCTCGGCAAGCAGGAAGTGCATCGCGGCCTCAGTCTCACGGTGTACCGGGGCGAGGTGCTGGGCGTGATCGGCACCACCGGCAGCGGCAAGACCACGCTGCTGCGGCAGATCATCGGCCTGATCTCGCCGTCGTCAGGCTCGGTGGAAGTGCTCGGTCAGCGCATTCACAGTTTGGAAGGCGAGGAAGTGCGCCTGCTGCGCCGCCGCTGGGGCGTGCTGTTTCAGCAGGGGGCGCTGTTCAGCGCGCTGACCGTATTCGACAACATCGCCTTTCCGATCCGCGAGCTGCGCAAGGAAGGCGAGGACATTGAGGAAGAAGCGATTCGCGAACTGGTCGCGGTGAAGCTGCACATGGTCGGTCTGGACCCGAAGGACGCGTGGAAATACCCGGCCGAACTGTCCGGCGGCATGCTCAAGCGCGCGGCGCTGGCCCGCGCCCTGGCGCTGGAAGCGGAGCTGCTGTTCCTAGACGAACCGACCACCGGCCTCGACCCGATTTCTGCGTCGGAATTCGACACGCTGCTCGATCAGTTGCATCACGAACTCAATCTCAGCGCGTTGATGATTACCCATGACCTCCACAGCCTGGCCGCCCTCAGCGATCGCATCGCCGTGCTCGACCAGGGCAAGCTGCTCACCGTGGGCAGCCTTGTCGAAGTGGCGGAATTCGACCATCCTTTCATACAGGAGTTTTTCCGGCGCCGCCGCGGCGACGAGGAACTGCGCGCGCTTCCCTCATACTGACTGCGCTGCCAGATACCAATAAAGTTATGGAAAACAAATCACACGCCATCATCGCGGTCACGTTTCTGATCGTCTTCTCGTTCGCGGCCATCCTCGTTTATTACTGGCTCGCGCACCAACAACCCGAGCCCCGCTTTTACAAGATCGTCACCAGCCAGGGCGTCGGCGGAATCCAGGCGAAATCGCCGGTGACCTTCAAGGGCCTGCTGGTGGGCCATGTGCAAAAGGTCGGTTTCAACAAACAGGATCCCGCCAAGGTCGATATCCTGTTCACGGTATCTGAAGACACGCTGGTGACGCAGTCGACCTACGCAGTGATGCAGATTCAGGGCATTACCGGTGGTAAGTCGCTGGCGCTCAAGCTCGGCAAGGGCAGCCGCAAACCGCTGAAGACCAGCGAAGACAACCCCGCGCTGATTCCGCTGCACCTGGGGCTGCTGGCGAAACTGCAGTCGGTCGGCCGGAAGGATCTGAAGAAGATCAACGACATCATCAGCAGCGTGCAGGCGTTGGTGAACGACGAGAATCAGAAGCATCTGACGCAGACGATTCAGCAGATTGACGAAGCCACGCGCAAAATCGTCGTCATCGAAAATCACCTGATGCCGGTCGTGAAAATGCTGCCGAAGCTCGCGGAGAGCGCGCAACAGACGCTCGACCAGAGCCACGCGCTGCTGGCGCAGGCAACGGATCTTGCTCAAGCAGCGAAGAAGCCGATCAAGAAGGCGGGCGCCGCCGCCGATGCGCTGGCCGAGATGACCACGACCGGCGAGCAGATCGCCGCCAAGCTGCAGCGCCAGACGTTGCCGGACATCGACCAGTTGAGCGAAAGCCTGCTGCGCACGTCGGAATCGCTGCAGGAATTGAGCAAGCAATTGCAGACCAACCCGCAAAGCCTGATTTTCGGAGCGCCGAAGCCGCAGCCCGGCCCCGGTGAACCAGGGTTCGGCAGCGGCGAAAACGGAGGTTAAAAAATGATCAAGAAGTTAGCCATCGCCCTCATCCCGCCTGCCATTCTGCTGGCGGGCTGCTTCGGCGGCTCGCAGCCGGTGCTGACCGAGCACTTCACGCTTGCCGGCCGGGCCTCGGCGCAGCCGGCGCCGGCCGCGGGTGCCGCACCTGCCGAAGGCCGGATTCTGCGCATTGCGGAAATCAGCGCGCCCAACTGGCTCGACAGCACCAACCTGTATTACCGGCTGGCGTACCGCAACGACGCCAGGATCAGCGCCTACAGCCGCTCCGACTGGGTCGCGCCGCCGCCGGTGCTGCTCGGCAACGTTCTGCAAAGCACGCTGGCGAGCGCCGGCCAGTGGCGGGCGATCCTGGGGCCGAGCGACGTGAACCAGGCGGACGTGGCGCTACGGGTGGAGCTGAACGATTTCGAACAGGCCTTCACGGGCCAGGACCAGAGCGCCGGCGTGCTCGATGCGACGGTGACGGTCGTCAGCAACGAGCGCAACCGGATCCTGGCGCAGCGTCATTTTCATATCGAAAAGCCGGCGCCGAGCGCCGATGCCGCGGGCGGCGTCCAGGCGCTGAGCGAAGCCAGCCGGGCCTTCGCAATGAAAGTCCGGGACTGGCTGAATGAGACGACGGCTACAGCGGATACAGCACGTAGCCCTGCTGCTGCAGAATAATCAGGTCCGACAGCGCTGACAGCGACAGCGTAATGTCCGGATTGACTTCGCTGTCCGCGATGTGATGTTCGGCCAGCGCCTGGCCGCAGACGTAGAGTTCGACGCCGGCTTCCTTGAGCGCGTGAATCAACTTGATGTTCGGGTTGTCGTGCCCGGTGCGCTGGTGGTAAGCCTCGTTGCTCATTACGATGCCGGTCGCCGGGCCGTGAATGACTACCGCGAACTTGCGATGCTCCGGCCGCACGCTCGACAACGCAAACAGATTGACTGCGCGGGCCACGTGCGCGAGGCCGCTGTTGACCTCCTTCCCACCCGCGTCCTTGGTCAGATTAAAGACCGCCTTGTATGTGTGCAGCGGGTCCGGCTGCAGCGCCGCTTTCGGCAGGGGGACGACGCCGCCGGCGTTCTTGATGAGGGGATACTGCCATGCCTGCTCCTCATCTTTCGACGTTGTGCCGGCAATAACCGGCAGCGCCGCCAGTGCCAGCGCCAGCATCAATATTCCTTTGTACATTCCTTTCATCGCTTCTTCTCCTTGCTGGTAAATCCGGCTTCACCGTAATAGCCCATATGATCGTGATATTTCGCTTTGGTTTCACTGACGCTGCCGGTGAAGCGGGGATCCTGCGGCCGCGGGTGGTGATCGATAAACGCAGCCACGTCCCACGCCTGCTGGTCGGTCAGTGAGCCGCCCAGACCGTAAGGCATGTTCGCCTTGATGAATGCCGCGGCAGTCGGAATGCGGTGCATGCCCGCGCCCCAGTTGAACGATTCCGGCCCCCACAGCGGCGGGAACACGACCACGCCAGCGCTTTGCCTACCCTGGCCGTCGGCACCGTGGCACAGCGCGCAGTGGGTTTCGAATACCCGGGCCCCGCGCTCCGGACTGGGCGCCTGAGCGGGTTTCGGTAGTTCCGGATAGCCGCCGCCGGGCATGGCGACGTTCACCGGCGCGCCGGTCGCCAGCCAGTGAAAATAGCTCTCCAGCGCCACCATGACCTTGCTGTCCGCCGGCGGCGGCTTGCCGTTCATGCTGAACAGAAAGCAGCCCTGGATGCGGTCGGTGAGCGTGTTCACCTTATCGTTTTTCTTCCGGTAGCGGGGGTACTGGCCGAAGGCGGCCCACATCGGCGCGGAATTCGGCAGCCTGCCGCGATCGAGATGGCAGTTGGCGCAGGTGAGCGCATTGCCGGCGTAGTCTTTCGCGTAGCGGCCGGTATCGGTAAAGACTTGTTCGCCGAAGCGGATTACCTCGCCATCCGGACCGGCCGGGATGGCCGACTCCGGCGGCGGCTGGAAGCTGCCTTGCGCACTCGCCGCGGGTGCCGCGGCTTCGTCGGCTTTGGCGGGCGCCGCCGGAACATCGTTGTCGCCGCCGGGACGCAGCCAGGCGAGGTAGGCGGCGACGGTTTTGACATCCTCGTCGTCAAGCCCGTGCGTCACATGCTGCATCAATCCGAGCGGGTCGTTCGTGCGGCGGCCGTGCCGCCAGGCATTGAGCTGCGCGCTGATATAGTCGGCGGACTGCCCGGCGAGCGCCGGAAAGTCGGGCGGCAGCCCGGTCAACTCAGGGCCGTGGCAGCTTGCGCAAGCCGGCACCCGGGCCGACCACTGGCCCTGACGCACCAGCGCCTGGCCGCGACGCAAAACGGCGTTGTTTACCGCCTTCCGCTCGGGATAAGGCGCTTCCATTTCGCCGTAGTACTGCGCCAGCGCCGCGATCTGTTCGTCCGACAGCCCCGCCGCCAGCGGCTGCATGATCCGGCTGTCGCGCGCACCCGACTTGAAGTCGTGCAACTGTTTGGCGAGATAGCTGGCCGGCTGGCCGGCCAGGCGGGGGAAAGCGCCTCCGCCGCCACCCGCACCCTGGGCGCCATGGCAGGCCGCGCAGGGCGCGGCAGCCGGCGGTGCCTCGACATCCTCGGCACCCGCAGGAACGGCCAGCGCCAGACAGATGCAGGCGCTGATCATCGCAATCCATTTGCTCATGCAGGAATCATACCGCATGATGGCGACCGTCGAAGCAAGCTGCATTTTTATCCCCTTCTCCCCCAGGGAGAAGGTTGGGATGAGGGGATCATATGAATTCCCCTCACCCTGCCCTCTCCCGGAGGGAGAGGGTTCAGAATCCGTGGGAGGTTCACATGATCTGGGGGTGGCTGGGAGCGCTGGCGATTGGGCTCGTGCTGGGCACGCTGGGATCCGGCGGCTCGATTCTGACCGTACCGGTACTCGTGTACCTGTTCGATCAGCCGGAAAAGGTCGCGATAGCAGGCTCGCTGGCCGTCGTCGGCAGTATCAGTTTCGTCGGCGCGGCCCCTTACGCCTTTCGCCGCATGGTCGACTGGCCGGTGGTCGGGCTGTTCGGCGTGCCGGGCATGGTCGCGGCCTACGGGGGCGCCTGGGTGGGCCATTATCTGCCCGGCGCGCTGCAACTGCTGTTGTTCGCGGTCATCGTGCTGCTGGCGGCATTCATGATGCTTCGGCCCCGAAAACCCGACGCCGCGGCGAGGCCGCGTCAGCCGTTATGGAGCGTGCCGCTGGACGGGTTGGCCGTCGGTTTCGTCACCGGCCTCGTCGGCGTCGGGGGCGGCTTCATGATCATTCCGGCACTCGTGTTGCTGGTCGGGCTGCCGATGCACCGCGCCGTCGGCACCAGCCTGTGCATCATCGTCCTGAACGCCTTCGCCGGCTTCCATAAATACCTGAGCGTGCTTGAAGCCAATCAGCTTCATCTGGAGTGGGCCATCCTCGGCGCCATCGCCGCCATCGGCATTGCCGGCAGCCTGATCGGCAATGTCGTCGGCACGCGTGTTCCCCAGGCGAAGTTAAAAAGGATATTCGGCGTCTTTCTTATCGTGATGGGCGCCTACATCGTCGCCCGAACGGCGCCCGCCGTCTTTGCCGGCTGATCAGAGCCACTGTTGATTTCCGGCACGCGCGAAGGCCCATCGGCGGGCCTCCGCGCGGCTGCGTCCTGCCTGTTACTGGAATGTGTACGCCAGGCCAACGAGGACGGCCTGCGACTGATAGCCGCTGGCGACGCGCTGGCCCGCCGTGTTGGTAAAGGATGGCGAATCTGCCTTGAAGTAACGCCAGTTGACGTCCAGGGTGAGTTGCGTTGTCAGGCGCGAACGAAACCCGACCATGCCCTGGTAGGCCCAACCGTTGTCGACATCATCGATGACGGTGACCGGAGGCAAATTGGCGCCGGCCACTGCTGCGTTGTACTTGTGAAAGTCGATCCGCGCGTAGCCGGCGCCTACGCCGACATACGGATCGAACGCCGTACCCGGCGCGAAGTCGTTAACGACGTTGAACATCAGCGACCACATCTGCGTTTCCCCGCCGGCGTCGGTCAGGGCGATATTCCCGGTGGCGCCGTTCGGCGTGAAATAGTGGTTATCGGCACCATTGTTCCGATACCCCAGCTCGCCCTCGACGCGCAGGCTGCCCAGAGCCCACTGGCCGAATTCGTAGCCGGAATTCAGCAGCACCACGTCGCCATTGCTGGAGTCGGTCGTGATACGGCCGCCGGGCACGTCAAAGCTGTGATCGTACAAGTGCGAACGACCGATCTGCAGCTCGATGTACGAGCCCTCGTCGCCGCGGTTGCCGCCCCAATTGTCCTGGGCCATTGCCGCGACCGGCAATCCGGCCGCCATCGTTCCGCATAAAAACATCGTCGTGATTTTCATCGCGAACCTCCTAGTTACTGAAGAGTTTTGCGCGGAGTCGCGCTTAACGATGGGCCTCATTATCCGAGCCGGATTCGCACCGTCAAAGGATTCTCCCGGCAAACGCGATGACCATCACACAGGTTAAAATTCGTCTACAGGCCGGCTTGTAAGAGCGTAGGTACAAACCACCGCGGCCAAACGACTAGCCGCACCGCGGCAAATACCGACTGGAATGGTTCCAATGAAAAAGACGCTTTCACGGCCATGGCCGCGTATGGCTGTAGCGCGCCGGACGCGTTCCACTCAAACGGATGAAACGCTGCCGGCATGAGTGCGCTGCTGATGCTGTTCGGCTGCCTCGTGCTGGGCGTACTGGTCGCCCGGTTTGCTCGCGCGCCGGCCAACATGGCGGCAGGCCTCAACTGGTGGGTGTTGCACATTGCACTGCCGGCACTGGTTCTGGAACTGATTCCGCGCCTCGGGTTCGATCCGCGCCTGTGGTACCCGCCGGCGGTCCTGTGGCTGGAATTCCTGGGCGCGTGGCTGGTATTCAGCCTGCTGGGCCCGCGCCTGGGCTGGTCGCGCGGGCGCACTGGCGCGATTATTCTCGTCTGCGGTCTCGGCAATACGACCTTTCTGGGCTATCCGCTGATTGAAACGCTGGTCGGTCATGATGCACTGGGCGTGGCAGTGGTCGCCGATCAGCTGGGCAGCTTTCCGGTTCTGATTTCTCTGGCGGTAGTAATCGCCAGTCTGTACGCCGGGCGGACGCCGCACCCGGGCTTGATCGTCAAACGGATCTTCACGTTTCCGGCCTTTATGGCACTGCTGCTGGGCATCGCGATCAACGTAGCGGGCGGCTGGCCGCAGGTCGTG
>DASSNT010000053.1:0-37935 GCA_035701285.1 Gammaproteobacteria bacterium | reverse complement strand
GGTTGTCGGCTACTGGAACCACGCGATGAGCGCCAGCATCGACTACCAGAACCAGCGCAACAATTTCCTCAAGACGCAGATTTCGCGGGTCGACAAACGCATTGCCGACATCAAGGACATGCAGAAGACGCGCAAGGAACTACTGGCGCGCATGCGCATCATCGAACAACTGCAGCAGTCGCGGCCGCAGGTTGTGCACCTGTTCGACCAGCTCGTCCGCACGCTGCCGGACGGCATCTACCTGAGCAGCGTCGCCCAGACCGGCGACTCGCTGAAGCTCGACGGCGTCGCCCAGTCGAGCGCGCGGATTTCCACCTACATGCGCAACATCGCCGAGTCGGACTGGCTCGCCGATCCAAACCTGACGGTGATCAAGGCGAACGGCGACAGCAAGCTTCACCGCAAGCAGTTTTCACTGACTGCGCAGGTCACCGGCCCCGCGAAGGGCAAAGAGTAGCGCCATGGCCATGAACCTGGATCTGAATTTCGACCTGCAGGCGATCAACGACCTCGACTTCCGCGAGGCCGGCAACTGGCCGATAGCGGGCAAGGCCGCGCTGATCGCGCTGATCTTCGCGGTCATCGTCGGCGCGGGCTACTGGTTCACGATCCGCGACAAGATCGACCAGCTGCACACGGCCCGCCAGCAGGAAACGACGCTCAAGGACCAGTTCAAAGGCAAGGCGCACAAGGCCGCCAATCTCGACGCGCTGAGAAAGCAGCTGGCGGAGATGCAGGCCAGCTTCGGCACGCTGCTGCGCCAGTTGCCCAGCCAGACCGAGGTCGACAGCCTGTTGCGCGACATTTCGCAGACCGCACAGGTCGATGGGCTGGAGCAGAAGCTGTTTCAACCGCAAGGCGAGAACAAGAAGGACTTTTACGCCGAGAAGCCGATCCACATGATCGTGACCGGTGGGTTTCACGACCTGGCCAAGTTTGTCTCCGATGTGGCGGCCCTGCCCCGCATCGTGACGTTGCACGACATCAGCATCAAACCCGTCGGCAAGAACGGGACGGGCGAGTTGAGCATGAGCCTGACGGCCAAGATTTATCGATATCTTGAGCAGGACGGCGGGAAGAAATGATGCGCGAGCACACTATCCGCAGAATTTTGCCGCGCGCCGGGCTGCTGCTCGCTGTAGCGGCACTCGCCGGTTGCGGCACCGGCAACATGAACGACCTGACGCAGTTCGTACAGCACGTTCAGGCGCAGCCGGGACCGCCGCTGCAGCCGATTCCGCAGATGAAACCGTACGAAACCTATACCTACGCGGATCAGGCGCTGCGCTCGCCGTTCGCGCCGCAGGTCGAGGAACAGCCGACCAGCTCGGTGCGGCCCGACGCGAACCGCAACAAGGAATACCTCGAGCAATTCCCGCTCGACAGCCTGAAGATGGTCGGCACGATCGACATGGGCGGCACGCGCTACGCCCTGATCCGGGACAGCGAGGGACTGGTGCACCGGGTCAAGCGCGGCAACTACATGGGCCACAACGACGGCCGCATCCTCAAAATCACTGCGACCGGCCTGACTCTACGTGAAATCGTCCCGAACGGGCTGGGAGGTTACGTGAAACGGGAGACGCAGGTCTCTCTCGCCACCGACAGCTCGAAAGCAGGTAAGTCATGAATAAAAACGTTCCTACTTCTCCGCTCCGCCGCTGGGCCGGCGCGGCGTTCGGCATCGCCCTTTTAGCGCCGCTGGCGCCGGCGGCGGGAACGGCCTCAGCCAACCAGCTGGAGTCGATCCAGGCGACGCCGCTGGGGGGCGACCGGGTGCAAATCGACCTCACGCTGGCCGAACCAGCGCCCAAGCCGCGCTCGTTCAGCATCGATAAGCCGGCGCGCATCGCCATCGACCTGCCAGACACCGAGCTTGCGCTGGACAAGACGCGCCACCAGGTTGACGTCGGCGCCGTGCGGCAGGTGCTGACCGCCGCGGCCGCTGGCCGCACGCGCGTGGTCGTTGACCTGAGCTATCCGGTTGCCTACAGCACCCGCGTTTCCGGGCGTCATGTGTACATTACCGTCGGCGGTTCGGGCGCAACTGCTGAATCGGGCTTCGGCCCGGCGAGCGGCGCCACGGGCGCGCCGGCTGATCGGCAAACCCAGGTCACGAGCATTGATTTCCGCCGCGGCGAGAATGGCGCTGCCCGCGTGCTCATACACCTCAGCGACCCGCACACCCAAGCCAATGTTGAGAAACAGGGCGGCAACGTGATCGTGTCGCTCAAGGACACGAAGCTGCCGAAGAATCTGATGCGGCGGCTCGATGTCAGTGACTTCGCCACGCCGGTGAGTTCGATCGACGCCGTGCGGCGCGGCGACAACACGCGCCTGGTCATTCACACGCACGGCGCCTACGAACAGTTGGCTTACCAGTCCGACAATCTGCTGGCCGTCGAAATCAAGCCGCTGACGCAGGCCCAGCAGGCACGGATGGAGAAAAAGCAGTTCAATGGCAAGCGGCTGACGCTGAACTTTCAGGACATTGAAGTGCGCGCGGTACTGCAGATTCTCGCTGACTTCACCGGTTTGAACATGGTGGTCAGCGACAGCGTCAACGGCAATATCACGCTGCGGCTGCAAAACGTGCCGTGGGATCAGGCGCTGGACATCATTCTCAAGACCAAGGGCCTGGCGATGCGCAAGACCGGCAACGTGGTGCTGATCGCGCCCGCCGATGAAATCGCCCAGCGGGAAAAGGCACAACTGCAGGCCAAACAACAGATTCAGGCGCTGCTGCCGCTTGAGTCGGCGTTCATCCAGGTCAACTATGCCAAGGCCGGCGACCTCGCCAACCTGATCAAGTCGCAGGGCAATTCGCTGCTGTCGCAGCGGGGCAGCGTCAGCGTCGACCAGCGCACCAACGTGCTGCTGGTGCAGGATACCGCCGACCGGCTGGCCGACATCCGCGAAATGGTCCACAAACTCGACGTCCCGGTTCGCCAGGTGCTGATCGAGTCGCGCATCGTTATCGTCAACAAGGATTTCACCCGGCAACTGGGTGTGCGCTTTGGCGCGACCGGCGTCAACACGAATGGCAGGGGTCTCGTGGCCGTCAGCGGAAGCGCGGATGCGGCGGATAACATCGTCGTGTCCGGAACAAACGATCTGATGACCGGCTCTCCGGGACCGCTGGACAACCGCTTGGTGGTCAATGCCCCGGCCGCAGGCTCCGTCGGCCGATTGGCCGTCGCCATCCTGAGCTCCAATTATCTGGTTGATCTGGAATTGTCGGCGCTGCAGGCCGAGGGTCATGGCCAGGTCATTTCACAGCCGCACGTAATAACATCAAATCAGCACGAAGCCTCTATCAAGCAGGGCGTCGAGATTCCATATCAGCAGGCCTCATCGAGCGGCGCGACCAATACCCAGTTCAAGGAAGCGGTGCTGAGTCTGAAGGTGACTCCGCAAATCACGCCGGACAACAAGATCATTATGGATCTCGATGTCAGCAAGGACAGCGTCGGCGCGACGGTGCCGAGCGCCACCGGCGGAACAGTGCCCAGCATTGACACGCGCGAAGTCAACACGCAGGTGCTGGTCGACAACGGCGATACCGTCGTGCTCGGCGGCATCTATGAGACCAGCCGCGTGCAAAGCGTGCACAAAGTGCCGCTGCTGGGCGACATCCCGTTACTGGGCTTTCTGTTCCGCAACACGAGCACCGTCAACAACAAAAAAGAGCTGCTGATCTTCGTGACGCCGAAAATTCTTTCTTCAGGCGTGCAGCTTGAGCAATCGAACTACGAATAGCGCAAGGTAGAAGCGACCTGACCGATAAAGACGGTATCACACGCGTTATCCTCATCGGGCCAATGGGGGTGGGGAAGACCGCCGTCGGCCGCGAACTGGCAAAACTGCTGGATTCGGAGTTCGCCGACAGCGATGCCGAGATTGAGAGCCGCACCGGCGTCGATATCGGCTTCATCTTCGAGAAAGAAGGTGAAGCCGGGTTCCGGCGCCGGGAAGCGGCGGTCCTCGAAGATCTGCTAATGCGCGATAACCTCGTGTTGTCGACCGGCGGCGGCATCGTTCTCGATCGCAGCAACCGCGAGCGCATCACCGCCGCCGGCACCGTCATCTATCTCACCGCCACCGTGGAAACGCAACTGCAGCGGACCTCGCATTCGCACAAGCGTCCGCTGCTGGAACAAGGCGATCCAAGGGGCCGGCTCATTCAGCTCAATGTCGAGCGCGCGCCACTGTATGAAACGCTCGCCGACCTGACGGTGGCTACCGATGAGCAGACGCCGCGCGAGGTCGCGCGCGAACTGCGCGCGGCGCTGATATATCATTAGGTCCTTTCCTCCGGAGACGGCGTATCTCGTGAAAACGGTCACGGTGCCGCTGGGCGCGCGCAGCTATTCGATTTTCATCGGCGACGGAATGCTGGGCGACCGTCAATGCTGGCGCGACATCATCGCCGGCCGCCGCACGATGATCGTGACTGACGAAATCGTGGCCGAGCATCATCTCGGCCGGCTCACGGCAACGCTGGGCGACGACTGCGCAACCTGCGTGCTCGCTGCCGGTGAATCGCGCAAAACGCTCGCGACGGCCGGCGAAGTCTGGAATCGGCTGATGGAGGCACGCTTTGCGCGTGACGACGTGCTGATCGCGCTGGGCGGCGGCGTCGTCGGCGACATCGCCGGCTTTGCGGCGGCCTGTTATCAGCGCGGCATCGCCTGCATCCAGGCGCCGACGACGCTGATTGCACAGGTGGATTCGGCCGTCGGCGGCAAAACCGGTGTCAACCATCCGCTCGGCAAGAACATGATCGGCGCGTTTCATCAGCCGGCCGCGGTCGTCGCCGATCCAGGCACCCTCGCCACGCTGCCGGACACCGAATATCGAGCCGGCCTCGCTGAAGTGATCAAGTATGGCGTTATTCTCGACGCCGATTTCTTCGCCTGGCTGGAAGCGAACATTGATGCGCTGCTCGAGCAGGAGCACGATGCCCTCGCCCACGCGATCGCGCGGAGTTGCGAAATCAAGGCGGCGATTGTCGCGGCCGACGAGCATGAACAGGGGCAGCGTGCATTGCTGAATCTGGGCCACACATTCGGCCATGCGATCGAAACCGGGCTCGGGCATGGCCGCTGGCGGCACGGCGAAGCGGTAGCCGCGGGCATGGTCATGGCTGCTGATTTCGCGCGCCGGCTGGGCTGGCTCAAGCACGACGACGCCCGCCGCGTCCGCGATCTCGTAGTGCGCACGGCGCTGCCGGACTGGGCGCCGGCCGAACTCGATGCCGAGCGCCTGCTGACGCTGATGGCGAGCGATAAAAAAGTGCGCGGCGGCCGGCTCCGGCTGGTCCTGCCGCGGGCCATCGGCCGCGCCGAAGCGACGGCGGATTTCGATCATGAATTGCTCCGCCGAATGCTGAAAGAAGGCCCGGCGGAGTGACTACGTCGTGGTAAACTTATGACAACACCGCGCACAGTCGCCATGGATGGATCGCCATCAACTTGAGCCGCACCTCCGCGGCGCGACCTGCCGCCCGTTCCGACCATTAACAGCCAAGACCGTCGATGACCGAAGAACTAAGAAACGACCGCCTGCTGCGCGCTCTGTTGCGCCAGCCCGTTGACTGCACGCCCGTCTGGATGATGCGCCAGGCAGGCCGCTACCTGCCGGAATACCGTGCCACGCGAGAGCGAGCCGGCAGCTTTGTGACACTGATGCAGACCCCGGAACTGGCCTGCGAGGTAACGCTGCAGCCGCTGGAGCGCTTTCCGCTCGACGCGGCGATCCTGTTCTCCGACATCCTGACGATTCCCGACGCGATGGGACTCGGGCTGGAAGTCGTCGGCGGCGAAGGCCCCCGCTTCGCAAACCCGCTGAGCGGCAGCTCGACGATCGACCAGCTGGCCGTTCCCGATCCGGAAACGGAGCTGGGCTACGTGATGGACGCGATCCGCCTGATCCGGCGCGAGCTCGACGGCCGCGCCCCGCTGATCGGCTTTGCCGGCAGCCCGTGGACGCTGGCGACCTACATGATCGAAGGCGGCGGCAGCAAACATTTTGCCCGCGCCAAGGCGCTGCTCTACGACGAGCCGGAAAAATTGCACCGCCTGCTGGATGTGCTGACGCGCGCCGTTACGGTTTACCTGAACGCACAGATCGCCGCCGGCGTGCAGGCCGTGATGATTTTCGACACCTGGGGCGGCGCGCTCACCGGCCCGGCCTACGAAGAGTTCTCGCTCGCCTACATGCGCCGGATCTGCGAGGGCCTGACGCGCGAGAGTGATGGCCGGGTCGTGCCGCGCATCCTGTTCACCAAAGGCGGCGGACAGTGGCTGGACGCCATGGCGGATGCCGGCGCCGATGCGCTGGGGCTGGACTGGACGTGTGAAATCGGCGCCGCGCGCAAGCTCGTCGGCGATCGGGTTGCGCTCCAGGGTAACCTCGATCCGGCGGCACTCTACGCCTCACCGGATGCGATTCGCGGCGAGGTGGCCCGGATACTGGAAAGCTACGGCGCAGGCAACGGCCATGTGTTCAACCTGGGCCACGGGATTACGCCGGACGTATTGCCGGAAAATGCCGGTGCGATGATTGACGCCGTGCATGAACTGAGCGCGCAGTATCATCGGTAGCTTCTTGTTCCCCTCTCCCGCGGGGAGAGGGGCTATAAAATGGCTTCGGAAACAGACAAACTCCTTCGCCTGCGACGGACCAAGATTGCTGCAACGGGGCTGCTCGCCTTGATGGCCGGCGTGTTCGCCGTCAGCGTCAGTTTCGGTGGAGCGTACCCCTGGCTGCGTTTCGTGCAGGCCTTTTCCGAAGCCGCCCTCGTCGGTGGCCTCGCCGACTGGTTCGCCGTCACGGCGCTGTTCCGCCACCCGCTCGGCCTGCCCATCCCGCACACCGCGATACTCGTCAAGCGCAAGGACGCCATCGGCATGGCGCTCGCGCGCTTCGTCGAAGAGAACTTCCTCACCCGCGCAGCCGTCAGCGCCAAGCTCGCCGCACTCGACTTCGTCCGCCACGGCGCCGTCTGGCTCAAACGCGACGGCAACCTGCACAAAGTCTCCACCTCCGGCGCCGCCTTCGCCTCCGGCCTCGGCAACCTGTTCGACGCCCGCGACATGCGCGGCTGGCTCGCCGACAACCTCAAATCCGGCCTCGCCCAGATCGAGTTTGCGCCGCTCGCCGGCCGCCTGCTCGACGCCGCCACCCGCGGCAACCACCATCAGCGCCTGCTGAACGCCGCCGTCAGAATCGGCCGCGAAGTGCTCGAAGAAAACCGTCCGGCGATACGCATCCGCATCGGCGAAAAAAGCCCCTGGTGGCTGCCGAAATTCGTCGACGAGGAAATCTTCAAAAAGCTGATGGACGAAATGGAACGCGCGCTCGAAGCCATCGGCGCCGATGCCAGCCACCCCGCCCGCGAGCGCTTCAACGAAGCCGTACGGCAATTCGTCATCGACCTCAAAAACGATCCCGAATACCGCGCCCGCGGCGAAGCCATCAAACAGGAACTGGTGCGCCACCCCGAACTCGAAGCCTACCTCGGCCGCATGAGCCGCGACTTCGGCCAGATGATAGGCCGCGAACTGCGCGACCCGGACTCAAAGCTCTACGCGAGACTGGAAGACAACCTGGACCGCTTTATCGCGGCGCTGCTCACCAAGCCCGAACTGCGCGACGAACTGAACGGCTGGATCAAGGACGGCGTCCTGTTCATCGTCGAACAGTACCGCCACGAAATCGGCGCGCTGATCTCCGAAACCGTCAAAAGCTGGGACGCCAAACCGACCGCCCGCCGAATTGAACTGGAAGTCGGCCGCGACCTGCAGTTCATTCGCGTCAACGGCACATTGGTCGGCGGACTCGCGGGCCTGATTATTTATTCGTGCAGTCTGTTGATTTGAGGACCGGGGTTCGGGGTTCGGGGTTCGGGGTTCGGGGTTCGGGGTTCGGGAAAAGATAGCCTGTCGAGGCGGTGGTGTGGTGACTTCTTTCAGGGCTGTGTGAGATAGGGATGTCGAACGCAGAGCCTACAGGGATGTATTTACGGGGTCCCTGAAAGGAGTTACCGCACCATCGCCCCCGCCACAACCTTCACGCCGCACTCTTCTTCTCCTGCTCCCTTAGCTCCCGCCGCAAAATCTTGCCGACATTACTCTTAGGCAACTCGTCGCGAAACTCAACGTATTTCGGATGCTTGTAGCCGGTCAGATTTTCGCGGCAATAGGCCTTCACCTGATCGGCAGTCAAACTCTGATCCCGCTTCACGATCAGCAGTTTGACCACCTCGCCTGAATGCTCGTCCGGCACGCCGATCGCCGCCACCTCACGCACACCCGGCATTCCCGCCACAACATCCTCGACCTCATTCGGATACACATTGAAGCCGGACACCAGAATCATATCCTTCTTGCGATCCACCAGATGAACGTAACCCTCCTCATCGATGGTCGCCATGTCACCCGTGCGCAGCCAGCCGTCCGCCGACAACACCTTCGCCGTCTCCTCCGGCTGATTCCAGTAGCCTCGCATCACCTGCGGCCCACGAACCGTCAACTCACCAATCTCCCCGATGGGCACCTCATTGCCGGCGTCATCGCACGTCGACACCTCCGTTGACGGAATCGGCAAGCCGATGCTCGCGTTGTAAGCGTTCAGATCCGGTCGGTTGATGCACACCGCTGGCGACGCCTCCGTCAACCCGTACGCCTCGATCAACGGCGTGCCGGTCGTCGTCTGCCAGCGCTCCGCAATCGCCCGCTGCACCGCCATCCCGCCGCCGAGGCTGAGCTTGAGCGGCGTGAAATCGAGCTGATCGAAACCGGGCGCGTTCAGCAGCCCGTTAAACAGCGTGTTGACGCCCGTAATGGCCGTGAAGCGCCACTTGCCGAGCTCCTTCACAAAGCCTTTCATGTCGCGCGGGTCCGTGATCAGCACGCTCAGACCGCCGAGTTTGACAAACATCAGGCAGTTCGCGAGCAGCGAAAATATGTGATAGAGCGGCAGCGCAGTAATGATGATTTCCCGCCCTTCCTCCAGCAGTTCGTGAACCCACGTCGAAGCCTGCTGCAGATTGGCAATCATGTTGCCGTGCGTCAGAATCGCGCCCTTCGCGCGCCCGGTGGTGCCGCCGGTATATTGCAGAAAAGCCACGTCGTCGCGCGTCAGCGCCGGCTGTTTGAACGGCTGCGCCGCGCCATCCTTCAACGCCTGCGGGAACGGAATCGCATTCGGCAGATCCCACGCCGGCACCATGTGCTTGATGTGCTTGACCGCGAAGTTGACCAGCAACGACTTCGGCGCGCCCAGCAAATCGCCCACCTGCGTCGTCACGATATGCTTCAGCGCCGTCTGTCCGGCCACATCGGCGAGCGTGTGGGCGAAGTTCTCGAGGATCACGATCGTATTCACGTCCGCGTCCTGAATCTCGTGCAGCAGCTCGCGGCCGGTATACATCGGATTGATGTTCACCACGATCAGCCCGGCGCGCAGAATGCCGAACAGCGCCACCGGATATTGCAGCAGGTTCGGCATCATCAGCGCGACCCGGTCGCCCTTGCCGAGACCGGCGACATTCACCAGCCAGGCGGCGAAGTCGCGGCTGCGCCGGTCCAGCTCCCGGTAAGTCAGCACCGTGCCCATGTTCGCGAACGCCGGCCGTTCGCCGAATTTCGCGCAACTTTTCTCCAGCACCTGTTGCAGCGAATCGAATTCGGTTAGATCGATCTCGGCGGGCACGCCTTGCGGATAATTCTTCAGCCAGATCTTTTCCATCCCCGCACTCCCCGACGGTTTAGGCTAGATATTGCATTACGACGATGGGCGGAGCAACGGCTCCAGCGCCGGCCAGATGTTATTCAGCACCTTTGGCTCGGCCGCGGCGACCGGATGAATGCCGTCCGCCTGCATCAGGTCGGGATCCTGCGCGACGCCGGCGAGAATTTTAGGCGCCAGCGCCGCGTCCGTCTTTTTTGCCAGGTCCAGGTACACTTGATGAAAGCGGCGCGCGTACACCGGCCCGTAATTCGGGGGCACGCGAACCCCCACCAGCACCACGCGCGCGCCTGATTGCTTCGACAGTTGTATCATCCGCAGAAGATTGGCGCGCATCGCCTGAACCGGCTGGCCGCGCAAGCCGTCGTTGCCGCCCAGCTCGAGGATGACGATCGCCGGATCGTGACGTTCCAGCGCCGCCGGCAGCCGCGCCAGTCCGCCGCTGGTGGTGTCGCCGCTGATGCTCGCGTTCACGACGCGATAATCGTACCCTTGCTGTTCGAGACGCTCGGACAGCAGGGCGACCCAGCCGGCTTCGGCCGGAATGCCGTGCGCCGCGCTCAGGCTATCGCCGACGACCAGAATAACCGGCCGCTCGGCTGCCCACGCCGCGGGCGTGGCCAGAAAAACAATCAACAGGAATTTAGCGATGTTAGATACCACGGCGGTATCACCCGTACTGCGCGCCGAAGGCGTGGGCAAACAGGTTACCAGCCCGGCCGGCACACTGACCATTCTGGCCGACTGCAGCCTTGAAGTCGGCCGCGGCGAGTCGCTGGCGATCATCGGTCCGTCGGGCTCCGGCAAGACCACGCTGCTCGGCCTGCTCGCCGGGCTCGACGTGCCCACCAACGGCCAGATCTGGCTCGCCGGCGAAGAATTGACCGCACTCGGCGAGGATGGCCGGGCGCGGCTGCGCGCGCGCCACGTCGGCTTTGTGTTCCAGGCCTTTCACCTGCTGCCGAGCCTGACGGCGCTGGAGAACGTCATGCTGCCGCTGGAACTGGCGGGCGACGGCGATCCGATCGGCGGGGCCACACGCGCCATCGGTGCAGTGGGTCTTGAAGAGCGCGCGGAACATTATCCGCACAAGCTCTCCGGCGGTGAGCAGCAGCGCGTGGCCATCGCGCGCGCCTATGCCAGCCGCCCGGCGATTCTGTTCGCCGACGAACCAACCGGCAATCTCGACACCGCCAGCGGCGAACGCATCATCGACCTGCTGTTCGACCTGAACGCGCGCGCCGGCTCAACCCTGGTGCTGGTGACGCACGACGCGCGTCTCGCCGGGCGCTGCTCACGCACGCTGGAACTGGAAGGCGGCCGTTTCCGGGGTCAACAGTGAGGGTTTTTCGCCTGGCGTGGCGACAACTGCGCCGCGAGCGGCGCAGCGGCGCGCTGACGATCCTGATCGCCAGCCTGGTCGTCGCGGCCGCCGCGGTGAGCACCGTCGGCTTCCTGACCAGCCGGGTCAGCCAGGCGATGCGGGTCGCGGCCAACGCGACGCTGGCCGCCGATGTCGACGTACGCGGCCCGACGGCGCTGCCGGATCGTTACACCGAGTTCGCGCACCAGCGCGACCTCAAAACAACGACAATGCTGCGGTTCCCGAGCGTCGTGCTGAAGGACGACCTCAGCCAGCTCGCCGAACTGCACGCCGTCGAGAACGGCTTTCCGCTGCGGGGCGAAGTTCAGTTGTCGAAGGAGCCCTTCGGGCCCGCTCATCGGGCAGACGGCATTCCCGCTCCCGGCACCATCTGGGCGGCGCCGCGGCTGCTGACGGCGCTGCGCGCAGCGGTCGGGGATACGGTGCAAATCGGCGCGGCCGACTTCAGGATTGCGGCGGTGCTGGCCTACGCCCCCGGCCAGGGCATCGACTTTATCGAGTTCGCACCCAACCTGTACCTGAATGCGGCCGACCTGGCGGCCACCAAACTGGTTCAGCCGGGCAGCCGCATCGGTTATCACCTGCTGGTCGCGGGACCGCCGGCGGCGGTGGCCGATTACAAGACCGCGCTCAAAAGCGAACTGCGGCCGTCCGACCGCGTCGTCGACATCAGCGATACGCGCCCGGAGGTCAACGACCCGCTGCACCAGGCGCAGAGCTTCCTGCGCCTGGCGGCGCTGGTAAGCGTGCTGATCGCAGCGGTGGCCGTGGCGATGTCGGCGCGCCAGTACGCGGTTCGACGTACCGATCTCGTCGCGGTGCTGCTCACGCTCGGCATGACGCGCGGACGGTTGGTCATTCTGCTGATCCTGCAGTTGTTGCTGCTGGCGGTCGCCAGCGCCGTCATCGGCAGCGCGATCGGCTATGGTGCCCAGACCGGGCTCGTCTTGCTGCTCGGCGATGCGTTGCCGGTTGCGCTGCCGCCGCCGGGCTGGATTCCGGCGCTGACGGCCTTCGGCACCGTGATCCTGCTGCTCGCCGGATTCGCACTGGCACCGGTCCTGCGGTTGCGCAACACCCCGCCGGCGCGGATTCTGCGTCGCGACCTCGGGCCGCGGCCGGGCAATGTGCTGGCCATCTGGAGTTTTGCGCTGGCCGCGCTGATCGCGCTGCTGGCCTGGCAGGTCAACGACTGGCGGATCACGTTGTACGTGTTCGCGGCGCTGATCGGCGCCGGGCTGGTGCTGGCGCTGGGGTCGGGGGCGGCATTGCTGGCGCTGCGGCCACTGCGCACGCACGTCGGGACCGCGTGGCGATTCGGCCTCGGCAACCTGTGGCGGCGTGGCGGCCTGTCGGTGCTGCAGGTGACGGCATTCGGACTGGGCCTGACGGTGCTGCTCTGGCTCACGCTGGTGCGCGCCGACGTGTTCCGCGCCTGGCAGGAAATGCTGCCGCCGAGCGCGCCCAATGAATTCATTTTCAACATCCAGCCGGCGCAGCGCGATGACCTGAACGACTTCCTGAGCAAGCACGACCTGCCGACGCCGCGGCTCTACCCGATGACCCGCGCCCGCCTCGTCGGCATCAACGGCCAGCATGTTACCGCCGCCGATTTCAAAAAGGATCGCGCGCGCCATCTGCTGAACCGCCAGGCGAACCTGAGCATGGCAAGTTTCCGCCGCCAGGAAAACGTTATGACGGCCGGGCAGTGGTGGGACAAATCCGACTACGGCAGCCGCCTGGTATCCGTCGATGCCGAGATCGCGCAGGTTTTCGATGTCGGGCCGGGCGATACGCTGACGTTTGCGATCAGCGGCGACGAACTGACGCTCGAGATCGCGAACCTGCGCAACATCCGCTGGCAGAGCTTCGAGCCGAACTTTTATTTCGTCACGCCGCCGGGCGTACTCAACCGTTACCCCACCACGTACATCACGTCGCTGCATCTGTCGCCGCAAAAGGCGCCGCTGCTGGCGGACCTGGCGCGGGCGCTGCCGGGGATCACGGTCGTGGACATCGGCGCGATCATCCGCAGCGTGCGGCAGATCATTACCCAGGCGAGCCTGGCGGTGGCCTATGTCTTCGCGTTTACCGTCTTCGCCGGCGTGCTGGTGCTGCTCGCCGCGATCCAGGCGACGCGTGACGAACGCCGCTACGAGTCGGCGCTGCTGCGCACCCTTGGCGCCGGGCGCGCAGCGGTGCTCAAGGGGATTGTGGCGGAATTCGCGATGCTCGGCCTGCTGGCCGGCGGTCTCGGCGGCGCGGCGGCGCTGGGCGCCGGCTGGCTGCTGATCAGCCAGGTGTTCGATCTGCCCTACCATGCTGACCCGTGGATTATTCCGGCGGGGCTGGTTGGCGGCGCGATCATCGTCATCGGCACCGGCGTGGCGGCGACGCGGCGGGCGGTCAACCGGCCGCCGGTGGAAACGCTGACGCGGGGCTGACTGCGCCCCTCGCGGGCACTCATGTGCAACCGGGCGGGTAATTGGTGCATCATGTTGCTTTTGATGCCAGCTACAGGTGTGCCATGCCCCGTCTCACATCAATTCTGATCGCCGCCGCCGTTTGCGCTTGCACCGCCGCGACCGCGACGGCCGCCACCGATGCCGCCACAGCCAAGCCGGGCGCGAGCCACAGCGGCGTCGACCTGGCCGCCATCGACCATTCGGTCAAACCGGGCGACGACTTCTTCAAGTATGCCAACGGCCAGTGGCTGAAGACCGTAAAAATCCCGGCCGACCGCTCCAGCATCGGCACCTTCTACACGATATTCAAGCGCACGCGGCAACGTATTGCCGATATTATCCAGCATGCAGCCGACACCAATCCCGCGCCGGGCAGCGAGGCGCGCAAGATTGCCGACTACTACGCGGCCTACATGAACACCCAGGCGATCGAAAAGCACGGCCTGGCCCCGCTTGAGTCGAAGCTCGACGCAATCAATGGCATCCGGTCGCGCGCCGATCTGGCGACGGTGCTGGGCCACCGGCTGCGCCAGGACGTCGACCCGGTCAACGCCACCGACTTTCACACCGATCACCTGTTCGGCCTGTTCGTGGCGCAGGGGCTCACCGACCCGTCGCACAACATCGCCTATCTGCTGCAGGGCGGCCTGACCCTGCCCAGCCGCGACTACTACTTGTCCGACAACGACACGATGGCCGGCTACCGCGACAAGTACAAGGACTACATGGTGGCCTTGCTCAAGCAGGCCGGTGTCGAGGACGCCGATGCCATGGCCAGACGGGCGCTCAATCTGGAAATGAAGATCGCCCAGGCGCACGCCAGCCTCGTCGAAAGCCAGAACGTGCATCACGCCAACAACGTCTGGCTGCTGGACGATTTCGCCGACAAGGCGCCTGGACTGGACTGGGACGCCTACTTCAAAGCGGCCGGCCTGTCCGAGCAGAAGCACATCGATGTCTGGCAGCCCGAGGCCATCGCAAAACTGTCCAAACTGACCGCTGAAGCGCCGCTCGAGTCGTGGAAGGCGCTGCTGACCTTCCACACCCTGGACCGCCACGCTTCGTTGCTGCCGAAAAAGTTCGCGGACCTCGCCTTCGAGTTCCACGGCCACACGCTCAGCGGTGTGCCGCAGCAGGAGGCGCGCTGGAAGCGAGGCGTCTCGGCGACCAGCCACGCGCTCGGCTTCGCCGTCGGCAAGCTGTACTCGGACAAGTATTTTCCCGCTTCGGCCAAGCAGAAGGCTGAGCAGATGGTGGACAACCTGATCGCCGCCTTCGGCTCGCGCATCGGCACGCTGGAGTGGATGACGCCGGCGACGCGTGAGAAAGCCAAGGCCAAGATGGCCACGCTCGAAGTCAAAGTCGGCTACCCCGATCACTGGCCGTCGTACGAAGGTCTTGAGATCACTGCCGATGACCCGCTCACCAACGCCATCAACGTCGCGAAGTTTCACTATCAGCGACGACTCGGCGTGTTGGGCCAGCCGGTCAATCGCGACCACTGGTGGATGAACCCGCAGACGGTCAACGCGATCAACCTGCCGCTCGAGAACGAAATGCAGTTCCCGGCCGCCATCCTGCAGCCGCCGTTCTTCGATCCGGAAGCCGGCGCGGCGCACAACTATGGCGCGATCGGCGCCATCATCGGCCATGAAATCAGCCACAGCTTCGACAACATGGGCTCGCAGTTCGACGCGCAGGGCCGCCTGCACAACTGGTGGACGCCCGCCGATGCGAAGCATTTCGAGGAAGCCACCGAGCGCCTGGTACAGCAGTTCAGCCAGTACGAGGCGCTGCCGGGCCTGCACGTGAACGGTCAGCAAACGCTGGGCGAGAACATCGCTGACGTTTCCGGTCTGACCGCGGCTTACATCGCCTACCACAAGTCACTGGAAGACCAGTCCGCCCCGGTTATTGATGGCCTGACCGGCGACCAGCGCTTTTTCCTGTCCTACGCGCAGGCCTGGCGCAGCAAGATCCGTCCCGACGCCCTGCGTCAGCGCATCAAGACCGACGTGCACGCGCCGCCGAAATTCCGCGCGGAAACGGTGCGTAATCTCGATGCCTGGTACGAGGCGTTCGACGTTCAGCAGGATGCGAAGCTGTACCTCAAGCCGGACGAGCGCGTTCAGATCTGGTAAGCGTCAGCGGGCCGGTCAGGCTAAACCAGCCGGTTCCGGCCTTCGCCCGCGCGGAACGCGCGGATATTCGCGGCCATTTCATCAATGGCACGCTGGCGGGCTTCGCGCGCGGCCCAGGCAACGTGCGGCGTGATGACAAGATTGGGCAGGTCCAGCCTGAGCAGCGGCTCGTCCTGGCCGGGTGGTTCCTGTGGCAGAACGTCGATACCGGCGCCGCCGAGACGCCCGGCCGCGAGCGCCTCGGCCAGCGCGGCGGTATCGACCACCGCGCCGCGCGCCGTGTTGATCAGAATCGCATCGGGCTTCATCCGGGCCAGTTCGGCTTTGCCGATCAGGCCGCGGGTCGCGTCGGTCAGCGGGCAATGCAGGCTGAGGATATCGGCGCCGGCCAGCACATCCTCGAACGTTGCGCGCCCCGGACGAGGTTCGGCGCCGCGGCGCTCGGCGATCACGACCTGCATTCCGAACGCGCCGCCAACGGCGGCGACCGCCTGCCCGAGCGTGCCGTAGCCGACGATACCGAGGGTGCGGCCGACCAGTTCGCGGGCCGGAAAGTCCAGCAGGTTGATGCGCCCGCTGCGCTGCCAGGCGCCGCTTGCGATCAGACGGCGGTATTCTTCCAGACGCTGCGTGAGGTGGAGCGTCAGCGCAAACACGTGCTGCACGATGGCGGCGGTGCAATAGCCCCGGACGTTGGCGACCGCGATACCCCTCCGCTTTGCCGCCGCGAGATCGACGTTGTCGCTGCCGGTGGCGGCGAGGCAGATCAACCTGACACGGTCGAGGCGCTCGATCGACGCCGCGTCGAATCGGACCTTGTTGGTCATCGCCACGTCAGCGTCGGCCAGGCGCGCCGCAACGACCCCCGGCTCCGTCAGACCGTGAACTTCCAATCCGTCCAGCTCGGCATTAAGCCGTGCGAGATCAAGATCGCCGCAGTCGAGCGTGTCGAAATCGAGCAGTGCGCCGCGCAATGGCGACTCACCGGCTTGCCGCGGTCGCGGCAATGACAAATGCAGTGATCACGTCCGGTCAGTCGCAGGGTTCGGAAACGACTTGCGTCTCAAATTCCACCGGCGCGGCGCTGATTGGCGTTTTGACGATTTCGAATGGCTGCGTCAACGCTTCGGTCGTATGGCAGCCCATGCCCGGGTGGCGCTCGCGAACCGTCGCGACAAGGCCGGCGGGCGTCCGTGTGAGATCGGCGACCGTGATGTCGTAACCCCCGGTGCGTTTCTCGCCCAGAAAAACAGCGATCACCATGTAACGGGAAAAGTCGATCGGCGGTGGCGCCGGGGACGGGTATTGGCGCGCAGTAGCGCGGCGCCAGACGGCGGTAAATGTTTCACTGTCGCGAATCAGCGTGAAATATTGCTTGTAAACGCCGCTGTGGGAGCCGGACAGCACCGGCTCGAACGGCACGCTGGAGCCGTCTTTCGGCCCCGCCGCGCACGCCGTCACGAGGCAGGCGGCGGCGCCGGCTATCGCGCCAAGGCCGATCAATCGATGCAGTCGCTGGCCCACGTTATCCCCTTCTTCGGCTCCTGAACGTCCGCGCCCGGCGCCGCGGCGGCCGCACCGGCGCACCTTCCGGAAACAGCATCGGCGCCAGCTCCGTCAGCGCTCGGTCGTACACGGCGCGCTTGAAGTAGATCACATCGCTGACCGGCTGCCAATAGTCGATCCACCGCCAGCGGTCGAATTCCGGGCTTTCGGTCGCGTCGAGGTGGAAGTCGTATTCCGCGCCGACGAAGCGCAACAGGTAGTAAATCTGTTTCTGGCCGATGCATACCGGGTAGCTGTGGCGGCGAATAAACCGCGGCGGCAGCCGGTAACGCAGCCAGCCGCGCGTTTTGCCGATAATTTCGACGTGTTCGGGCCGCAACCCGACTTCCTCGCGCAACTCGCGAAACAGCGCGTCTTCCGGCGCCTCGTCCTCGTCAATGCCACCCTGCGGGAATTGCCAGCCCGAGCGACTGAGACGCCGCGCCCACAACAAGCGCCGCTGCTCGTTGCACAATATAATGCCGACATTGGCCCTGAAGCCATCCTGATCAATCACGTTGTTATACAAACTTTTCTGGTGAAGGCGCCGCGGTCCCTGCGAAGCCCGGTTTATTACCTGATAGCCTGATTGTCTATGAAATACGCAATTTCAGCAAACGGCGGCGACGGCGCAGTTCCCGCGGCGCGCGCCGCCGGCCGCCGACGTTCGCGTGCCGCCGTGATTCTTGCACTGCTCGTGCTGGCCGCCCTGGCGGCGGTGACGATCGGGCTGTTCGTCGGCAGCGTGCCGCTGTCGCCGGCGCAGGTATGGCAGGCGCTGATCGGCCACGGCGACTCGCTTGCCGCCACGCTGGTGCTGGACCTGCGCCTGCCGCGGGTCGCGCTGGCCTTCGCCACCGGCGCGCTGCTGGCGCTTGCCGGCACGCTGATGCAGGTGCTGCTGCGCAACCCGCTGGCGGATCCTTATATCCTCGGCGTGTCGGGCGGCGCCGCCGTCGGCGCGCTGATCACCCTGCTGCTCGGCCTCGGCGTGTTCTGGCTGCACGGCGCTGCGTTCGCCGGCGCGCTGGCCTCCACGCTGATCGTGTTCGCGCTCGCCCGCGGCCGCGGCGGCTGGACGTCAATGCGGCTGCTGCTGACCGGCGTGGTGGTCGCGGCCGGCTGGGGCGCGGCCATCGGCCTGCTGCTGGCGATGAGCGACGACACCAGCCTGCGCAGCATGCTGTTCTGGCTGATGGGCGATCTGTCGTATCAGCGCGGCGGCTGGGGGCCGTTGCTGCTCGCCGGCATCGGGCTGGCGATGTCGCTGCCGTTCGCGCGCCACCTGAACGTGCTGGCGCGCGGCGAAATGCAGGCGCAAACGCTGGGCGTGCCGGTCGGCATGCTCACCGTCGGCATCTACATCGTTGCGTCATTGCTGACCGCCGTCGCAGTCACCCAGGCCGGGGCGATCGGCTTCGTCGGGCTGGTGATCCCGCACATGCTGCGCCTCGCCGGCGGCTCGGATCACCGCCTGATCCTGCCCGGCTCCGCCCTCGCCGGCGGTGCACTGCTGGTGCTTGCCGACACGCTCGCCCGCACGGTGCTGGCGCCGCGGCAACTGCCGGTGGGAGTAGTCACCGCCGCCATCGGCGTGCCGCTGTTCCTGTACCTGCTGAACCGCTCCCGGAGCCCGCTGTAATGCTCCAGGTGTCCGGTCTGGATGTAGCTATTGGCGGCAAGCGGGTCTGCCGGCAACTCGACTTTACCCTCAATGGTGGCGACTGCATGGCAGTGCTCGGGGGCAACGGCGTCGGCAAGACGACGCTGCTGCACACGCTGGCCGGCCTGCGCGAACCCGATGGCGGCGACATCCGGCTCGATGGCCGGCCGCTTGGCACGTTGCACCGCCGCGATGTTGCGCGCCGGCTGGGCCTGCTGATGCAGCACGACGACGATGCGTTTCCGGCGACGGTGCGCGAAACGGTGCTGGTCGGCCGTCATCCGCACATCGCCTTCTGGCAGTGGGAATCGCGCCGGGATGTCGCGATCGCGGACACCGCGCTGGCAAATTGCGCGCTGGGCGGGCTCGAAGATCGCGCCGTCGGCACCCTGTCCGGCGGCGAGCGCCGGCGCCTCGCAATCGCCACCGTGCTCGCCCAGCAGCCGTCGCTGTACCTGCTCGACGAACCGGCCAATGAACTCGATCTGCATTTTCAGATCGACCTGCTGCACCACTTTCGCAAGCTGGTGGACGAACAGCACAAGGCCGTCATGCTGAGCATGCACGACGTCAACCTGGCGGCACGCTTTGCCAATCGCGTGCTGCTGCTGTTCGGCGGCGGTGAGAGCCTGTGCGGCGCCGCCGAGGACATGCTCACGCCTGCCAACCTGTCGCGCCTGTATCATGTGCCGGTGGAAATGACCCGGATTAACGGCCGGCGATTGTTTCTGTCCGGCTGACAACGCCCAACAAGGAGATCAAGAATGGAGAACAAGGAAGCCCACGGCGCCAGCATTCCATCGCTCGGCTTCGGCACGTTCATGCTTGAACCCGCCGATGCGCGGCGCATGGTGGAGGCAGCGCTGGATATCGGCTACCGCCATATCGACACGGCGCAGCTTTATCACAACGAGTCCGACGTGGGCGCGGCAATGACCGCCTCCGGCGTCGATCGTGGGGAAATCTTCCTGACGACCAAGGTGTGGATCGACCGCTTTAAGGCGGGCGACCTTGAAGCGTCCGCCGACGAAAGCCTGGCGCGGCTCGATACGGACTATGTCGACCTGCTGCTGCTCCACTGGCCGAATGCCGATGTGCCGCTCGAAGAAACGCTGGAGGCCCTGCAGCGGGTGAAGGAATCAGGCAAGGCCCGGCACATCGGCGTGAGCAACTTTAATATTGCGCTCATTCAGCAGGCCGTCGAAACCGTCGGAGCCGAAACGCTGGTTACGAACCAGGTGGAATACCACCCGTTTTTGAGCCAGCGCAAGGTGCTGGCGCAGGCCCGTCAGTTCGGCATGCTGCTGACGGCGTATTGCCCGCTGGCGCAGGGCAAGGTGATGGGCAATGCCACGCTCCGGAACATCGGTGGCAAGTACGGCAAGAGCGAGGCGCAGGTCGCATTGCGCTGGCTGCTCCAGCAGGATCGCGTGATCGCGATTCCGCGCACCAGAAGCGAAGACCACGCCCAGGCCAATTTTGCCGTATTCGATTTTGAGCTGAATGACGACGAGCTGGCGCGAATCAACACGCTGCTGGGTGAAGAACGTCTGATCACGCCGGGCATCGCGCCGATGTGGGACAGACCATAGCAAGCCGGCCTCCGACATGACGAACCACGAAGAACGACAACGGCACGACGAAGGTGATGAACCGGACGTCCCCGAAGTCGTCGACAAGCTGGAAGAGCGGCGTCACCGCTATGCGCGCCGCAGCCTGCCGTTCCGCATTGCGTGGACGGCGGCCGGATTCATCCTCGTGCTGGCCGGCATTGTCATGCTCATCACACCGGGGCCCGCGATGGTGCTGATTCCTGCCGGCCTCGTGATGCTGTCGTTCGAGTTCAGATGGGCGGAGCAGCTTCTCGACCGCGCACTCAAATGGGGCATGGAAGCCAAGCACTACGTCGACGAGATGGACCCGCGCAAACGACGCGCCGCAATGGTCGCGACCGGCTGCACCGCGGCGATCGCGCTCGGCGCCATCGTCTGGTACTGGTTTTTTGTGCGGCAGTAGCCGCTACGACTTTCCAACCTGTTCCCGTTCAACCTGGCGGTAAGCCAGGTATGAATAGATTGCCGGAACAAGCGCGGCGCTGCCGACGGCAGCCATGAATGGCCAAACGCCGAGATCAAGCGTGCCGATGGCGACAACGGCCAGCCCGGCAAGCACAAACAGCCATCCGCCCAGGCGGTGCGTTCGCGCCCAGACCTCGTCGCTGGCCAGCGTCCAAGGCGTGCGGATGCCGATAAAGAAGTTCTTGCGCAGCTTGCCGAGATAATTGCCCAGCACAACGAACAGCGCGCCGATGACGATAAAGGCGACGCGCGTTGAATTGAACTGCTTACCGTCCGCGGCCAGCAGCATCACGATGGTCAGCACCAGCAGTGCGGCGAGCATCGCCAGCATCAGGATGCCGTAGGTGCCGATGAAGCGGTCGAGCCGGTAGCCGCGGGGTGCGATCGGTGGCAGCACGGACAGCGCGATCCACGCGCCGAGCATCGCCAGCGGCAGAATGAATGGCCCCCACGGCTTGGAGGTGTAGTCGTCGGGCTGGCCGGCGGCATTCCAGTGCGTCGGCACCGTGTCCGGCAGCTGCGGGTAAAACCATGCCGCGACCGCAAAGGCCGCCAGCACCAGCACGAAACCGAGCGCGACCGCGCGTTTGTATGTCATTTTTTCCCCACCTCTCGCGTCGTGAACAGCTCCATCACGAGGCTCGACACGTCTTCGAATACCGACGTGTTGAGCGAGTAGACGATGTACTGGCCGCGGCGTTCGGTGCGCACCAGTTCGGCAGCCTTCAGGACTGCGAAGTGGTGCGACAACGATGCCGCACTGAAATCGAACGCGTCGGCCAGTTCGCCGGCGGTTTTGGAACCGCCGCGCAACAGCTTCAGTATCCGCCGCCGGCTCGGATCGGCCAGCGCCTTGAAAATGGCTTGCTGCTTCATCTTTAGATATTTAGACATATTTCTAATTAAAGGTCAAGCCTGCCGAATTGCAACGGCATGGGGAAGACCCTCGTCTTGCGGCGTCAGCCGCGGCCGCGCATCATTTGAGGCAAAGGAATAAAGGAATATGCGGGCGAGGGAACATCATTGACTGCCGACAGGGAAGAACCGGCACCGATCGCGCGCGGGGGCAGCCGCCGATTCAGCCTGCGCTCCGGCGCCGTGATGGGCATCTTCATCCTGATGGTGCTCTACACCATCTATTTCGCCGCGCCGATCCTGATTCCGATCACGATGGCGCTGCTGCTCGCGCTGATTTTTTCGTCGGTCATCGGCTGGCTGGAGCGCATTCATATCCGGCCGCCGCTCGGCGCGGCACTGGTGTTAATAGTAATGCTCGGGGGCTTCACCGCCGGCGTGTACGGGCTCGCGCAACCGGCGATGCACTGGATCAGGCAGGCACCGGTCGCGCTACACAAGCTCGAGCGCACGTTTCAATCGGCTCACGGGCCGCTGGATCAACTGAAAAAGACCCGGAAGGAGATCGAAAAGCTGACGGACAGCGAGTCCGACAGTGATTCGACGCCGACGAGTGAGCCGCAGAAAGTTAAAGTCGTTCAGCAGCCGAATATCGTGAACCAGGCGCTGACCACGACGCCCGGCGTGTTGTCCGGCGCGGGTATCACGATCGTGCTGTTGTACTTTCTGCTCGCCTCGGGCGACAGCTTTCTGCGCAGTCTCGCGCACGTGATCCCGCAGTGGCGCGACAAGAAAGTCGCCGTCGAGATCGCGCGCGGCGTGCAGCACCATATTTCCCGCTACCTGATGACCGTCACGCTGATCAACCTGTGCCTCGGGTTCGTCGACGGCCTGATCCTGTGGGCCATCGGCATGCCCAGCCCGGTGCTGTGGGGCGCGCTGATCGCGTTGTTCAACTACGTGCCCTATGTTGGCGCCGCCGCCGCGATCATCATCCTGGCGCTGGTGGCGCTGGTAACGTTCAGCCATATCGGCACGATTTTGCTGGTGCCGGCGGCGATTTTCGGCATGTCGGTGCTCGAGGGCCAGTTCATTACCCCGCACGTTGTCGGCCGCCGCCTGGCGTTGAGCCCGGTGGCCATCTTCATTACCCTCGTGGTCTGGGGCTGGATGTGGGGCGTCGTCGGCGCGATTATCGCGGTACCGATGCTGGCCGCCTTCAAGCTGCTGTGTGAGGAAATCGAAGTCCTCAATCCGGTCGCCGAGTTTCTGACGGCATAACACCAGGCAAAAAAAGAAGGTCCAGCATGGATGAACGACCCGATACGAAAGCCCCGCCAAAAGAATTGATTCGCTCCGGCGGCAAGCCCTCAGGCCCCGCCACCCTGATCTCGTTGCGCGGCGGCGTGCTGTGGATCGGCATCCTGGTGACGCTCGCCGTGCTGTACTACGCTTCGATTGTGCTGATTCCGATCGCGATGGCGCTGCTTCTTGCGGTGGCCTTTTCCGGCGCGATCGAGTGGCTGGAAAAACATGGCATCCCGCCGGCGGGCGGCGGCGGCATCATCGTCATTTTGCTGGTCGGCATTTCCTTTGCCAGCGTCTATGGCCTGGCCAAGCCGCTACAGGAATGGGTGTCGCGCGCGCCGCAGGGGATGCAGCGGGTCGAAAAGCATTTGCACTGGCTGGAAAAGCCGCTGCATGAAGTACAGGAACTGCAGCAGAAGGCCAAGGGGCTGATCGGCGGCGAGTCCGGCGGCGGGAGCGAACAGCAGGCGGGGCAGCCGGCGCTGCAATTCAACCTGACGAGCAAGCTGCTCCACTGGACGACCACGTTCATTTACGGCCTGAGCGTAACCATCGCGCTGCTGTACTTTTTGCTGGCGACCGGCCGCGACCTGTTGCGCGGCGTGGTGCATGCATTGCCGCGCGTCGGCGAGAAGGAGCGCGCGGTCGAACTCGCCTTCGGCCTGCAGGGGCTGATTTCGCGCTACCTGTTCACCATCACCGTAATCAACTTTGCCCTCGGTACGCTCGTTGCGCTGGTTCTCTGGGGCCTCGGCATGCCGGATCCGGTGCTGTGGGGCGCGATGGTGGCGGTATTCAATTACATTCCCTATCTCGGCGCGGTCGCGAGCGCGACGGTCATCAGCGTCGTCGCGGTGATCAGCCTGACGAGCTTCGCCAAGGCGCTGGTGGCGATTGCCGTTCTCGTCACGCTGACGACCGCGGAAGGCCAGTACGTGACACCGCACGTGCTGGGCCGCCGCATGGAGATCAATCCGGTGATGATCTTTATCGCGCTGATTGTTGGCGCGTGGATGTGGGGAGTCGTCGGCGCGTTCATTTCCGTGCCGGTGCTCGCCTGCATCACACTGGTCTGCGAAGAAATCGAGCCGCTGCAGCCGATCGCCGGCTTCTTACGCAGTTGATTGCGATCGCTGTTGGCCTAAATAGACTGCGGCGAGGGCAATCGCAGCACCGACGATCTGAACGGCACCGAATCGGCGGCCGAAAAACAGCACGTCCCAGACGAATGCCAACACCGGCTGCAGCAGCAGGATCAGCCCGACCTGCGACGCGTTGAGCCGCACCAGGCTCTTGGAAATGAGCACCCAGCCGAACACTTGCGCGCACAGTCCGTAGGCGAGCAGGATGCCGGCGTCCCGCCAGCTCGGTATTGCAAAGGATTCCTGCGCGCCCGCGACCACTGCCGGCCCCAGCATTGCCGCGCAGGCCAGCGACACCGCGGCGATGCTGGCGACCACCGAATAACCGCCCACCGCACGGACCCGCGACGAGCGCAGCGCCAGGATGTATCCGGCGTACACGGCAGCAGTCAGCAGGCCCAGCGCGATACCGATGTGATAGCCGCTCGACACCGAGCTCCAGTCCGCGCTCACGAGCAGGAACAGGCCGAGGATCGCGACGGGCAGCGCGACGCCGAGTTGCCAGCGCCAGCGCTCGCCAAAAAACAGTACACCCGCGCCGGCCAGCACGAAGACCTGAAAATTGGGAATCAGCGTGGCAATGCCGGGGCCGACGTAATGAATGCTTCGATGCCAGAACAGCAGGTCTAGCGCGAAAAAAACCGCGGCGACCGCGATCATCACCGCTGCGCGACGCCCCGGCCAAAGCCGCTCACGACGCACGAGCGCGATGACCATCAACGTGCCGCCGCCCAGCAGCACGCGGTAAAACGCCGCCGTGTCCGGTCCGACCGTCGTCAGCTTCACGAACACCGCCGAGAAGCTGATCATCACGGCACCGATGATGAGTTGGATCAATGAGCTAGCGCAGCTTCCAGTTCGGAGAACGTGCCGGCAACGCCGCTTTGCTGAATCTGCACGCCGAGCTGGCGGCCGATCTGCACCGATGAAAACAGGCCGCGAATCATCGCGCCGTCGACCGTGCGCTCAACCACCATCGCGTGCTGCCGCCCGGTGCGCTTCAACGTTTCAATGATGTCGCCGACGGACGCCACCTGCACGTCGCGCATCCACATCGCCTCCAGCCTTTCGCGCGGCGTCATGATGTCGCGCACCAGCACGTCCTCACGCGCCACGCCCAGCTCGCGCATGAAGCGGACCGGCCGTTCACCCTGGATGTCGCGAGCCGTGATCAGGCCGAGCGTCGCGCCCTCGTTGTTCAATACCAGCAGGAGCCGCACGCCGCTGTTCTTCATGCGCGTAAGCGCGTCATCCATCGTGTTGTTCGGGCCAATGGTAATGGCGGCCACCCGCGCCAGATCGGTCATCACGTCGATGGCCGGGCTGCGCAGCGTGACGTTCTCGGGTAAGCTTTGGGTGGGCGTAACGATTCGCGCACCCGGCTGAACGGACGCGAGTTCCAGTGCCTTGTAACCGTCTTTCATGGTCGGCCTCCTTTTCTTTCTTCCATATTAACGCAGACCCTCATGCCTGATCAGACAACTGCCGACAGAAAATTCGCCGGCCGCTATCCGATGAAGGTGCGCTGGAGCGACCTGGACGCGCTCGGCCACGTCAACAACAGCCGCTTTTTCACGTTCTTCGAACAGGCGCGCGTCGAGTGGCTCGAACAGAGCGGCTGGGGCGACGGCGATGTGCGCGGCGGACCGGTGGTGGTTACGGCGAGCTGCCAGTTCAAGAAGCCGATCGGCTATCCGGCGGCAATTGAGGTTCGGCTCTTCGCGGGACCGCTCGGGACTTCGAGCATTCCAACGTATTACGAAATCCGTACCGAAGCCGGCGAGCTGGCGGCGCTGGGCGAAGCGGTGATGGTGTGGATCGATACGACGACCGGCCGAAGCATGCCCCTGCCGGATGCGGTGAGAACGATGCTGGAAGGGCTGCCGGATATCCGGCGCTAGACCTTCAAAGTCAAACAGCGCGCCGAGCCGCCAGCTTTGAGGAACTCGCCCAGCGGAACTTCGATGACTTCGAAACCAGCCGCGGCCAGTTGCGCTTTGAGTCCATCGGAAGCATCGTTCAGAATCACGGCGTCATCGATATTGACTGCGTTGCAGGCGAAGCGGAGCACATCGTCGTCATCGACGACAATCCGCTTCGCCGCCGGCACTCGCGATTCGATCAGTGCCAGCGCATCGCGGGAGAACGCCGGGGGGTAATACATGACATAGCCGCCGGTGAGTATCGAGCAGCACGTGTCGAGATGATAAAAGCGCGGATCGACCAACTTGAGCGACAGGACTTCGCGGTCCAGGAACTTGCCCACCAACTGGTGCGCTTCGACGCTACTGCGAAATCCGCAGCCGGCCCACAGCCACGGCTCCTGCGGATCGAGCCATGCGTCGCCGCCTTCGTAGGAGGCCCCTTCCGGCAGTTCGCGAACCTCCAGACCCTGCTCGTTGAACCACTGACGGAACAGCCGCCGCTCGCCCTGCCGCTCCGGATGGTAAAACCGGCATACGGCGGCGACGCCGTTGCTGACGGTGCCGGCGTCCGCGGTGAAAACCATGTCCGGGTAGGCCTCGGCAGGCTCGATCAGTGTCACTTCGGCGCGCGCCGCAATCGCATCGTGCAGCGCCGTCCACTGCGCCCGCGCCTCAGCCGGCGAAACCTGGCTTTGGTTGCCTTCCATCCACGGGTTGATGGCGTAGCCGACGCGGAAATGGTCGGGCGGGCACATCAGGATGCGAGTCGCCATAAAGAGGTCCTTACAAACAAAAAAAACCGGGCTGCCGTGTATACGACAGCCCGGTATTCTAGCAAGGATGCCTGGTGGACGCCGTCTTAAGCCGGCGCCATCGCCATCCGGCCGCCGGCGATATGCAGGCCGTGTCGCGGAGCCGATTTGCGTTCCGCCTGCTCGCTCGGGTGCATCAGCGCGAAGAAGCTCTCGATCAACGAGCCGGACAAGCCATCCCGGTTGAGGATGTAGCGTTCCGCGAACGCTCCGGGCGAAAGCGGATTGTCGCGCACGTGGCGAAGCCCGCGCGGCAGCATCTGCAAAGCGAGCTGCTCGTTCACGCGCAGCCGCAGGAGGACGACCGGCTTGTTGCGGACCGCCGGGTAAACCTTCTCCGGGCCGAACTGCTCGAACGCAAAGCAACGGGAATAGAACCGTGCGTGGTGCGGATGCACGCCGATGACGATGTCGGTGATATCGAGATGCAGCGCGTAATACACGCCCCACTTCATCAACTCGAACAGCGTGTTCATGTCGCGGCCGACGTTGGCGCTGCTGTCCGCCACCAGCTGACCCACCTCGAGCAGGCGCCGGCCGTTGGTACGAAGCGCTGTCAGCTCACGATGATATACGCTGTCCAGCGACAGGCCCTCGTTGCCGTCCGCCAGCATCGTCATCGTCGACGTCACGCGATCGTCCTGTCGGCCGGACACAACGCAGGTGTCGTTATGCATCGCGCACAGGCTGGTGTGAATCCGGCATGGATTGGGAGCGATAAACCCCGCGGCCAGATAACGTTCATAAACAAGCTGCCACGCCGATTCAACGTGGTAGAGCGTATTGGCCGCGGCAAAAACTGCCCCGTCCGTTTTCAACTGCGCATCGTCTTCGCGCCGCACAGCGCGCGCTTCGCTGATCAGGTTGTCGCGGATCTCCATAGGGAGTCTCCCAGGTTTGTTGCTGATGGCCGCAAGGGCCTTGTCACCACAGCTCAATCGTTGATGATGCGATGCAGAAAAAATTGGAACGTCACAGCTTCGTGCTGGACGCGATTTGAGTTTTTAAGGGCTCGCCGTTCGAACGCCGACGAGGCGACCTCCGGTAGCGCCGCTTGTCAGCCGCAACGCTTGTATAAGATTTGCTCCCGGCCAATTCACGGGCGTTTGCCGAGGAAGCGGCGGCGAGCGATGCTCAGGATCAGCCGCTGCAGAGGATTGTTGTTGCCTCCGGGACGCCAGGTACGGACCAACTTGTTCCGGTAGGCATCGAAATGCAGGCCGAAAGGTGCGGCAACGACCTTGCCGCGCCCGAGCAGAATTTTTAAGGCTTGCGTGCCGGCGATGCCGGCGCACATCTGGCAGGACATCGGCGTCGACGGACCGCGGCGATTTTCGATATCCACCGCCGATGGATCGACCAGATACGTCTGATGCAGCGCCGCCGGGGCGAGGCCCACCAGGAAGCGCAGCTGCTGCTCGTCCGGTGACTGGCCTTCGAGGCGAAAATACTGTTCAAACGTCATCTGACCGGGTATAAAAGCGAGGAACGCGGCGCCCATGCCCAGCGGAGCGGCCGTGATCGCGGGAATTCCGAGCTCCGCGCAGCGGGCGAACACGGCCGCGCGCAAACCGAGCACGAAAAAGTCGAGCCCGTCGATATACAAGTCGACTCCGTCGAGGAATTCGTCGAGGTTCTCAAGCGTGACGCCCTGGGCAAAGCGCTGGACCTCCAATGCGGGATTCACGTCCCGCGCCATCGCCGTCATGACGTCGACCTTGGGCTGACCCAGCGTGGACTGAAACGCGCCGGCCTGGCGGTTCATGTTGGCGATATCGAAGGTGTCGAAGTCGGCAACGTGGAACGATTGCACGCCCAGACGGGTCAGAGTGAGCATGTGGCTGCCGCCCACGCCTCCCATACCGGCGATCGCGACCCGTTTGCCGCGGAGTTGCTGCTGCTCGGCGGACGTCACCCAGCCGATCGTGCGCGAAAATGCGGTATCGTAGTCGAAGGCGGTTTGTAAGACGGCCGGGGCCGCTGCAAGGGTTCCACTCATTAGTAAAAAGTCCACAAGGGTGTTTGCCTACGGCCCCAAGGTACTGCCTCAGTTGCCGCGTGTTCTGTGACGTGGTTCGCGGTTTTCCCTTTGCCCGCGCAGAGCAAGGACAAGCGGTCGTTTATCGGAATGAGCGGTAGGGTTTCCCCGCGCTGCATTTGATTGCCATCCTTCTTCTTTTGAAGTAACTTAACGCAAGCGCCTCTTTGGCCGAGCTGAAGGTGCGCGTCCAGGAAGGAAATTAAACGACCAAGGAAGGGTGGCAACATGCAAATTCCAATCCGCGCCCGGGACCGCTCCCGGCTTTCTCCGTATCTGCTTTCTTCGCTGACCTGTGCGGCCTGCCTTATCGGCGGCACGGCATACGCCAGCACCCTGTATCCGCAACCAGTAATCGCGGTGGCCGGCGGCCCCACGTCGAGCACTGCCGCCGACTTCAACGGCGACGGGATCATGGATATCGCAGTCGCCGGTTATCGCGGCGGCAAGGTCAGCGTCCTGCTCGGCCAGGGCGCCGGTCTCTACAGTCGCGAGGACTACCAGTTGGATGCGGATGACAAACTGACTCCGCGTGCGGTGACAGCCGCGGACATGAACGGCGACGACGCGCCGGACATTGTCGTCGTTACCCGCGCGGCCGGCACCGCGCCCAGCACCGTCGGCGTCCTGCTGAACCAGGGTGACGGCACTTTCGAGGCCGGCAAGTCGAGCAGCATCGGCGCCATCGCAACGGGCGTCGCGAGCGCCGACGTGAACGGCGACGGCAACGCCGACGTTGTCACTGCCGACATCGGCTCCGGCAATGTCAGCCTGTTTCTCGGTAACGGCGACGGCAGCCTGAAAGCCCCCAAAGTGTTTCCCGCCGCCGACGGAGTCAATTCGGTGGCTCTGGTTGATGTTAACGGCGACGGCGACGCGGACGTCGTCACCTCCAACGGCGCGTCGCAGTCGGTCAGCGTTCTGCCTGGCGACGGCAAGGGCGGTTTCGGCGCCGCGAAGAGCTTTCCGGCCGGCGTTGCGGCAACCGCGCTGGCGGTCGGCGACGTCACCGGCGACGGCAAGGCCGATGCCGTCGTGGCCAATGGCGACTCCGGCGAGCCGGGCGTCAGCGTACTGGCCGGCGCCGGTAATGGCACCTTTGCGGCCACGCCGATTTTGCTCGATACCACGTCCGAAACAGGGGCGGTCGCCATCGCCGACCTGGATGGCGACGATACCGGCGACATCATCGCGGCAAATTTCGATCCCAACGCCAGCTCGGTGAGCGTTCTGGTGGCCCAGGGCGACGGCACGTTCAAGCAGCACGTAGACTACGACACCGGCTACAGCCCTTTCTTCATTTCCACCGCCGATTTTGACGGGGACGGCAAGACCGATCTGATAACCGCGAATTCCAACGGCACGGACATGACGCTGCTCGCCGGCCGCGGCAATGGCACGCTTCAGTCGCACATCACCCTGTCAACGGGCAACGACCCTGCCGGCGTCGGCGCCGCAGACGTCAATGGAGACGGCAAAATCGATATCGTGGCGTCCAACTTTGGCGATAGCGATCCGTCCGAGACGGCGACGTCGTACACGATCAGCGTATTTCTCAATAACGGCAAGGGCGGCTTCCTGGACGGAACACAATATCCTGCCGGGGCTACGCCCAACAGCGTCCTCCTGGCAGACGTGAATGGCGACGACAGGGTCGACGTTCTCACGCCGAACAACGCATCGGATACAGTAAGCGTGTTGCTCAATAACGGGAGCGGAAAGTTTGGAACACCGGTTCCCTATACCACTGGCGACCTGCCCATCTCGATCGCGCTTGACGATGTCACCGGCGACGGCGTTCCCGATCTGGTCGTGGCCAACGACATCACTCCGACCAAGGCCAGCCCGTACGGCAGCGTCAGCGTCCTGCCAGGCAGCAGCGATGGCACCTTCGGCGCCAAGACCGATTACCGCACGGCCGCCGGGCCGGTGGACGTCGCTGTCGGTGACTTGAACGGCGACAAGAGAGCCGACATCGCGGTGGCGGATTATGCTGCTTCAAGCATCAGCATCTTGATTAACAATGGCAACGGCTTTGACACGGCGAAAAACTATTCGACCGCGGAGGAAGAGAATCAAGCCAGCTCTCCGCAAGCCATAGCCATAGGCGATGTTAATGAAGACGGCGATGCGGATGTCGTCGTCGCCAACCGCGGCAGCAGCAACATCGCCGTCTTTCCGGGTGACGGCACCGGCGCCGTGGGCGAGCCGGATTTTTTCCCCACGGGGACCGTGCCCTTCGATCTCGTACTCCTGGACTACAATGATGATGACCACATCGATGTAGCCACTGCCAATGGATCCGGCAGCAGTGCCAGCGTTCTGTCCGGCAATGGCGACGGCACATTCAATGATCATGTCGAATTTTTGGCCGGAGCCAATCCACTGGGTATCACAGCGGCCGACGTCAATGGCGACGGCAGCATGGACCTGGTGGTGGCCAACGGCGGCAGCGATAGCCTCACCGTGATGCCCCAGGGCGAGGCGGCGCCGACCGCTCGGAACATGAGTATCGCCGTCAATCAGGGCCAAAGCGTGAGCAAGGCATTTGCAGGCTCGGATCAGAACGGCGATGCCTTGACTTATAAGGTTGTCGACAAGCCGGCGCACGGCACCGTAACGGTTAACGGTGGCAAATTCACCTACACCGCCGACGACAACTACAGCGGCGCCGACAGCTTCACGTACCGGGCCAGCGACGGGTCGCTTAGCTCCAACACGGCGACCGTGTCGGTTACCGTCAAAGGCGGCGGGTCCGGTCCCGGTACGAATGGTGGCGGCGACGGCGGCGGCGGCGGTGCGGGCGGTCCGCTCGGCCTGACACTGTTGAGCCTGATCGCCTTTGCGGTGAGTCGGCAACGGCGCCGCTAAGCTTCCACTGAAGCAAAAAAAACGCCGCCCTCGGGGCGGCGTTTTTTTTTGCCTGCTCGTCGACTGAATCAGCGACGACGGCGACGACGGGTGGCGAAGCCGATACCGAGCAAGCCGAGACCCATCAGGCCAAGAGCGCCCGGTTCCGGAACGCTCACCGGTCCGCCGGATGACGCTTCGGCCTTCAAGGTGCCGGAGCCGCAGATCGGCTGGCTGGTACCGGTGTTCTCACAGGAGTTCGGCGAGAAATCGCTGATGAACTGCAGGTCCGCGCCCTCGGTGCCATCGATGTGGTCGTTAAAGACATTGCTGTCGAAAAACGCCATGGCGTCGCCGCCAACGACGTCAAGTAAACCCGCGCCATGCCCCTGGAACTGGTCACTCGTGAAGTCGCCGGTCCGCGCGCTCGCCAGTAACGTTCCCGTGCGGCCGTCGGTGCCCGTGAAGGTGTGACCCACCGTGTCGAGGAAGAGCGCACCATCGGTCGCGGTGGCGCCGTTACTCGGGTCGAAGTTGGGGCTTGAGTCGGCATAGAAGGTGACGACGCCCCCGGTGAATGTCACCTGGTTCATCGAGAAATCCTGTGCCATATAGCCGCTGAAGCTGAAGGTGAGCTCACAGCTACCGGGGCCGCCATTTGCGCAATAGTCGATGCCGCCGTTAATGGCGTCAATCCGACCGAAGCCGCTGAGTTCGTCCCCGCTCTGGCTGACGAAATTTTCGTATAGCTGCGCACTTTGGAAAATTGCGCCCTTCTGCCACTGGATACCGTCCACCGTGACCGGGTCGGCCACCGCCTGGCCGGCCAGGAGCAGGGCGCCGCCGACTGCGCCGGTCAATATTGCCGCTTTCTTGATGTTTCGCATCTCATTCTCCTGTTCAAGCATGATTAGTAACTTCGTGTCCTTGCAACCCGATACGTAGCAAGAGCCGTGCCAGGCCCACGCGTTTGTCAATAAAATTACGTAAGTTCATGGTTTTACGAGGATAGTTTTGCTTTTCATATTCTGCGCCGATCTCGGAGAGGGTTATCTCCGGATCGAGGGCTCGGCTGTAAAGTCAATCGACGGCACCGCTCCGACCGTCCCAAATACGCGGTGTTATGACTCACGGCTTGAACAGTTGTGTGAAAGGGGTCACGTCAAGGGCGGAATTGGCTGTAAGAAATTTCGACAGATTCACAAAAAAAAAGCGCCGCTCCACATAGTTGGAGCGGCGCCTGTTTGCCTAAGCCCTCGTCGGGCTGTTACTTATTAGCCGCGGCGACGGCGACGGGTGGCAAAGCCCAGTCCCAGCAGACCCAAGCCCATCAGGCCCAGCGTGCTCGGCTCCGGAACAGCGGTAACGCTACCCTTGAGCGTGCCCGAACCGCAAATCGGCTGGTTGGTGCCGGTGTTTTCGCAGGAGTTCGGCGAGAAGTCGCTGATGAACTGCAGGTCAGCACCCTCGGTACCATCGATGTGGTCATCGAAGATGTTGCTGTCGAAGTACGCCATCGCGTCGCCACCGACTACGTCCAGCAGACCGGAGCCATGGCCCTGGAACTGGCTGGTGGTGAAGTCGCCGGTCTTCGCGCTCGCGAGCAGCGTGCCGGTGCTGCCGTCAGTGCCCATGAACGTGTGGCCGACCGTGTCGAGGAACAGCGTGCCGTCAGTCGCCGTCGCGCCGTTGCTCGGGTCGAAGTTGGCACTTCCGTCCGCATAGAACTGAACCACACCGCCGGTGAAGTGCGCCTCGTCGGCATCGAGGAAAGTCGTCTCATAGCCGCTGAAGCTGAAGGTCAACTCACAGCTACCGGCCCCACCGTTTGCGCAATAGTCGATGTTGCCGTTAATGGAGTCGATCCTGCCAAAGCCGCTCAGCATGTCGCCCGGCGCCTGCACCATGTCTTCGTAAAGCTGCGCGCTCTGGAAGATCGCGCCTTCTTCGAAGGTGATGCCGTCGACGGTAATCGGATCGGCGACTGCCTGGCCCGCCATCAGCAATGCGCCGCCGATAGCGCCAGTCAAAATTGCTGCTGTTTTTAAGTGTCGCATGTCATTCTCCTTTGAATGCGTGTTTGTGTCCTTGCACCTGTATAGGAAGCAAAATGCATGCCAAGCTGATTGCAGTGAGCGTAAGCCTTTGATTCGGCGCCGCTATACGCAGAAATGATGTGCAAAAGGAGCCGCTTCTGCCCGCTTGGCAGGTCAGACTGTAAAGGATTCCGACACCGCGCCGTCGGCTTCTTTCCGGCGGCCGCTACGCCAACGAACAGGCGAACGAGTTCGCCCCAGCCGCAGGAAAAGGATGCCATGCGCATCGGGGCACAGGTTGCGCATTGCCGCCTGTAGCCCGGCAACATCGGCCCGCAGCTCGGGCTCGACGAACAGGAAGCCGAGCGCCATGATGCCCGCGGCGGCAAAGGGCTGCAGAGCCAGTCCCCGGCAGGTGGCCTCCAGCCATACGCGCTCCAGCGCGCGACCGGCGCTGATGATATGACGCCGCTCCGTTCCGCCAGTCGCAAGCAGACAGAGGCCGGGAGACAGGCGGGCCGGCAGGACAGCCGAACGGAAGCCGAGCAGCTGGGCCGCGCCGAGCCGATTGAAGGCGGACATCACGGCGGGCTTGCGCAGCGCCTGGAAGAGGGGCTTTGCCGGCGCTTCAACGGCTAACGCCGCGGGCGACAGTCCTTCAGGAACGACGGCATTCCAGCCGGCGTCGAAGCGAACGCTCGAAAAGAGTTCCGCGTGCAGTCGCGGACTCTTGAACCTCAACGTTTCCGCCCGGTGAAGAATGCGCGAGGCCTGTCGCCGGGTGGCCTTCTCGTCCAGCCATTGCAAACGCGCATCAACCCGCGCGGCCTGCTCAGCGAGTCGCACCCGATCCTCTGCGATGAATGGTCCGCGCCACGGGAAGCGGCGGTCGGTGTGCCGCTCGGCAATGGCCCCAGCCAAAGCCTCATCCGTGGGTTCGACCTTGTGCCAGTTCAGTCGGACGGGCCACAGTTCGTCGTTCGTGACAAAGAACTGGACGTCGGCGTCGTAACCGAGCGAGCGGCCGCCGATGAGGATATTCTCCAGGCAAGCGCCAACCGCAAGGTCGCTGAGGACGTGACGGGCATCTGAAACCCCGCCGGAGCGGCGGGGATCAATCCCCAGATCGAGCTGATCGCCCTCCCAGTGGAAGAGCCAGGGTTGCGAGTTGTCGGCCGACGGGGCGGCTACGGCCGCGCGCAGTAGTGCTTCCCTGGTGACTGCGTCCATGCAGCTATGATCCTTCACCGATTACCAACGATGATAAGCCGGATGTCCGGGCTTGACGGCCATGAATGTGCCGCGGCAGGTCGCGCAGACTTTGCCGCCGGCGGATAACTCGGCGTCGATGGTCGCGCGGTCGTCGGCGATATCGGCCACCCGGGCGCGAAGGTGCAGCGGCTGGTCCGTCGGCGTCGGCCGGAGCAGCTTGATGCTGTAGTCGGCGGTGACAGTGCAAGGCGGGCGTTCCTCACCCGCGCGACGCATCAGGCTCCATGCGGCGGTCCAGTTGGAATGGCAGTCGAGCAGCGAGCCGATGATGCCGCCGTTCAGCACGCCGGGGAAAGCCTCGTGGTGAGAGGCCGGCCGCCACTCGGCGACCACCTCGTCGCCCTCCGGAAAACTGCGAATCCGCAGCCCTTTTTCGTTCGAGGGCCCGCAGCCGAAACAGGCATTGTGGGGAGCGTAGGTTTCCTGCAGTGACTTGTCCATGGCTAATCCCGTGGCAAAAAGATTTCCGCCAGCATGCAGCGGACGCCGCCGCCGGCATGATCTTCGATGGTGGTAATCGGTACGCTGACGATGCGTGCGTGTCGGCTGATTTGCGCTCGCTGCGCGTCGTCGAGCGAATCGTACGCCCGCTGGCTCATGACGATGACGGCGCGGCCGTCGGCGCTCGTCAGCTCGAGCATGTTGCCGGCGAATGCGTTCATCTGCGCCGGCGTGATGTCGACGATTTCGTGCCCTGTCGCCTCGAGCCGCGAGCGCACCTGTTCCCGTTCGCCATCCGATTGGATGGATGCAAGGCAGACAATCGCCTGGCGCTCGCCGACACTCATCATGACGTTGGTATGGTAGATCGGCTGGCCGTTGCTGAGCGCCGAGAAGGTTACAGCTTCATAACTGAAATGCGTACACCAGCGTTCGAGCGTGCTGCGGTGGGTACGTGGCGACAGGCAGGCGTAGACGATGCGGTTGGCCCGGTCCAGCACCATGCTGCCGGTGCCTTCGAGAAACGCTTCCTGCTGCTCGGCATCCGACAGGTCGATCGTGCTGCCGACGTTGAAGCCATTGGCTGCCGCGAGGTTCGCGACGATGTCGGGGCGGCGTTCGATCCGCCGGTTCCCGGCCTGCATGGGGTAAAGCACGACGGAGCCATCGGCATGGGTGCTGAGCCAGTTATTCGGGAACACGGCATCCGGCTTGTCCGGCGACGGCGTGTCGGCATAGATGAGCACATTAACGCCGGCATTCTTTAATGCGTTCGCCAGCGCCTCGAACTCCTGCTCCGCCAGCTGTTGGACGGCGGCGGCATCGTGATCGGCGTCCGCCTGCTGAAAGGCATTGCTTGCCGCGGTCTGTGGATTGGAACGGAACCGGGCGGGTCGAATCATCAACACCGTATTGGTTGTCTGTCGCTCGTGCATGGAATATCTGTTGAAGGTCGCGGGCGGATAGTTTACGCAATCACCCGGATTGCGGCCACAGTAGACGCGTGGAGGATAGTACTGATTCACGCAAACGGTAAGGTCCGATGTCTGTACAGCCTGCACTCGTTTTCGATTCTAACGGTACTCTGCTCGATTTGAGTGTGCTCGATCCGAAGTTCGAGGAGGCTTTTGGCACGGCGACAGGCCGCCAGCTGTGGCTTGACGAACTGCTGCGCACGTCCATGGCCATAAGTCTGGCCGGCGGCTACAGCGACTTCAGCACGCTCGCCGATGCCGCGTTGGACAAGGTCGCCGCGGAGCGAGAGATCCGGTTGGCAGCGACGACAAAGCAAGACATTATCGGTCTTGTTGGGAAGCTGCCGCCGTATCCGGAGGTGAAAGCGGCCTTGTCGCGGTTGAAGGACGCAGGCTTCCGCTTGGCTGTGCTGACCAACTCGGCGCCGGACAGCGTCCGCCAGCAAATGGAACGCTCGGAGTTGGCGCCGCTATTCGACAAGATCATGTCGGTGGAGCCGTCGAGGCGATATAAGCCGGCGCCGGAGCCGTATCAGATGGCCGCGCAGGAACTGGATATGGCGATTGGCGACCTGATGATGATTGCCGCGCATGACTGGGATGTTCTAGGCGCCATGCATGCCGGCTGCGGCGGCACATTTTTGCGACGTCCCGGACAAGTCTGGTTGTCGACATTTGAGCAGCCGCTCATTGTGGCGGACGACTTGGCCGACGCTGCAGATCAGATCATCTCGAAGTTTGGTTCGAGCTAAAATAAAAAAAGCCTCTCACGCGCGATTGGCGTGAGAGGCTTTGATTTAAATGCCTGGCAGTGTCCTACTTTCACATGGGGAGACCCCACACTATCATCGGCGCTGAGCAGTTTCACTTCCGAGTTCGGGATGGGATCGGGTGGTTCCCACTCGCTATGGCCGCCAGGCAAACCGGCTGCAGGAGCGAGCGTTGCTCGCGATTCAATTAATCGCGGCCGGCGCCGCTCCTACACAAAGAATTCAGAATGTTGTTGACTCTGATCGCATGCCGCCTGAAACGACGACAGTATTGTTCCCAAACAAACCGCTTGGGGTTATATGGTCAAGCCTCACGGCCAATTAGTACTGGTTAGCTTCACACATTACTGCGCTTCCACACCCAGCCTATCAACGTCGTAGTCTTCGACGGGCCTTTAGGGACCTCAAGGGTCCAGGGAGATCTCATCTTGGGGTGGGCTTCCCGCTTAGATGCTTTCAGCGGTTATCCCGTCCGTATATAGC
>DASSNT010000052.1:0-5916 GCA_035701285.1 Gammaproteobacteria bacterium | reverse complement strand
GTACTAATCCTGGCTTGCTGCCTGATTCTCTCTTCAACGGGACTGGCGCCCAACGCCTGTGCCGCCGACGACGGCGATCTGACGGGCCTGATGAAGCCCGGCCTTTGGGAGACGACGTACCGCTCCGACATGCCGGGCACGCAAAGTATGCCGCCGCGAAAAAGCAAAGAGTGCGTGACCGCGGAAAAGATCGCCAACTTCAAAAAGAATATCGTCGGCCAGATGCAGAATTCAGAGTCGCACGCGACCATCAAGGCTTTCAGCGTGGACGGCAGCCGACTGCATTTCGAGGCGGCGGGCGACGACGAAGGGACCCATGTCGACACCGTCATGGACTACGTGTTTACCAGCCCGACAACCTATAAAGGCCACATGACGATGAAAATGACCGGCGCGCAACGGATGACGTTATCGACGGAAATGAGCGGCCGGCGCATCGGCGACTGCAGCGGCCAGAATGAAGATCAGTAGCCGCCTGAGAACGTGAGAGTCAAAGCTGCCGGATCGCGGTGGCGACGGGCGTGCGCGCGGCGCGAATCGCTGGCAGCAGTCCGCCCACAAAGCCCATGATGAGCGCGTAAACGATACCGGCGCCGATCAGCCCCGGCGTCACCGCGAACTCGAACACGACCTGGCTGAACTGGTTGACCGTGCTTGCCTGAAAGCCATTGAACGCCAGGTAGGCGACCAAACCACCCAATGCGCCGCCCGCCAGGCCTAGCAGCGTACCTTCCAGCAGCACCGAGCTCAGGACGGCCGAGCGGCCGAAACCGAGCGCGCGCAAAGTCGCGATTTCGCGGCCGCGGTCGGAGACAATCGTGTACATCGTGTTGATCGCGCCGAATATCGCGCCAATGCCCATCAACAACGCGATTGCGCTGCCGGCCACGCCGATCAGCACGGTAAGCACGCGGGACTGCTCAGCGTAATACTCGGGCTCGCGCTTGACGCTGACGGTGAGGCGTGGGTCGCTGCTCACCGCCGCCTTGAACTGGCCGAAGGCCGCGGGCGACTCAAGCTTTACGTATACGGACTCGACCGAATTGCCGCGCTGATAGGCCTGTTGCAGCGCGTTGAGATCGGTCCAGATTTCCGATTCGTGAATCCCGCCGCCGGCCATGATGCCGACGACGTGCCAGGTAAAGCGTCCGGACTTGAACGTCGAGCCGAGCTGCAGGCCCTGAAACTCGTTCGCCGCGCCCTGCCCGACGACCACTTCGTTCAAGCCGGGCCTGAACAGGCGGCCGGCGACGATATGCACGCGCGGATGCACCTTGAGCGCATCCATCGTCACGCCCCGAAACGGCACGTTCGCCTCGACACTGCTGCCCCGTTTGATACGATTTATCAGCACCAGCAGCTCCGGCGACAGCACCGGCCCCTGCGCACCGGCGGCGATGCCCGGCGCGGCGCCGATGGCCATCACGTCGTCGTGCAGCAGGACGCTGTTGATCTCGGTGGCGGCGCCGCCGCGCAGCACGATCGCGACGTCCTTCTGGCCGCTGCCCGCCAGCGTCGCTTGAAAGCCCGCCTTGATCGACAGTACGCCGACCAGCACTGCCACCACGCCCGCAAAACCGATCAGCGCGACCAGCGCGGTGTCGAGCCGCGCCGGCAGGTTGCGCAGATTCAGCAAACTTACTGCCCACAATTGCGTCAACATGCTCATGCCTTTCTCAATGCGCTGACCATGTTCATGCGCAGCACCTGCGCACACGGCATCACCGCCGACAGCAATCCCAGCAGAATAATGAAGCCGACGCCCACCAGCACGCCGGCCGTGGAAATCCCGAAGCCGGGCACATATTGCGCAAGCTTCTCGCCGATGCCGGCTGCCAGCAGCCAGGCGAGTCCGAGGCCGATCAGGCCGCCCGCCGCCGTCAGCGCGATCGACTCGCCGACGACAAGCACGACGATCGCCGCGCGGGTAAAGCCCAGCGCTTTCATCACCGCCAGTTCGGATGTGCGCTCGCGTATCGCGCGAGCCATGGTGTTCGCGGTCACCAGCAACATGCCAAAGAACACGGCGCCGACAATCGCGGTGACGATTGCGCCGATATCGCCGAGCTGGTCGGCAAAATTCTGCACGAACGCCTGCTCGGTTGAGGTACGGGTTTCGTGCGGCGAATTCGCGAACAGCGAATCGATCTTCCCGGAGATGGCCGCCATGTTGGCGCCACGCGCAACCCTCAGCAGATAGAGGCTGGTCATGTCCTGCTCGAACACACTGCGTTCGTTCCAGTACTGGTAGTGCAGAAACAGCGCCTGGTCGTTGCCGTTGCCGGCTGAATAGATGCCGTCGATGGTCAGTGTCCAGGCATTGTTGCCGTTCTCGTCACGCCAGATATTCGATTGCAGCGGGATGCGGTCGCCGACTTTCCAGCCAAAGCGACGCGCCAGCGAGGCGCCGACCATCGCGCCGGTGCGGTCGGCTTCCCAGGCCTGCAACTGCGCCCGCGGTACGCGCAGTTCGGAAAACACGTCGAAGTAGTTGCTGGCTTTGACCGCGAATGAAAATACCGACTGTTTCGGATCCTGATAATAGCCGCCGAACCAGATCTCGTAGGTCACTTCCTCAACGCCGGGGACCGCTTCGATACGATTCAGATAGGCCAGCGGCAGGCTCTGCGTCAGCGAGACCTTGCTCATCGTCACCAGCCGGTGCTGACCAGCCACGCTGGTGCCGCCGGTAAATGCCTGCCGGGTCGCGGCCAGCAGGCCGAACAGCAGGAACGCCACCAGCACCGACAGGAACGTGAACAGGGTGCGCAGCTTTTTTCTTTTTAACCCGCTGACGATCAGCCCGAGGTATTTCATGGGCGCCAATATACGCGGCGCCGCAATGCCGGGGAAGGCTCATCTGTCAGGCATTCACTATTACATTCGTCATGTATCGCCCGCTCGTTTCGGTTAACATGCCGGTTGCCCAAATTCCGGAATTGCCATGACGGAAGACTTCTTCGAACAGGCCAAACGTTTCATTCCCGGCGGCGTCAATTCGCCGGTACGCGCATTCGGCAGCGTCGGCGGCGCGCCGCGCTTCATCGCCCGCGCCGAAGGGCCCTATATCTACGACGAAACCGGCGAGCGCTACATCGACTATATCGGCTCGTGGGGGCCGATGATCGCCGGCCACTCGCACCCGCGCGTGCTTCAAGCCGTGCACGCGGTAATCGATCACGGTTTGAGCTTCGGCGCGCCGACGACGCTGGAAACGCGGGTGGCGGAAAAGGTCATCTCGATGATGCCGTCGATCGAGTTGCTGCGGATGGTCAACTCCGGCACCGAGGCGACGATGAGCGCAATCCGCCTGGCACGCGCATTCACCGGCCGCGACCGGATCATTAAATTCGAAGGCGGCTACCACGGCCATTCCGACTCGCTGCTGGTCAAGGCCGGCTCCGGGGCGCTGACGTTCGGCGTGCCGAGTTCGCCGGGCGTGCCGGCCGCGCTGGCCGAATACACGCTGACGCTGCCGTACAACGATGCCGACGCGGCGCGCGCGGCCTTTGCGGAAGCCGGCGACAACATCGCCGCCGTCATCGTCGAGCCGGTCGCCGGCAACATGAATTGCGTACCGCCGCTGCCGGGATTTCTGGAAAGCTTGCGCGAGCTCTGCAGCGCACACGGCAGCGTGCTGATTTTCGACGAGGTCATGACCGGGTTTCGAGTCGCGCCCGGCGGCGGTCAACAGCTTTACGGCATCACGCCGGACCTGACCACGCTTGGCAAGATCATCGGCGGCGGTCTGCCGGTCGGTGCGTTCGGCGGGCGGCGCGACATCATGGAGCAGGTCGCCCCCAGCGGGCCGGTCTACCAGGCGGGCACGCTGTCCGGTAATCCGGTTGCGATGGCGGCTGGCCTGGCAACGCTCGAAGTCATTTCCGAACCGGGTTTTCATACGCGGCTGGCTGCGTCCACTGACCGTCTTGTCACCGGGTTGCGCGATGCCGCCGAACAATCGGATGTCGCCTTCACCACCAACCACGTGTGCGGCATGTTCGGCCTGTTCTTCAGCGGCGAGCCGGCGATCAGCCGCCACGAACAGGTTGTGGCCGCGGATCGCGAGCGGTTCGCGCGCTTCTTCCATGCGATGCTCAACGAAGGCATCTACCTTGCGCCGTCCGCCTTCGAGGCCGGTTTCGTATCCGGCGCGCATGACGACGCCATTATTGATACCACTGTCGCCGCGGCGACGCGGGTGTTCGCGCAACTCGCCTGAACTACAGCGTGTTCACCAACATCCTGAATGCCCTTCTCGACTGGGTAAGCGCCAACCCCGGCTGGGCGGGCGTCGCGGTCTTCGCCGTCGCCTGCGTCGAGTCGCTGCTGGTCATCGGCTACCTGGTCCCCGGGATTTTCATCCTGTTCGGCATCGGCGCGCTGATCGGCAGCGGCTACCTGGCGTTCTGGCCGATCGCCATCTGGGCCGCTGCCGGTGCGATTGTCGGCGACGTCGCCAGCTACCTCGTCGGTTACATCTATCGCGACCGGCTGCAGCAGGGCTGGCCGTTTCACCGCCATCCGGAGCTGTACGCCAAGGGCGCCCGGTTCTTCGACGCCCACGGCGGCAAGAGCATCGTCTTCGGGCGGTTCGTGGGCGCGGTGCGCCCGCTGATTCCGGCGATCGCCGGCATGACCGGCATGAGCCCCGTCCGGTTCACGATCATCGACGTGATTGCGTCGGTGCTGTGGGCGCCAATCTATCTGTTCCCGGGCATGGTGTTCGGCGCATCGCTGGAGTTGGCGACCGCCGTTGCCGGCCGGCTGATGCTGCTGATCGGCGTGCTGGCAGTGTGCCTGTGGCTGTTGTGGCTGGCGGCAAAGCAGATTGCATTGCGGGTGCGTCAACCGCTGCGACGCGTTTCGAACGGCGTGCTGATGGGCGGCGCGGCTGCCGGCTTCGTAATCGTCGGCATGCTGGCAGTGCTGTGGACGCCGCTGGGCGACCTGCTGCCTGGCGAGACGCCGCCGCCAAGGCGGCTGGCGGCGGCGGAATGGCGCAACGGCGGCTGGCGCGATATTGCAGCGGTGCATGCAAGCCACGATGACGCGACGCCGCTCAACGTCCAGTTCGCCGGCGATCCGGCCGCGCTCGCCGCGGCGCTGCGCAATCGCGGCTGGCGCTCACCACCACCACTGACGCTCACCGACGCGCTGCACTGGCTGGCGCCGCACCCGCCGATAACCGACCTGCCGCTGCTGCCGCAGCTCAGATCGCGACATCGCGAACGGCTGGTGCTGGTTCGGCCGGCCGGGCCGCAGGCGGAATGGGTGCTACAGCTCTGGGAGAGCGGCTGGCAAACGGCCGAAGGCGCACCGATCAGCATTGGCCACGTGCGGCTCTATCATCCCGATACGCGGGTGCCGCTGCTGACGCTGCCGCGGCCGGACGGACAGGTGGAGGCGGCGCTGGACCAGCTGTCGACGGCGCTGGATGGAGCCGCGCGGCTGGTGCGCGGCCCGCGCAAGACGCTGCTTATTCTTTCCGCCGAACCGCCTCCACCAGCGGGCGAAGCATCCGCAACCGCTCCAGCGGATTAGTCATTTCCAGCAGCACCTGCTTCTGCGCGAGCGGCAGTGGCAAAGCTTCGGCAAAGCGGCAGCCGACCCAGCCGGCTTCCGCGAAATCATCGTCGCTCCAGTGATACTGCGACTCAAGGCGCGACAGGATGCGGCGCAGCAACGCCGCAAACGGCCGCCACTCAGCCGGCAATGGCGCCGTTTCGTCGTCCGGCAACACGCTGATCCGACCGATATTCAACCCGTCCTTGCGGCGCCACGACGTCTCGAGCGTGAACCGCCCGCCGCCGCGGGCAACGATGCCGAGCATGCCGTCGTCACGCGCATCCCAGTCCACGATCTGCGCGAGCGTACCGATCGAAGCCATTTCGACCGGTCCGGTTTCGGAGCCGT
>DASSNT010000051.1:0-4154 GCA_035701285.1 Gammaproteobacteria bacterium | reverse complement strand
TCCATCTTGCCGAACAATTCCGGCACCCAGAACGAATGAATCACGTCCGCGCTGATCAGCCGCACCCGCACCGGCTGGCCGACCGGCACGTGAATTTCGTTCGCGGTCTCGAACGTCATTTTCTCGTGGCCGTACTTGTTGTAGGTGACTTCCCACCACCATTGATGGGCGACCACGTCCAGCGTAATGGCCGGATTCTTCGGCGGCGCAGCCACCGCCGCCAGCGTATAAAACGTCCACACGGCCGAGCCGAACAGCAGCACGATCGCCACCGGCACGCCGATGACCACCCACGGCATCCCGTGCCCGCCGTGCATCAGCTTCGGCCTGCCCGCGGCGTCCGTAGGCCAGCGCTTGCGCCCGCGCCACATGCCGATCAGCACCGCCAGCGCGATGAACACGACGACGAACACTGACAGGCCGAGCAAGCCCCAGCCGAGGTGCGCGAGCGGGTTGGCGGCGGGACCGTTGGTGATGAGGTAGGTCATCGGCAGGTCGGCCCGCGCCGCGCCTGGCAGAAGCAAAGCGGTGCAGACGAAAGCGGCGGTCGGCAGGCTTCGCTTCATCAGCCGTTGTCTCCCGACGGCTTTTTGCTGCCCTTGTCCGCCTTCGGCCCCTGCGCCGGCCGTTTTTCCGGCACCGCGGCCTTCGGCACATTCGGCTTGGCCGGGCCGGTGAGCTTGCTCTCGACCTTGTAGCCGGTCTTCGGCCGCGGCAGCGTCTTGACGTACGTCACCAGCGCCCAGATCGCCTGCGGGGGCAACGCACCGCCCCAGGCCGGCATGCCGCCGGGACGGCCATGCATGATCGACAGGTAAATATCGGCGGGCGTGTCGCCGTAAACCCAGACATCGTCGCTCAGCGGCGGACCCATGCCGCCGCCGCCCCCGGGCGAATGGCAGCCGGAGCAATTCATCGCCTTGTAGAGTTTCTTGCCTTCCATCACTGCTTGCTTGCTGTTCGCCAGCGGGTTCTGGATGTTGGGCGACATTGGGCTGATGACGTTGTAACGGTTGACCGGCACCTGCTGCAGGCGCTCAAGCCCGCTGCGCGCCGGCGGGCTGAAAGTCGGCTTGTGAACACCGGCTGCGGAGCCTTCGGGCGACAGCCGCGAGCCTGTCTGCGACGGCTGCGCCGCGTTGTTGTGAGGCGGATGCTGTCCGTAATGGGACTGTGTGGTGGTGCCGTTATCCGACGGCTGCCGGCGCGAGTCGCTCTGGTTTTGCCGGGCGGGATTATTTTTTGCCTGCTGCGTCTGCGTCTGATTCTGCTGCTGGGCGTTGGCGGCAAACGCCGACACCATGAGGGCCGCGCCGGCCGTCAATAACATGGATCGAAATAAGCGCCTCATGATGCCCTCCGGTCGGTCAGTCGGCTGCCGCCAGCTTTGAATGTTGTTCAGCGTCCGTAAGCGGCAGCAGCGGCACGTTGTAGCTCGCGAGCAGCGCGTTGATCTGGTCGCGGTTGTTCTCGAGAATCCGGTTCAGCTTGTCGCGCAGTTCGGTATCGCCCTTGCGCACCGCCGCGGAAATCGAAAACTCGAACGGCAGCTTCGCGTGGGCGTTCACGAGCGGCACCACGACCAGGTCGACCGGCTGGTACTTGGCGAAATAGCCGGCCAGCGGCCCCCAGGCGATCGCCACATCGACGTCGCCGCTGGCTACCGCCTCGATCAACTCCGCCGAGGGATTGGGCCGGCCGTAGTTGGAAAAAAGCGTATAGACGTGAACGTTCTTCACGATCCCGCGGTTGGCCAGCACGGCGCCGCCCGGCAGGTCGAACCAGTCGTCGCCCACCGCGTGCACACCGATCTGGAGTTTCCTGAGCAGCGGATCGCGCAACGAGCGGATGTCGTAGGACGCGCTCTTGCGATACACGATTGCGTAGGCGGACCGGTAGTACGGCTTGGTCGTCAGCACTGCATCGCTGTGCGCCGCCCAGCCCATCACCACGTCGCAATGGTGCGCGTACAGGGTGTTGTCGAGAAATTTCTGCCGCTGCGGCCACCACTCGTATTCGACGTAAGTGTTCATTCTGCTGGCGACCAGTTGCGCCAGCTTGTTTTCGAAACCCTGCTGGGCGCGATTGGAAAACGGCAGGTCGTTCGGATCGGCGCAGACGCGCAACGGCCGCTTGGTCCATGGCGCCGGGGGCGCGGAGGCATGAGCCGCGGTAGACAGCATCGCGACGAGAAAGAGCAGCGCGAGAATGGCGCTCCCGATGATCTGCAGTTGCCTGGCAATCCGGGTGGAACCAGAAGAAACACTCCGACCCATCATTTTTTATCTCCCGTTTCCGGAATGGCGAACACGTACAACGTGCCGCCCTTCGAGGTGTACTGCGGCAGGTCCTGCGTCGCGCCGACGAAGCCCAACGCGCCGTACGGGTCCCGCGGGTCAAGGTTGCCGGCGACCACCGCGCCGGCCCAGCCGCCGACGCCAGCGAGAACGGCGATGTACTGCCGCCCGTCCGGGCCGCGGTAGGTCACCGGCTGGCCCGCCATGCCGGAACCGACCCGAAACTTCCACAGCAGCTTGCCGGTCTTGGCGTCGACGGCCTTGAACCAGCGATCCATCGTGCCGTAAAACGCGACGCCGCCCGCGGTCACCAGCGCGCCGGTCCAGACCGGAAACATTTCATGCTTCGACCAGACGATCTTCGCCTTGACCGGGTCCCAGGCGGTGAACGCGCCGCGATACCCGCCCGGCCCGGCTTTCATCGCGACCTTGGCGCCAAGGTAAGGTGTGCCGGCGATATAGCTGTCGGTGGTTACCAGTTCGTCCTGGCACAGGTTGTTGTGCGGGATGTAGAGCAGTTGCGTGATCGGCGAGTACGCCGATGGCTGCCAGTCTTTGCCACCGGTCGCCGCCGGACAGATGTTCTTGACCATCGTGTTGAGCTTCGGCAGCTTCGCGGGGTTGTAAACCGGCGCGCCCGTTTTCAAGTCAACCTTCAGGACCGTGTTGGCGCCCGGCATGAACGGTTGGGCCGACAGAATTTCGCCTGTAGTCCGGTCCTGCAGGTACATGTAGCCGTTGCGATCAGGATGCGCCAGCACCTTGCGCATCTTCCCATCGATCTCGATGTCGAACAGAATGTTTTCGTTGATGCCGTCGTAATCGAACGCGTCGTGCGGATTCCACTGCACCGCCCATTTGGCCATGCCGGTGTCGGGATCGCGCGCGAACAGCGTGCAGGTCCACAGGTTCCGGCCGGGACGCTGGTGCGGATTCCACGGCCCCGGGTTGGCGGTGCCGTAGTAGATGGTGTCGAGCTCGGGATCGTAGGTAATCCAGCCCCAGAACGTGCCGCCGCCGATCATCCATGCGGCCTTCGATGGCCATGTTTTCGCGCCCAGATCTTCGCCGCGGTCCTGCGGGTAGAACGGGTGAAAATTCTTGCCGATCAGCACGTCCTCGTCCGGCCCCGTCGCGTAAGCGGTCCAGTCGACGTGGCCGGTATCGACGTCGAGCGCCTTGAGCCAGCCGCGCACGCCCAGTTCCCCGCCGCTGTTGCCGACCAGCACGTGGTCCTTGACGACCAGCGGCGCCATGGTCATCGTTTCGCCCTTGCTGACGTCGCCGACCTTGGTTTCCCAGATCAGGTTGCCAGTCTCCGCGTCCAGCGCGATGGTGTGATCGTCCAGCGTGTTAAAGAAAATCTTGCCGTGGGAATAGGCGACGCCGCGGTTCACCCAGTCGCAGCACGCCACACCCTTGGCGGCCGATAACGGGTGCGGGTTGTATTTCCACTTGATTGCGCCGTGATGCCTGAGATCGAGCGCGTAGACGATGTTCGGCCACGGCGTAATGATGTACATCGTGTCGCCGACCACGATCGGCGCGGCTTCATGGCCGCGCAGCACACCGGTAGAGAAGGTCCAGGCGACCTGCAGATGGCCGGCGTTCTTGCGGTTGATCTGATCGAGCTTGCTGAATCGCGTGCCGTGATAATTCTTTCCCGGCATCACCCAGTAGGACGGGTTGTGCGACAGCTTGACGAGATCCTGATCGGCGGGATTCTGCGCCCCCCGCGCACCTCCGTTGCAAATGAAGAATGCGGCAACAGCCAGCGCCAATAAGCTTTTCTTCATGGAACCCTCCGTGATTCCAGCGGGTTGTGATGCGGTCCTTACGGGCCGCCGTAAATTCTGC
>DASSNT010000050.1:0-38316 GCA_035701285.1 Gammaproteobacteria bacterium | reverse complement strand
CCCGTCGCGCGTCAAATGCGCGACGTTGTGCTGGCATACGGTGCAGGCTGCGCTCGAAGAGCGCGAAGCGGCGTCGACCGAATGAACGGAGACGGCAACTATGTTTCGCGGTGAGAGCACCACATTAACGCGCGATTGCGAGGCGGTGCTGGTGCCAGCGGGCCATCGAGTCATTATTCCGGAAGGCACTGAGGTGACCATCACGCAGGCTCTGGGCGGCAGCTTCACGATCTATGCCGGTGGCAGCCTGGCGCGCATTGCCGGGGAAGATGGCGACGCGCTGGGCCACGAGCCGCTTGAACCGCTCGAGATTGCCGAGGACGCGTCGCGCGATGAGGTCGAGGCCGCCGTTACGGCTCAGCTGAAGACGGTTTTCGATCCGGAAATCCCGATCAACATCGTCGATCTGGGCCTGGTTTACGAATGCGCGACGGTGGAACTCGAGCCGCACCGCTACCGGGTAGAGGTCAAGCTCACGCTGACGGCGCCCGGCTGCGGCATGGGCGACATTCTTGTCGAAGACGCCCGGAGCAAGCTGCTCGCGATTCCGCAGATCTCGGAAGCCGATATCGAACTGGTGTTCGACCCACCATGGAATCAGACCATGATGTCGGACGAGGCGCGGCTGCAAACGGGGATGTATTACTGACCGCTATGAGCGATTGGATTGATGTCGCGCCCGCCGACGACTTTCAGCCGGGTGAATTCAAAATCACGGACTTTGGGGACATAGAAATCGCCGTCATTAATGTCAACGGCGAGTTCTATGCGATCGAGGACGTCTGCACGCACGACGGCGGGGAGTTGACCGGCGGCGTGATCGAAAACGACCAGATCGAATGCCCCCGCCACGGCGCGCGATTCTGCATTCGCACCGGAGCGGTGCTCTCACCGCCGGCCTATGAAGATATTTCTACCTTTCCCTGCCGGGTGGAAGGTGGCGTTGTTCAGGTTCGGGATAACCGCGACGACTGAGCCGCCTAGCCCGGCAGCACGCCCATCCCGTCAGCGCCGAACATTTCGTGATAATCGGCCCGCGCGGCATTAATCACTTCGCAGGCGCGTTCGCGGCCGTACGGTGCCTCGATCTCGACCCCCATGTCATTGCCGGGGATCCATTTGTAGGTATAAAAATAATGCATCAGGCGCTCGACAATTTGCTCGGGCACGTCTGACAGATCCTTGGCGTCGCCCCAAAAGTGGTCGCCGTCCAGAACGGCAATAATCTTGTCGTCGGCTTCGCCATGGTCATTCATGCGCAAGCCGCCGACCACTCGCGCGGTCAGCAGAATCTGGCTGCGCTGAATAGGCCGTTCGGAAATGACGCAGATATCCAGTGGGTCGCCGTCGCCCTCAAGCACTTTTTCGCCCAGCGCGCCGACGCGGCGGCCGCAGTAAGTCCGGGGAATGTAGCCGTAAAGCGTTGGCGGCTGCGCGGAACTGCGCTGCGGCCGATCGACCACCAGGTAACCCGTCTCCTTGTCGATCTCGTATTTCACCAGGTCGAACGGCGTCATTTCGATATACGCATTGACGAGTTCGGGAGGCGATTCGCCGATGTCGAGGCCATGCCAAGGATGCGGACGCCACTGGTGGTACGGTTTCACGAAACAATATCCTTCTTATCGAGCGAAAAGCCCAACATTATAACGTTTCAGCGTCCGCCTGTGTGGTCCGACCGGTCCTCGACCTCGTACTCTCCTTCGATAAAATCGCCCGCGGGCGGCTTGGCCTGATCCTGCATGTGCCGCCGAATCTTGTGCCGCAACCACCAGACGCGGCATGCGACAATGGCAACCAGAATGAGCGCCATGCTGGCCAGAATCAGAAAGGCGACAAAGCCGAACAGCAGGCTGACGCCGACGGCGACCGCCGCGGCGAAAAGTGTCAGCGCGCGAACAAACGGATTTTGAGCGGGGGGCAAGGCTTGCATAGCCCAATTCTACCGAACGCTTTGCAGGAATTCCCGAAACCCATCGCCAAGTTCGGGATGCGCGAGCCCGTATTTGACTGTCGCCATCAAGTAGCCCAGTTTGTTGCCGCAGTCGTACCGGGTGCCTTCGAATTGAAAACCGTACACCGCCTCCTCGTTCAGCAATGCGGCAATGGCGTCGGTGAGCTGGATTTCGCCGCCTGCACCCTTGCCGGTTTGCCGCAGCAGGTCGAAAATGCGGGGCGTCAGCAGATAACGGCCGACGACGCCGAGATCGGAAGGGGCATCGTCCGGCTGCGGCTTCTCCACCATGCCGCTCATCTTGAACAGACGCTCTCCGGCGGGTTCGGAATCAATAATCCCGTAGCTTGAGGTCTCCTCGCGACTGACCTGCTGAACGCCGACGAGGCTGCTGCCTCGTTCGTTGTACACGTCACGCATTTGCGTCAGTACACCGCGGTTGCCGTCGTCGATCAAATCGTCCGGCAGCACGACGAAAAATGGCTCGCGGCCGACCACGGGTTCGGCGCACAGGACCGCGTGGCCGAGGCCAAGCGCCTCGGGCTGGCGCACGTACACGCACTGCACGTCGTCGGGCAGCATGTCCTGAACCATTCGCAGTTGCGCTTCCTTGCCTCGCAGCTGCAGCTCGTTCTCCAATTCGTAGGCGCGGTCAAAGTGATCCGGAATGGAAGTCTTGTTGCGCCCGGTAACGAAGATCAGCACCTTGGCGCCGGCCGCAACGGCCTCTTCAGCGGCATACTGAATCAACGGCTTGTCTACGACCGGCAGCATCTCCTTGGGGCTGGCCTTGGTGGCGGGCAGAAACCGCGTGCCCAGGCCGGCGACAGGAAAAACAGCTTTACGAATGTTCTGCACCAATGAATCCTTTCAAAATTATTGTCAGGCATAAAAAAAGCGCGCTTCAGCACACCTGAAGCGCGCCGCAAGCTGCCGCTTTAGGCAGCTACCATTTTACCTATTTCTCGGCGTCCGTGAACAGGATGTTGTCCTTGTTGTCGGCGATGGTCTTCTCGCCGATGCCCTTTACCGCTTCCAGATCCTCGAGCGATTTGAACGGGCCGTGCGCTTCACGATAAGCAACAATGGCCTCGGCCTTCGCTGTGCCGATGCCGGTAAGCTCATTGGCGATCGTTGCTGCATCCGCCGTATTTACATTGACAGGGCCGGCGAAGGCGCTGAACGCGAGACCGGCGGACATCAAAATGGCGGCAATGATTGCTTTTTTCATTGTTTCCCCTTTTGCTTTATTTGACGTGATGATGACCAAAAACAGCCGAACGGTCTGATTCGATCATTGTGCGCGACAAATCCTATCAGCGCCGGCTCGGTGATGCAAATCCGGCTCTTTACGCGCAAATAATCCTAATGCGCGTTATGAATCCGCACCGGGGCCTGGGCCGTCGGCAGCGATGGCTGGCGGCGGGGAGTCAGGGAAAAGTCATGAAAAGGCTTGGTGCTGCCCCAGGTTCGACAGCTCGGGCATTGCCAGTACAGCATGGTGCCGGCGTAGCCGCATTGTCCGCAACGGTAACTCGCGCCCTCGGTCAACAAGCGGCGCAACGCCTGTTGCAGCGATTCGAGATGCGTGTCCCCTGTCCCCAGCGGACAGGCCTCGTGATTCATGACCGCACGGAGGATGTCGTGGAGCCCCTGCAGCGCCGGGGACGTGCGGATGTACTCGCTGATGCACCGCTCCGTCACCGGTGTTGACAGCTCCGGCCGCAAAATAGCTGCCACGGCAAATTCGGCAGCGGCTCGCGGGTTGTGGGCGGTCATCGCGCCAGCGAGCTGATCGAGCCCGTCTTCCATGTTCAACTGACGAAATGTTTCCGCCAGCGGTGGCAATACCTCGATGGCAAACATCACGTCGCTCTCAAGCGCGCGACGAAAATGGCGCATAGCCACCTGTGGCTCGCCCGTTTGCAACGCCAGCTCGCCGAACATAATGCCGACGCGAACATTGTCCCGGTCGAATGCCTGCGCGCGCTTCAGCAGCTTGAGCGCGCCCCGAGCGTCGCCCGCGTCACGGCAACCCGCAGCCAACTCGCAAAAATAATGTGCGACGATGGGATTCTGGTTTTCGCCAGTTGCCGCTTCCAGCTTTCGCCGCATCGCGACGGCCTGGTCCCAGTCCTTTTGCTGCTCGTAGATGGCCACCAGGTGCCGCAGCGCGACTTCCATGTGCGGCCGGACGTCGACAAGCTCCAGAAACAGGCTCTCGGCGCGATCGAGCAACCCAGCGCGCATGTAGTCTTCACCCAGCTCACGCAATGCCTGGTTGCGATCCCGGCGCGTGAGATTCGGGCGGGCAATCAGGTTCTGGTGCAGGCGGATCGCGCGGTCGACTTCGCCGCGGCGGCGAAACAAACTGGCGAGTGCAAAATGCGTCTCGACCGTTTCCGAATCGACCTCGACCATGCGAATGAAAACTTCAATCGCCTTGTCGGGCTGCTCATTAAGCAGGAAGTTGAGACCCTTGAAATACTCGACCCGCGGGAACGGGATTGCGTTCTGGAGCTTCGAGCCTCGCCCCCAGCGCGCCAGCAGCCAGCCGGCCGCCATGGCCGCCAGCACCAGTACAAAGAGACCGATCAGGCCTTCAATGGGCATCTGTAAGAGGCGCCTTGCGCAGACTCGTCACCTCCGCCTGAGCTTCGCGTGCCTTCTGACGGAGTTTCCGATTGTCGCGCCGCAAACGAACCATGGTCGCCGAGCAGCCAATGAAGCCGAGAACGAGGCCCACTATACACCCGCCGAGAGCGACGTAAGAAAGCGGCGTATGAATGGTTCCCCAGATGTAATCCAGGCTGACCGGCGCGGCATTACGCAACGCGAACAACAACCCGATAACAAAAACGATGACAGCAAAAAGGAATGTCAGAAACCGCACCACCATGGAACCCTCCGGCTATCGACCAGCCATTGAACAGGCGTTACCGCGGCTGCGGATAAACCGGCTCAAATGTCAGCTGGCCACCGACGTGCGCTGCCGAGCGGTTTCCATTGCCGGCGGAGCCTTCTGAAAATCAACCCGCTGGCGAAGATCCTTGCCGGGTTTGAAGTGCGGTACATGCTTGCCCGGCAGCGCCACCGAGTCGCCGGTCTTGGGATTACGCCCCATACGCGGCGGCCGGAAGTGCAACGAGAAGCTGCCAAACCCGCGAATTTCGATGCGCCGGCCCTGGGTCAGCGCCGAACCCATCTGCTCGATGATCATCTTCACCGCGAGTTCAATGTCCTTGGGCGGAAGATGAGGCTGTTCACGAGACATGAACTCAATCAATTCGGACTTGGTCATGAACTGACGCCACCCTGATCTTTAATAGTGCTGGCGCTGCCGGCCTCGGCAGCGCCAGCCGTATGAATCGCCGACGAACGAATCAGCTTTCTTCGTCGCCGCCGATTTTTTCCTTGAGCAGGTCCCCAAGCGTGGTCGTACCCGCCGATGCCCTGCTGCTGTACTCGTCGATCGCCTGCGCCTCCTCGTGGAGGTCTTTCGCCTTGATCGAGATGCTGATCGACCGGCTCTTGCGATCGACGCCAATGAACTTGGCTTCGACTTCCTGGCCTTCGCTCAGCACGCTGCGGGCATCTTCGACGCGATCACGCGACAGCTCGGAAGCACGCAGATAACCTTCGATGCCTTCTGCCAGATCGACCACCGCGCCCTTGGCGTCGACCGTTTTCACGGTCCCGGTGACGATGCTGCCCTTCGGATGCGCCGCGAGGAAATTCGACAGCGGGTCCTTCTCAAGCTGCTTGACGCCCAGCGAGATGCGCTCGCGCTCGGCGTCGACCGCCAGCACGACGGCTTCGACTTCGTCGCCCTTCTTGAAGTTGCGCACCGCTTCCTCGCCCGTGATATCCCAGGACAGGTCGGACAGATGCACCAGCCCGTCGATGCCGCCGTCGAGGCCGATGAAGATACCGAAGTCGGTGATCGACTTGATCGAGCCGACGATGCGGTCGCCCTTGTTGTGCATCGCCGCGAACTCGTCCCACGGATTCGCCAGGCACTGCTTCATGCCGAGCGAAATGCGGCGGCGGTCACCGTCGATGTCGAGTACCATGACCTCGACTTCGTCGCCCACCTGGACGACCTTGGCCGGGTTGACGTTCTTGTTGGTCCAGTCCATTTCGGACACGTGGACCAGGCCTTCGACGCCCTCTTCGATCTCTACGAAGCAGCCGTATTCGGCCAGGTTCGTCACGCGGCCGAACAGGCGCGCACCGATCGGGTAGCGACGCTCGATGCCGACCCACGGATCCTCGCCGAGCTGCTTCAGGCCCAGCGACACGCGGTTGCGCTCGCGGTCGAACTTGAGCACCTTGACTTCGATTTCGTCGCCGACTTCGACCACTTCGGACGGATGCTTGACGCGCCGCCAGGCCATGTCGGTGATGTGCAGCAGGCCGTCGATGCCGCCGAGATCGACGAACGCGCCGTAATCGGTCAGGTTCTTGACGATGCCCTTGAGGATCAGGCCTTCCTGCAGATTCTCGAGCAGCTGTTCGCGCTCGGCGCTGTATTCTTCCTCGACTACCGCGCGGCGCGAGACGACGACGTTGTTACGCCGCTGGTCGAGCTTGATGATCTTGAATTCGAGTTCCTTGCCTTCGAGGTAGGTCGGGTCGCGCACCGGGCGTACATCGACCAGCGAGCCCGGCAGGAACGCGCGGACTTCTTCGATGTCGACGGTGAAGCCGCCCTTGACCTTGCCGCTGATATAACCGTGGACGATCTCGCCGGCTTCGTGAGCTTTCTCCAGCCGTGCCCAGGACCGCGCGCGCTTGGCTTTTTCGCGCGACAGGCGGGTTTCGCCGAATCCGTCCTCGACCGCATCGAGCGCCACTTCGACTTCGTCGCCTTCGGCGACGGCGACTTCGCCGCTGTCGTTGTAGAACTGCTCGACCGGGATGACGCCTTCGGACTTCAGACCGGCGTTGACGATGACTACGTCTTCACCGACCGATACCACAACGGCGTTGATAATTGCGCCCGGCTGCATCTGCTGATTGGCGATGCTTTCTTCAAATAACTCAGCAAAAGATTCACTCATTAAGATCGTCGTCCTGCGCGTTGGATCGTTTTCCAGGCGCTTTGGTTAAACCGTAAAATCCGTCCTGGCGTTACGGGTCTCGTCAAAATGAACGCGGACTTCCTGTCCCGTTCTGCCATTTGAGCTAAATAAAGCCGTCCTGGCTTTTTTAGCCACGCAAACCGAAAATGCGATTTCCGCTTTGCTTCATTTTCCGCCACCGGAAAATGTTGGCACATCGTGTGCCAAACTCAGTACCTTTTCGACCACCGCCTCGATGGGCATAGCGGTAGTATCCACCACCTGCGCATCGGGGGCCGGCAGCAGCGGCGAGATCGGGCGCTCGGCATCACGCCGGTCACGCTCTTCCAAGTCTCGCAAAAGGCGCTCAAGGCTAACACTTAACCCTTTCTTATTCAACTGCTTATGGCGCCTCTCGGCGCGCTCGCGGGCGCTCGCGGTCAGGAAAATCTTGGTTTCGGCATCCGGGAAAATGGCCGTGCCCATGTCGCGGCCGTCGGCGACCAATCCCGGCGGCTCCCGGAAACGCCGCTGCAGATCAACCAGGGCCGCCCGCACCTCGCTCAGAACCGCGATTTTCGAGGCGGCGTTGCCGCACGCTTCCGCCCGCACGGCGGCCGTGACATCCCGGCCGTTCAGCAGAATCCGGCCGTCGTCCTCGTCCGGCACGAAGCGGATCGCGAGCGTCGGCGCCAACGCGGCGATGCGCCCCGGCTCGTCGGCCTCGATATGCGCTTCGGCCGCGGCGTGAGCCAGAATGCGATACAAGGCGCCGCTGTCGAGGTGATGCCAGCCAAGCTGTTGCGCCACGAGCCGGCTGATCGTGCCCTTGCCGGAGCCGCTGGGGCCGTCGATGGCAATAACCGGTGCCAATTGATTCATGCCTCTTCCTCAATGAGCAGGCCACCTGCCCGGGCAACATGGGCAAAATTCGGGAAAGAAGTCGCAACATTATCCACGTCATCAATTGTCAGCGGCGCATCCGCCCGCAGCGCCGCCATCGCGAAGGCCATCGCGATGCGGTGATCGCCGCCGCTTTCAATGGTGCCGCCGCGGAAGCGGGCTGCGCCCTGCACCCGCAAGCCGTCTGGTGAAATTTCCAGCGGGACGCCGAGCGTTGTCAGCCCGGCCGCGATCGCGGCCAGTCGGTCGCTCTCCTTGACACGCAATTCGGCTGCGCCACTGAGCGTCGTTTCCCCCTCGGCACAGGCCGCGGCGATCATGAGCGCCGGAAATTCATCGATCGCCAGCGGCACCAGCGCCGGCGGAATGTCGACGCCGCGGAGCGGCGCGCTCCGCACGTGCAGATCGGCCACCGGCTCTTCCCCGTACTGCCGCGGATTGACGATGTCGATGCGCGCGCCCATCGATTCAAGAATGTGCAGCACGCCGGTGCGCGTCGGATTGATGCCGACGCGTTCCAGCCACAGGTCCGAATCGGGCGCGATCGTCGCGCCGACGATCAGAAACGCGGCGGACGACAGGTCGCGCGGCACCTGCACTGCCGCAGAATGAAGGCGGCTGCCGCCGCGCACGCCGATCCAGCCCTGGTCGCGCAGAATGTCGACGCCGAACTGCGTGAGCAGCCGTTCGGTGTGATCGCGGGTGGGGGCCGGCTCAAGACAGGCGGTGTCACCGTCGACAAACAGCCCGGCGAGCAGCAGCGCGGACTTGAGCTGGGCGCTCGCCACCGGCATCCGGTAGCGCAGCGGGGAAAGCGGACGCTGCCCGTTGATGACCAGCGGCGCGACATCGCCGGGCGCGCTTTCGATCGCTGCGCCCATCTGCCGGAGCGGATCGACGATGCGCCGCATCGGCCGGCGGCGCAGCGAGGCGTCACCAGTGAGTTCGGTACGAAATGGCTGCCCCGCCGCCACACCTGCCAGCAGGCGCAGCCCGGTGCCGGAATTGCCCAGATCGAGCGCCGCATCGGCTGCTTTCAAGCCGTCGGCGCCCATGCCGCGAACCGTAACTGGCATATTTTCCGTCCAGGCGATATCGGCACCCAGCGCCGCCAGGGCTTCCGCCGTCGAGCGGCAGTCGGCGCCGGTGAGAAGCCCGGAAATTTCGGTTACGCCGTCGGCCAGCGCGCCCAGGATCAGTGCCCGGTGCGAAACCGACTTGTCGCCGGGAACGTCGAGCGCGCCGCGCAAGCTGCCGCCGGGCGAAACACGATAGGCAGTCACGCGCCGGCGAGCACTTTCTTCAGCGCGTCGATGAAGCGCCGGTTTTCTTCCGGCAGCCCGACCGTCACGCGCAGATGCGTCGGCAGGTCGTAGCCGCCGATCGGGCGGACAATCACGCCTTCGCGCAGCAGCAACTCGAAGATCTCGCGACCGTCGCGGCGCACGTCGACGGTCACGAAATTGCCGACCGACGGCAGAAACGCCAAACCCATTTCCGTCAGCGCGCCTTCGAGTTCCGCCCGCCCCTCGCGGTTCATTCGTACCGCTTCGTCCAGATGCGCCGTATCGGCCAGGGCCGCCTGCGCAGCCGTTTGCGCCAATGTATTGACGTTGAACGGCGGCCGGACGCGGTTCATCAGGTTGGCGAGCTGCGGATGCGAAATGGCATAGCCGACCCGGAGGCCGGCCAGCCCGTATGCCTTGGAAAACGTGTGCAGCACGACCAGGTTCGGATAGCGTTCCAGCAGGCGGACGCCGTTCGGGTAGTCGCCCTCGTCGACGTACTCGAAGTAAGCCTCGTCGAGCACGACCACGACCGCGGGCGGCACCGCGTCGAGAAAACGCACCAGTTCGTCGCGGCTCAGCCAGGTGCCGGTCGGGTTGTTCGGGTTCGCCACGAACACCAGCCGCGTCGCGTCGTCGATCAACGTGAGCATGGCGTCGAGGTTGTGGCCGAACGGCATCGGCGCATCCGCCGGATTGGCGTCGGCCATGCGCAGTTCCGCACCGGCAGCACGGGTAGCAATCGCATAGCTGACAAAGCCGTGGCGCGACATGACCGCGTTGCGGTCGCTTTCGAGCATGACCTCGCCGAGAATGCGCACCAGCTCGTCCGATCCATTACCCAGCGTGATCTGATCCGTCGACACCGACCAATGGGAGGCCAGCGCCTGCTTCAGATCGTACGCATTGCCGTCGGGATAAATGGCCAGTTCATAGAGCTGCGCCTGAATCGCCGCCGTCGCCTTCGGGCTCGGCCCCAGCGGACTCTCGTTCGATGCCAGCTTGACGATTTCGGTCAGGCCGTACTCGCGCTGCACCTCGCCGATCGGCTTGCCGGGTTCGTAAGGCTTGAGGCCGCGCACGCCCGGCACGGCCAGGCTGCTGAAGTCGATGCTCGTCATGTCTTTGCTGTTCTTCGCTGCGTCCATTTCGTTAACCGTGTCTTTTCTCGAAGTCGCGCATGAAATCAATCAGCGCGGCGACGCCCGCTTCCGGCATCGCGTTGTAAATGCTGGCGCGCACGCCGCCGACGGACTGGTGGCCGTGCAGGTTCGCCAGCCCCGCCGCCTCGGCTTCCTCAAGGAACACCGGTTCCAGCGCCGCGTCGGCCAGCAGGAACGGCACATTCATCAAGGAACGCGCGCGCGGCGCGATGTTATTCGTATAAAACCCGCTCGCGTCGATCGCCTCGTACAGGCTCGACGCCTTACGGCGGTTGATTGCCTCCATCGCGCCAAGCCCGCCCAGCGCCTTGAGCCACTTGAATACCAGGCCGGCGACATACCACGACCAGGTCGGCGGCGTGTTGAGCATGGAAGCATTCTCATCCTGCTGGCGGTAATCCAGCACGCCCGGCGTCGTCGGCAGCGCCCGGCCCAGCAGATCACGGCGCACGATCACGACGGTCATGCCGGCCGGACCGATATTTTTTTGCGCGCCGGCGTAGATCAGCCCGAAGCGCGAGATGTCGAGCGGGCGTGACAACAGTTCCGACGTCATATCCGTTACCAGCGGAGCACCTTCGACCTCCGGCGTGTCGCGGTACTGGACGCCGCCAATGGTTTCGTTGGCCACGTAATGGACATAGGCGGCGCCCTCGCCGACATGCCAGTCGCTCGCCGGCACGATGTCGCGATAGTGGCTGGCCGCGGCGTCGGCGGCAGTCTCGACACGAATGAACGGCCGCGCGATGTCCATCGCGCCCCCGGACCAGTGACCGGTATTGACGTACGCGGCATGTGAGCCGTGCGCCGCCAGGTTCATCACCAGCGCCGATGCCTGCAGCCGCGCCCCGCCCTGCATGAACAGCACCGCGTAGTCTTCCGGCACCGCCAGCAGTTCGCGCAAATCGACCTCCGCCTCGGCGGCAATTTGCTTGAACAGCGGCCGACGATGCGGCAATTCCATCGCCGACATGCCGCTGCCACGGCAGTCGCGCAGTTCCTCGCGAACCTGTTCGAGTACCGCGTCCGGCAGTTCCGCCGGACCGGCCGCGAAGTTATAGACGGTCACTCTTCGCCGCCTTCCTCGTCGCCGTTTTCGTCGACCGGCACCAGCCGGTCGATCCCGACCAACTGCTCGTTCTCGCCCAGCCGGATCAGGCGTACACCCTGCGTATTGCGGCCCAGCACGGAAATGTCGGCAACGCCAGTGCGTACCAGCGTCCCGCCATTGCTGATCAGCATGATTTCGTCTTCTTCGACCACCTGGATCGCGCCGATGGCTTGCCCGTTGCGTCCGCCGGTCTGGATCGAAATCACCCCCTGCCCGCCGCGACCGCGCATCGGGTAATCGCTCGCCGCGGTGCGCTTGCCGTAGCCGTTTTCGGTGGCCGTCAGAATATCGCCGTCGCCGACGATGATCAGCGCGTTGACGACCGCATCCGACGCCAGCCGGATCCCGCGCACGCCGGCCGCGGTGCGGCCCATCGCGCGGACGTCCGTTTCGCGGAAGTGGATCGCCTTGCCGTTGCTGGCGAACAGCATGACTTCCTTGCTGCCGTCGGTAATCGCCACGCCGACCAGTTCGTCGCCCTCGCGCAGATCCAGCGCGATCAGGCCGGACGAACGCGGCCGCGAGAACTGCTCCAGCGAGGTTTTCTTGACCGTGCCGTTGCGGGTCGCCATGAACACGAACGAATCTTCGGCGTATTCGCGCACCGGCAGCACGGCGGTAATGCGCTCGTCCTGACCCAGCGGCAGCAGGTTGACGATCGGCTTGCCGCGCGCGCCGCGGCTCGCCTGCGGCAACTCGTACACCTTGAGCCAGTAGACCTTGCCGGCGCTGGAGAAGCACAAAATCGTATCGTGCGTGCTGGCGACGAACAGCGTGTCGATAAAGTCCTCGTCCTTGAAACTGGTCGCGCTCTTACCGCGCCCGCCGCGCCGCTGGGCGCGATAGGCAGTCACCGGTTGCGCCTTGGCATAACCTTCGTGCGACAGCGTGACGACCACGTCCTCTTCCGCAATCAGGTCTTCCAGCGTCAGGTCGAGGTGATCGGTCAGAATTTCGGTGCGGCGCTCGTCGGCGTACTGCGAGCGGATTTCCACCAGCTCGCCGCGCACCACTTCGCGCAGCCGTTCTTCAGAGGCCAGAATGTCAGAAAGTTCTTTAATTTTATCAAGCAACTCTCTGTATTCGTTGATTATCTTATCTTGTTCAAGGCCGGTCAGGCGTTGCAGCCGCAGATCCAGAATAGCCTGCGCCTGCGCCTCCGACAGGCGATAGCCGCCGTCGACGAGACCGAATTCTTCGCCCAGCCCGGTCGGCCGTGAGGCCTCCGCGCCGGCGCGTTCCAACATGCCGGTGACCATGCCCGGCTCCCAGAGCTGTGCCATCAGGCCGGCCTTCGCTTCGGCCGCGCCGGGCGACGCTTTGATCAGCGCAATCACCGGGTCGATGTTCGCCAGCGCGACGGCCAGGCCTTCCAGGACGTGCGCCCGATCGCGCGCCTTGCCGAGGTCGTACACCGTGCGCCGGGTGACGACTTCGCGCCGGTGGCGAATGAAGGCTTCCAGCATGGTCTTGAGGTCGAGCAGCCGCGGCTGCCCGTCGACCAGCGCGACCATGTTGATGCCGAACACGGACTGCATCGCCGTGTGCTGGTACAGGTTATTCAGCATCACTTCGGCGACTTCGCCGCGCTTGAGTTCGATGACGACGCGGGTACCGTCCTTGTCGGATTCATCACGCAGCGCGGAGATGCCTTCGAGCTTTTTGTCCTTGACGAGTTCGGCGATGCGCTCGACCAGCCGCGCCTTGTTGACCTGGTAAGGCAGCTCGGTGGCGACGATGGTCTGCTTGCCGGTGCGCTCATCCTCTTCGATGTGCGTGCGGGCGCGCATGTACACGCGGCCCTTGCCGGTCAGATACGCTTCCTTGATGCCGCGCGCGCCGTTGATGATGCCTGCCGTCGGGAAATCCGGGCCCGGCAGGTATTGCATCAACTGTTCGATCGTGAGGCCCGCGTCGTCGACCAGCGCGACGCAGGCGTCGATGACTTCGCCGAGGTTGTGCGGCGGGATGTTGGTCGCCATGCCGACGGCGATGCCGGACGAGCCGTTGACGAGCAGGTTGGGCAGCCGCGCCGGCAGCACGCCCGGCTCGGATTCGGTTTCGTCGTAGTTGGGGACGAAGTCGACGGTTTCCTTGTCGATGTCGGCCAGCATCTCGTGGGCGATCTTCGCCATGCGGATTTCGGTGTATCGCATCGCCGCCGGGGCGTCGCCGTCCACCGAGCCGAAGTTGCCCTGGCCGTCGACCAGCATGTAGCGCATCGAGAACGGCTGGGCCATGCGGACGATCGTGTCGTACACCGCGGCGTCGCCGTGGGGATGGTATTTACCGATGACGTCGCCGACGATGCGCGCGGATTTTTTGTAGCCTTTGTTCCAGTCGTTGCCGAGTTCCTTCATCGCGTACAGGACGCGGCGGTGGACAGGTTTAAGGCCATCCCGGACGTCAGGCAGTGCGCGGCCCACGATTACGCTCATGGCGTAGTCGAGGTACGACTGCTTCATCTCGTCTTCGAGATTGATATGGGAAATTTCGCGCGCGAATTCAGCCATGCGAGGCTCGCCCCGTTTGTGTCAGTGAATGCGGGAATTTAACGGGTTATTTTACCACAAGGGAACACTGGCGGCCTTCTGTCATTCCGGCTTGGAAGCCGGAATCCGGACGCCATGGATGGCAACGCCAGGGCATGCGGTTTCTTCACCGGCGCCCACTCCGATAGTTACTTGCCGGGACGCCGTAAAATCCATCCCTGGAGGCTCTGGGTTCGACATCCTGTCTCTCACAGCCCGGCAAGCAACTATCAGAGCGTGCGCCTACGCTGATGCTGGCTCGATGAGAGCTGCTTTCATTCGTTTCGTTGATGGGTTTATTACGACGCCACGCTCCGTCACGACGGCATTGATTAACTCTGCCGGCGTCACGTCAAACACCGGGTTATAAACGGCCAAATCTGCTGACAACTCACCCTGAGACGCCGCCCGCCACAACTCGCCGGGATCGCGCTCTTCAATGGGGATAGCCTCGCCACTGGCGGTCTGCCAGTCAATGGTCGAGGTCGGCGCCACAACCATGAACCGCGCGCCGTGTTGCCGCGCCAGCACCGCCAGGCTGTAGGTGCCGATTTTGTTCGCGGTATCGCCGTTGGCAGCGATGCGGTCGGCGCCGACGATAACCCAGTCGATCTTTCGCCGCGCCATGACGGATGCGGCCGCGGAGTCCGCGATCAACGTCGCCGGTATCCGGTCATGGGCGAGTTCCCACGCGGTCAGCCTCGAACCTTGGAGCCACGGCCGGGTTTCGGTGGCGTAGACCGTCTCGATTTTGCCGGCCGCAAACGCCGTGCGGATGACCCCGAGCGCCGTGCCGTGACCGCCGGTGGCGAGGGCGCCGGTGTTGCAATGCGTCATCACCCGCGCCGGCCCGTCGATGAGTTCCGCGCCCAGCTCGCCCATCGCCAGGTTCTGCTCGACGTCTTCGCGATGAATGGCTTCGGCTTCGGCAGGCAACGCCCCGGCGCCGTCCGCGTCCAGCCGCTGCTGCATTCGTTCCAGCGCCCAGTGCAGGTTGACCGCCGTCGGGCGGGCGCGGCTTAGCAGCTCTATGTCTCTCTTTATCGCGGCTGTCTGTTTTCCATGGCTCATCGCGCTCAAAGCGGCGCCGTAGGCTGCAGCGATACCAATCGCGGGCGCACCACGCACCGCCATTGCCCGAATCGCTTCGGCCACCTCGGCTGGCGTGCGCAGCTCGAGCCACGTTTCTTCCGCCGGCAACAGGCGCTGGTCGAGCATTTGCAGGCAGTCGCCGGTCCAGCGCAATGCAGCAATCGCGTTATCAACTTTTTTGTCCATGGCGGCTATGTTAACGGTTCGGTTGGTGAAGGGCGAAACGACATTCTTGTTATACTCCCAAGGCACTTTCCCGCATGGATATCGGGCGATTCATGAATAATCTGAACAATCTCAACTCGCTGTTGCACGCGGACTGGTGGTGGGCAGTGCTGGGCACCTATGGTGTACCGCTGGCCACAGCTATTGTCATCGTCGGCGTCGGCTGGTGGGTGGCAAAGTGGCTGCGCGGCCTGACCGAGCGAAAAATGGTCAAGCGGAACGTGGATGTCGCGCTGGCCGGCTTTATCGCGACGATCGTGTACGTGCTGCTGCTCGTCGTCGTATTCATCACCGCACTTACCCGACTGGGCGTGTCGCCGGCTTCGCTGCTCACGGTTCTCGGCGCGGCTGGTCTGGCTATCGGCCTGGCGTTCAAGAGTTCCGCGTCGGACTTCATCGCCGGCGTGCTGTTGATGGTGCAACGGCCCTTCCGGGCAGGCGATTACGTCGATGCCGGCGGCACGTCCGGCACCGTCGAGCGGCTGCAGATATTCAAGACGACGTTGTCGACGGCCGCGAACCAGGTCGTCACCGTGCCGAACTCGCTGATTTACGATCAGGTCATCATCAACTATTCCGCACGCCCGACGCGGCGCTTCGAACTCGTCATTACGATCCGCTACGGCGACGACATCGAAGCGGCGAAATCAATACTCCGCAAACTCGCGAACGACGAGCCGCGGGTACTCGAGGACCCGGAACCGGTTATCTGGGTGGACGGCATCGACGGCAGCAGCATCAGGCTGCTGCTGAGAGTCTGGTTCAAGACCGACGAGTACTGGGACGCGCGCACCGACATGCACGAAGCTCTGAAGCGCGAGCTTGACCGGGTCGGACTTAGAATGCCGCCGCCGCAACAGGATGTGCATGTCCATCGGCTGGAAGCCGCCCCGGAGGAGCAAACGGATGCGGCCACGCCGCGGCTGACCGGCCGTGGCTGAACGTATCGACCAACTGATCGACGCGCGCTGGATCGTGCCGGTCGAGCCGCACGGCGTGGTGCTGGAAGATCACAGCCTCGCCGTGCATCGAGGCCGGATCGCCGCGCTGCTGCCTCGCGATGAGGCGCATCGGCGCTATCAACCCGACGAGATCGTGACGCTGACCGATCACGCGCTGGTGCCGGGTCTCGTCAACGCGCATACCCATGCGGCCATGAACCTGCTGCGCGGTTATGCGGACGATCTGCCGCTCGACATCTGGCTCAAGGACCACATCTGGCCGGCCGAGGGGCGCTGGATGTCGGCAGAATTTGTCGCCGACGGCGCCGAGCTGGCGCTGGCGGAAATGCTCGCCGGCGGCGTGACCTGCCTGAACGACATGTATTTCTTTCCCAATGCGTCGGTCGCGGCCGCGACCCGCTTTGGCATGCGCATCTCGGCCGGCATTATCGTTATCGATTTTCCGTCCGCGTGGGCGGGCGGCGGGCGCGACTACCTGAGCAAGGGGCTGGCCGTTCGCGACGAGTACAAGGGCGACCCGCTGGTCTCCTTCACGCTCGCGCCGCACGCGCCCTACTCGGTCGCCACCGATCTGCTGCGGCAGGTGCGTGTTTATGCGGACGAACTGGATTTGCCGATTCACATGCACGTCCATGAGACGGCGGCCGAAGTGCAGGACGCGCTGAATGCCTGGCAGCAACGGCCGCTCGCCTACCTCGACGCCGAAGGCCTGCTCGGCCCGAACCTGCTTGCCGTGCACATGACGCAACTCGAACCGGGCGAAATCGAGCGGGTGGCCGCCGCAGGCGCCCACGTTATCCATTGCCCCGAATCCAACCTGAAACTTGCCAGCGGCTTCTGCCCGGTCGCCGATTTGATGGCAGCCGGCATCAACGTCGCGCTCGGCACCGACGGCGCGGCCAGCAACAACGACCTCGACATGTGGGGCGAGATGAAAACGGCCGCCTTGCTCGCCAAGGGCGTGGCCGGGCGCGCCGACGCGGCGCCGGCCGCCGACGTGTTGCGGATGGCGACGCTGAACGGGGCGCAGGCGCTGGGCCTGGGCGCGGAAATCGGCTCGCTGGAAGTGGGCAAATGGGCGGATATTGCGGCGGTCGATCTCGGTGGTCTCGACAAGCAACCCGTGTACGACGTCATTTCACAGCTCATTTACAGCGGCGGCCGCGAACGCGTCACTGATGTCTGGGTCGCGGGAGAGCGCAAGGTTCGTGAGCACGAGTTTACCGGCATCGATGCCGGGGCCATTCGCCAAAAGGCGATACAATGGGGGCAGAAAATCGCCGCTGGCCGTGCTCAGTAATTGGAGCCGTTGTCATTCCCGCGAAAGCGGGAATCCAGGCAGGCCGAAAAGATGGATTCCCGGTTTCGCGGGAATGACGGAATTAGGAACGTCAGCTTTGGCTATTGAAATCAACAACGTTGATCCAGGCGAAATCGCCAAGTTCGAGGCGCTGGCCTCGCGCTGGTGGGATCCCGACGGCGAATTTCGCCCGCTGCACCAGATCAACCCGCTGCGGCTCGACTACGTCGATGAACACGCCCCGCTCGCGGGCAAGATGGTGCTCGACGTCGGCTGCGGCGGCGGCATTTTGTCTGAAAGCATGGCCGCGCGCGGCGCCCACGTCACCGGCATCGATATGGGCGAGGCGCCGCTCGCAGTAGCCAGACTGCACAAACACGAGAGCGGCGTCGAAGTCGATTACCGCAAAGTCAGCGTCGAAGACCTGGCCGCCGAAATGCCCGGCCGGTTCGACATCGTCACCTGCATGGAAATGCTCGAACACGTGCCGGAACCGGCGTCAGTCGTCGCAGCCTGCGCGACGCTCCTGAAACCCGGCGGCATGGCGTTCTTCTCGACCATCAACCGCACGCCGAAAGGCTTCGCGTTCGCAATCGTCGGCGCCGAATACCTGCTGCGCCTGCTGCCGCGCGGCACCCATGAATATGCGAAGTTCATCCGCCCGTCGGAACTGGATGACTGGGCGCGCGGCGCGAGCCTGAGCCTTGCCGGCAGCACCGGCATGCATTACCACCCGCTGTTCAAGGACTACCGGCTGGGCCCCGGACTGGACGTCAATTACCTGATGCACTTCGAGCGCGCGGCGTGATCGACACCGTTCTGTTCGACCTCGACGGTACGTTGCTCGATACCGCCCCCGATATCGCCGTGGCGCTGAATTTGCTGTCTGCGGAGCACGGGCGGCCGGAGCTGGATTTTCGCGACATCCGCGCGCGGGTGTCGGCCGGCGCCACTGCGCTCGTCGAGTTCGGCCTCGACATCGCCCGCGACGCCGCAGACTTCGATCGTCATCGCGACCGCCTGCTCGACTTGTACCGCGACAACCTGAGCAAGCGCACCCGCCTGTTTCCCGGCATGGCCGACGTGCTCGACGCGCTGGAACAAAACGATATCATCTGGGGCATTTGCACCAACAAGCCGGGCTGGCTCACCGACCCGCTGGTCGCCGCTCTCGGTCTGGACGGCCGCGCCGCCTGCGTCGTCTCCGGCGACGCGCTGCCGGAGCGCAAGCCGCGACCGGAACCGCTCTGGCACGCACTGGAGCTGTGCGGCGGCCGGGCAGCCGAGCGCAGCCTGTTCGTCGGCGACGCGCAGCGCGACATCGACGCCGGTCGCGCCGCCGGAATGGGAACGGTCGCCGCGCTGTACGGCTACATCGAGCCGGACGAAGAGCCGGACGCCTGGCGCGCCGACCATTACATTGAAGAGCCGCGCGATTTGCTGACCATCGTCGGCATCGACGCAAGAGTCGCCTCATGATTGTCTTGTATATCTGTATCGCCGCAATCGGCGGCATCGCCATCGGTTACCTGGCGGCGCAATTGCGTGCCGGCAAGACCGTCAGCGACCGCGAGATCAAAATCGCCCGCCTGGAGACGGAGATCGCCGCGCTGACCGAAGGTCGGAAGCAACTTGGCGAAGCGTTCGGCGCAGTCGCGAACGACGTGCTCAAGCACAACAGCGAAACTTTCCTGCGGCTGGCAAAAGAAAATCTCGGCGCGCACCAGGCGGATGCCCGCGCCGAGCTGGAAAAGAAACAACAGGCGATCAACGAACTGCTCAAGCCGATCAATGACGCGCTGAAAAAGACCGATCAGCAAATTCAGGAAATCGAAAAGGAACGCCGACAGGCCTACGGCACGCTGTCCGAACACCTGCGACAGGTTGCCGAAACGCAGCAAAACCTCCACGCGGAAACCCATAATCTCGTCACCGCCCTGCGCCGGCCCGAAGTGCGCGGCCAGTGGGGCGAAATGTCACTGCGCCGCCTGGCGGAACTCGCCGGCATGATCGATCGCTGCGACTTTTACGAACAGGAAACGCGCGACGGCGACAACGGCCGCATGCGTCCGGACATGATCGTCCGCATGCCGGACAAGCGCGAACTGATAGTGGACGCCAAAGCGCCGCTCGATGCCTACCTCAACGCCATTTCCGCGACGACGGACGACGATCGCCGCCGATTCCTGAAGCATCACGCGAGCAAAGTCCGCGAGCGGATGCGCGAGCTGGCGACGAAGGCCTACTGGGAACAATTCAGCAACTCGCCCGACTTCGTCGTGCTCTACATCCCGGGCGAGCAGTTTCTCGCCGCCGCCCTGGAACACGACCCGGCACTGCTCGAAGACGCCTTTTCGAACAAAGTCATACTCGCGACGCCGACCAGCATCGTCGCCCTGCTTCGCGCCGTCGCGTTCGGCTGGCGGCAGCAAGCCGTGGCCGAGAACGCCGAAAACATCCGCAAGCTCGGCGAAGACATCTACAAGCGGGTCACCGTATTCATCGACCACCTGAACAAGCTCGGACGCTCGCTCGGCCAGAGCGTCAGCCATTTCAACAAGGCTGTCGGCTCGCTTGAACGCCAGGTGCTGCCCGCGGCGCGTCGTTTCCCCGAAATGGGCGTCAGCGCGAAGAAGGAACTCGAGGAAATGAATACGATCGATGAGGCGACGCGCGTACTGGACGCGATCGCCGATGAATCAAGACGCAACGAAATGTAGGCCGGCATAAGCGCAGCGTTGCCGGCAATTCAAGACGCCGGCAATCTCCTAAGCCTATCGGAGGCTGCAAGCGCAGGCGCACGCTCCGGTAGTTGTTTTCCGGGCTGTGTGAGGCAGGATGCCGAACCCAGAGCCTCCATGGACGGATTCACGGCGTCCCGGAAAACAAGCTACCGGAGTGGGCGCCGGCAACGAAGCCCAACGCCTCAACTCTTACGAACCCAACAAACAGCAACAAAACAATGCCAAACCACATCCCGAAAGAGTACAAACCGGCCCCGGATTTACTGAACGACCGCGTCATCCTGATCACCGGCGCCGGCGACGGTATCGGCCGCGCGGTCGCCGAAAGCTTCGCCGCTCACGGCGCGACGGTCATTCTGCTCGGCCGGACGATCAAAAAGCTTGAAACCGTCTACGACGCCATCATCGCAGCCGGCGGACCGGAACCCGCGATCTATCCACTGGACCTCGAAGGCGCCAACGAAGCCGACTATCACGACCTCGCCGACAACATCCGCAAGGAATACGGACGGCTGGACGGGCTGCTGCACAACGCCGGCATCCTCGGCATTCTGTCGCCGATCGAACACTACGACGTCGCAACATGGCAGCGCGTCATGCACATCAACGTCAATGCCGCGTTCGTGCTGACCAAGGCCTGCCTGCCGCTGCTGTACGAATCCCAGGACGCATCGCTCGCCTTCACCTCCAGCGGCGTCGGCCGCAAAGGCCGCGCCTACTGGGGCGCTTACGCGGCTTCAAAATTCGCCAACGAAGCGATGATGCAAATTCTGGCCGACGAAACCGAGTCGCGCGGCACACTGCGGGTCAACAGCATCAACCCCGGTGCGACCCGCACCAAGATGCGCCTGGCCGCCTACCCCGCGGAAGACCGCAGCAAGCTACCCGAGCCCAAAGACATCGTCGGCACGTATCTGTATCTGTTCGGGCCGGACAGCAAAGGCATCAGTGGCGAAGCCTTCAACTGCCAGTAAGGAATGACGCGGCGCTAGATCCGCCGTTTGCGCGGACTGTGCTTGCGCCCAGGCTCGGAAGAAACCCTTTTCGGCGGTCGCAGGCCGGCGCTGACGTAAAGCGCCTTCATTTCGCCATCTGTGAGCTCGCGCCACTTGCCGCGCGGCAGATTGCGCCCCAGCTCGATCGGGCCGTAGCCGATGCGGATCAGACGGCTGACGGTCAGGCCCTGCGACTCCCACATACGCCGCACTTCGCGGTTGCGGCCTTCGCGCAGCGTCAGGTGATACCAACGGTTGGCACCGCTGCCGCCGGCGGCCTGGACGCTAGCCGCCTGCGCCAGACCATCCTCCAGTTGAACGCCTTTCCGCAGTTGTGCCAGCACCTCGTCTTCGACCTCGCCAAGCACGCGGACCGCGTAGCGCCGTGTCAGTTCGGTGGAGGGATGCATGACCCGATGCGCCAGCTCGCCGTCGGTGGTGAACAGCAGCAGCCCGGACGTATTCACGTCCAGACGGCCGATTGAAATCCAGCGCGCACGGCGCAAACGCGGGAGGTTATCGAAGACGGTGGGCCGGCCTTCCGGGTCGCTGCGCGTGGTAATTTCGCCGTCGGTCTTGTGGTAGGCGATGACGCGGCGCGTGTCGGTTTCGACGTCCAGCCGCACCGGCCGGCCGTCCACCTTGATGTGATCCGCCGGCGTTGCCTTGTCGCCAAGCTGCGCCGGCTGATTGTTGACAATCACGCGGCCATCCCGGATCCAGCCTTCGATTTCGCGGCGCGAACCGAGACCCGCCGCGCTCAGTAACTTCTGAAGTCGTTCAGCGGCAGGCCGGCTCACGATGACGATGCGGCTTGCGGCATGTCGTCGGCGTCATCGCCTTCGGACGGCTCCGCAACCTCGGCCTCAGCGGCCGCCTGCTCCGCCATCGCTTCGGCAACCGCTTCGTCCGCACCCTCAAAGTCGATCTCGACGTTGATGCTGTCGATATCGCGCAGCTCCGCCAGCGTCGGCAGTTCGTCGAGACTCTTCAAACCAAAGTAGTCGAGGAACGTCCGCGTGGTGGCGTACAGCGCCGGGCGGCCAGGCACGTCGCGATGACCTACAACCCGCACCCAACCGCGATCCTGCAGCGTCTTCATAATGTTACTGCTGACCGAAACGCCGCGGACGTCTTCGATTTCGCCGCGAGTCAGCGGCTGGCGATAGGCGATCAGCGCCAGCGTTTCCAGCAGCGCGCGCGAGTACCGCTGCGGCCGTTCTTCGAACAGGCGCGAGACCCGCTCGCCGACCGATGCCTTCACCTGGATGCGATAACCGCTGGCGGTTTCCTTCAACTCGATCCCGCGATCGGCGAAATCCTGTTCCAGTTCGTCCAGCGCCGCGCGCATGTCGCTGCGCTCCGGCCGCTCCATTTCATCGAACAGCCCCAGCAGCGCGTCGATATTCATCGGCCGGCCGGCGACCAGCAGCGCGCCTTCAATCACATGCTTCAACGCGGGTGAATCATTGCTCATCGTCTTCCTCGTACTCCACCGCCCTACCGGCGCCCGCCTTCACATGAATCGGCGCGTACGGCTCGGACTGCACAATTTCGATCAACGCCTCGCGAATCAATTCAAGCAGCGCGAGGAAAGTCACCACCACACCCATGCGTCCTTCCTCGGCATTGAACAGGCTGGTGAACGGCCTGTACTCGCTCTCGCGAACGGCGGCAAGCACGTCCGACATCCGCTGACGCAGGGACAAGGGTTCGGCTTCAACCTGGTGATGCGCATAATTTTCCGCGTGCGCCAGTACTTCCTTGAACGCGATCAGCATTTCCTGGAGGCTGACTTCAGCCACCGTGCGCACAATCTTGCGCTCGCTGAAGTCGATATGCGTGGCGAACACGTCACGCTCCAGCCGCTCCAGCGCGTCGATGTCCTCGGCCGCCTGCTTGTAGCGTTCGTATTCCTGCAGGCGCCGCACCAGTTCGGCGCGCGGATCCTCTTCGTCGTCCGACTCGACCGGCCGCGGCAACAGCATGCGCGACTTGATCTCGGCCAGCATCGCGGCCATCACCAGGTACTCGGCCGCGAGTTCGAGCCGCAGATCCTTCATCAGATCGATGTATTCCATGTACTGCCGGGTAATCTCGGCAATCGGAATATCGAGCACGTCGAGATTCTGCCGCTTGATCAGATACAGCAGCAGATCGAGCGGTCCTTCGAACGCTTCGAGAAAGACCTCGAGCGCATCCGGCGGAATGTACAAATCCTTCGGCAGCTGCAACACCGGCGCACCCTGCACCACCGCGAACGGCATCTCGGCCTGTTGAGGCGACGTGGGTTCTTGTACAGGTTCAGTCATAAGTACCACTGCAGCGGCGGCCGCCAGCCGCGGTTCCCGGCATCATTGCCAGCGTAATCAGTTTAATCGCGAGCGGCGCTCGCTCCTACACATAGAGCCCGTTGTATTCATCGATAGTTCAGGTGCATGGCTTCACGCACCACCTCAAGCGTATCGCGCGCCACGTCGCGGGCGGCTTCATTGCCGTCCGCCAGGATGCCGCGCACCCGCTCGGGGTCGGCCTCGATTTCCTTGCCGCGTTCGCGGATCGGTTCGAGTTCGGCCAGCATCGGCTCAAGCATCGCCTGCTTGCATTCGATGCAGCCGATGCCCGCGCTGCGGCAGCCTTCAAGCACCCAGTCTTTGGTCTTCTCATCGGAATAGATCTTGTGGAAGTCCCATACCGGGCACTTGGTCGGTTCGCCCGGATCGGTGCGCCGAACGCGCGCCGGATCGGTCGGCATTGTGCGCACTTTCTTTTCGATCGACTCGGGTTCTTCGCGCAGCGCGATCGTGTTGCCGTAGGACTTGGACATCTTCTGGCCGTCGAGCCCCGGCATTTTCGGCGTTTCAGTCAACAGCACCTGCGGCTCGATCAGGATCGTGCGGCCGCTGCCCTCAAGGTAGCCGAGCAGCCGGTCGCGGTCGCGAATCGTCAGGCTGGTCTGGCTCGCCAGCATGGCGCGCGCGACTTCCAGCGCCTCGACATCGCCCTGCTCCTGGTACTTGCGGCGCTGTTCGCGGTACAGGCCGCCGGCCTTGCGGCCGAGCTTCTTGATCGCCGCTTCGGCGCGCTCCTCGAAATCCGGCTCCCGACCGTAAATGTAGTTGAAGTGACGGGCGATCTCGCGCGTCATTTCAACGTGCACGACCTGATCCTCGCCCACCGGCACCTGCCCGGCGCGATAAATCAGAATATCCGCGCTCTGCAGCAACGGATAACCGAGAAAGCCATAGGTCGCGAGATCGCGCTCCTTGAGCTTCTCCTGCTGCTCCTTGTAAGTCGGCACCCGCTCGAGCCAGGACAGCGGCGTGATCATCGACAGCAGCAGGTGCAATTCCGCGTGCTCGGGGACGCGCGACTGAATAAACAATGTCGCGACGCCGGGATCGATGCCGACTGCCAGCCAATCGACGATCATCGCCCACATGTCGGCCTCAATGCCGCGCGTATCGTCGTAATGCGTCGTCAGTGCGTGCCAGTCGGCCGCGAAGAAGTAGCACTCGTACTCGTGCTGCAACTTGAGCCAGTTGCGCAATACGCCGTGCAGATGACCGAGATGCATCCGGCCGGTCGGCCGCATGCCTGATACGATGCGCCGGTTGGCGTCGCCGATGGAATCCAAATTACCCCCTGGAGCGCGCTTTAGCCCAAACCGCCAATGTGCATCAGCAAACCGATGCGCAACGCGTTAATGGGCGGCGCCACAATCACGTTCAGAATGCCAGTCACCAGCAGTGCGATGATGATGATGAACCCGAAGGGTTCGACCCGATCCACCGTTGCCGCCATGCGCGGCGGGATCAGCCCGGTCAGCACACGCCCGCCGTCCAGCGGCGGCAGCGGCAGCAGGTTCACGACCAGCAGGATCGCGTTAATCACGACGCCTGCCTGGCCCATCAGCACCAGCGGCACGCTGAGCCACGGCAGATTGATGGTGATGCCGATACGTATGACGATTGCCCAGATAATACCCATCGCCAGGTTCGACAGCGGCCCGGCGAGCGCCACCAGCGCCATGTCGCGACGCGGGTTCTTGAAATTCCGCGCGGTAATCGGCACGGGCTTCGCCCAGCCGAACAGGAAACCGCCGAGAATCAGCATCAGCGCCGGCACCAGCACCGTGCCGATCGGATCGACATGCTTGATCGGATTGAAGCTCAGGCGGCCGAGCATTTGCGCCGTCGGATCTCCCAGCTTACGCGCGATCCAGCCATGCGCAACTTCGTGCATGGTGATCGCAAACAAAACCGGAATGGCCCAGATGACGATTTTCTGGATGAGATTGAGGTCCATCCGCGTGATTATAACCCAGCAGGCACGGGACTACCCATGCAGCCGCACGCCTTCCCGCACCGTCCGGACCGCCTCGACGCGCTGCACGTCGCCCTTTCCGGCGCGCACCACGACCGGCTCCGCGGTAAGGTCGACGATCGTCGTCGGCTCGACGCCGCACGGCCCGCCATCGATGATCACGTCCAGATCGCGTTCCAGCGCCGGGCGCAGCAGCTCGGGATCGGTCACCGGCAACTCCTCGCCCGGCAGCGCCAGCGTTACGCTCATCAGCGGGCCGCCCAGCTCCTCCAGCAGTGCCTGCACAATCGCATTATCCGGCACCCGGATGCCGATGGTCTTGCGCTTGGGGTGCACCAGCCGGCGCGGCACCTCGCGGGTCGCCGGCAAGACAAACGTGTACGGCCCGGGAGTAAGAGCCTTGAGCAGCCGGAAGGCCGACTTTTCGACCCGCGCGTAGGTGGCCAGCTCCGACAAATCGCGGCACACCAGCGTAAACTTGTGCTCGCTGCTGTCGCCGCGCAGGCGCCGGATGCGATCGGCAGCGCTTTTCTCTCCGACCCGGCAGGCGAGCGCATAGGTCGAGTCCGTCGGATAGGCCATCACGCCGCCGGCTTCAAGGATTTCCACCGCGCGACGAATCAGCCGCCGCTGCGGCGTGACCGGATGTATTTCGAAGAATTGGCTCATATTTCAATCGCTTGCCGTGTGCGCCGGCATCTTTCCGAGAACCGAAAATCACTTTAGACTGCGTACGTCGATAGGCTATCATAGGAAACCATGGCCGCACTTTTCGAATTCCTTCCAATCGTCCTTTTTTTCGTCGTCTTCAAGATTTACGGCATTTATGTCGCCACCGGCGCTCTGATCGTGACCAGCGTGATCCAGCTGGGCGTAAGCTGGTGGCGGGAGCGCAAGATCAAGACGATGCCGCTGGTCGTAACGATTCTCGCGATCGTGCTCGGCGGCATCACGATCGCGCTCCACGACCCTGCGTTCATCAAGTGGAAGTTCTCGGTCGTTTACTGGCTGTTCGGCGCCGTCTTCATCGCCAGCGGATTCATCGGCAAAAAGACGCTGGTCGAGCGCGCAATGGGATCGCAGATCAGCCTGCCAGGCTCGGTCTGGGGACGGTTGAATCTGAGCTGGGCGCTGTTCTTCCTGCTGCTCGGCGGGGTCAATGCCTGGGTCATCTACAATCTCACTACTGAACAGTGGGTGGATTTCAAGTTTTACGGCGTGCTGGGGGCGACGCTGCTGTTCGTGATCGGACAGGGGATCTACCTGAGCCGCCACATCGACATGGACCCTGAAAAGGAAGGGTAGTGGTCTGTCCAGCCGATATTGGTGGCTTCAGAGTTCGCCTGCCGGTTCCTGGCAAGGCGCGGCGGCGAAGGCATGCCTGCCGCCTGTCGAGCCGCCGCAACGCGGCCAGGGGCCGGCAGGCGATCTCCCTTCGGGCGCCCCGGAGAGCCGCCCGCGCTGCGTTCCCCGTCCTCACCGTAGGCTGCTACGCTTTCGGCCCGGCGCCTTCCTCGGACGACTCTCCGGGGCGCTGAAACCATCAATATCGACTGGATAGACCACATGTATTACGTGATCGTAGGAGAAGACGTGCCGGACAGCCTCGACAAGCGCGGGAGTGCCCGTTCGGCGCATCTCGAGCGGCTGCAGGCGTTGCAGGAAGCCGGCCGGCTGCTGCTGGCGGGGCCGTTCCCGGCCGTCGACTCGCCGGACCCGGGCCCGAGCGGCTTCAGCGGCAGCCTGATCATCGCGGAATTCGACAGCCTGGAGGACGCAAAGCGATGGGCTGACGCGGATCCCTACGTCGCTGCCGGCGTCTACCGGCAGGTCACCGTCAAGCCATTCCGGCAGACGCTGCCATGAACCGGCTGGAACGCATTCGTTCCCGGCTGGAAGACGCCTTCGCGCCGGTCGCGCTGGAAGTGCGTGACGACAGCCACCTGCACGTCGGCCATCCGGGCGCCCGCTCCGGCATGGGACACTTTCATGTCAACATCGTCTCCGAGCGGTTCCGCGACGTATCGCCCCTCGAGCGCCACCGCCTCATCTATATCGCGCTGGATGATATGATGAAGACTGACATTCACGCCCTGACCCTCAGTGCCCGGGCGCCGGATAACGGTTCAAACCCATAAAGGGAACGCCATGATGAAGTTCAAGCACCTGACTGTCGGCGCGGCGATTGTCGCGAGTTTGCTGCTGGCCGCCTGCAACGGCGGCAACGGCAACAATAACAACGCCGCGAAGGCAAACGCTTCCGCAAACAACAATTCGCCCGTTATCGCCACCGTCAACGGCGAGGCGATCCACGCCAACACGCTCGACGCCCTGCTGTCCCAGGTCGCGCATGGCCGGCAGGTTCCGCCGCAGGCCAAGCGGCAACTGCTTGACCGACTGGTGCAGCTCAAGGTGCTCGCGCAGCAGGCGCGCCAGAAGGGTCTGGCCGATCAACCGGACATCCAGGCCGAGATCCAGGTTCAGCGCGAAGCGCTGCTGGCGAAGGCCCTGATCACACAGCACATGAAGCAGAATCCGGTATCGGATGAAGACATTCAGGCCGCGTACCAGAAGCAGGTCCAGTCGATGGACCAGAAAGAATACAAGGCACGCCACATCCTGGTCAGCGACGAGAAGACAGCCAAAGACGTCATCGACAAGCTGAACAACGGCGCCGATTTCGCTGCGCTCGCGAAGAAGGTCTCCACGGGCCCGTCGGCCAAGAATGGCGGCGAACTGGGCTGGTTCAGCCCGTCCGACATGGTCGAACCGTTCGGCAACGCCGTGAAGGATTTGCAGAAAGGCCAGTACACGAAACAGCCGGTCAAGACGCAGTTCGGCTGGCACGTGATTCTGCTCGAAGACGTTCGTCCGGTGCCGCAGCCGAAGCTGGCGGACATGAAGGCGTCGATCAAGCAGCAGCTTGAAGCGCAGAAGGTGCAGGACTTCGTGCAGACGTTGCAGAAGCAGGCCAGCGTCGACATCAAGGAAGAGCAGTTCCAGGCTGAAGCGCCGGCACCGCAGACCACTACGGCGCCGGCCGGCACCACCGCCACGCCGATGCCTGCGACCACCGCACAGCCACCCGCTGCAAGCGAACAATAATCGCACAGCGATGCCCGGGGCGGCGCCAAGCCGCCCCGGCCTGTTCCGCTCGCCCTGAGCCTGTCGAAGGGCTCTAATTGAAGCCGCCGACACGGTAGCTTGTGGGGGATTCCTGATGCTGACTGCGTTCGCGATTACAGAAAACCGGTTGTCGCAGGTCCAGATCAAGGGGCCTCAAGACCTGAGCGCCGATCTCGTCTGGATCGACCTGATCGACCCGAGCGAAGAAGAGCGCCGCTGGGTCGAGGAACGCTATCACCAGCAGCTTCCGACCACGGAAGAAATGGAAGAAATCGAGGCCACCGCGCGCTTCTACGAAGATGAAGACGGCCTCCACCTGCACTCCTACTTCATGCACGACTATGAAGAGCGGCCGCGCAACATCACGGTTGCCTTCACCCTCAACAACGGCCGGCTGTTCACCGTTCACGAGGAAGACCTCGTCACCTTCCGCATGTACCGGATGCGCGCCCGCCGCGAGCCAGGGCTGGCGCGTGAGGCAACATCAATTCTGCTCACGCTGTTCGAGACGAAGGTCGAGCGCCTGGCCGACGTTCTGGAACAGGTGTATTCCGATCTCGAGGCCGTCAGCCAGAGCGTGCTGACGCGCGAACAACAGGACAGCCAGGAAACGCTGGAGCAACTCGCCATTCAGGAAGACATCAACGGCAAGGCGCGTCTGAGCCTGATGGACAAACAGCGCGTACTGTCGTTCCTGCTCCGCAGCGGCCGGCTGAGCGGCGACCAGTCCCAGGTGCTGCGAGAAATTCTGCGCGACATCGATTCGCTGATGACGCACACCTCGTTCCTGTTCGAGAAGGTGAACTTCCTGATGGACGCGGTGCTGGGCTTCATCAACATCGAGCAGAACCAGATCATCAAGATTTTCTCGATCGCCGCAGTCGTATTCCTGCCGCCGACACTGATCGCCAGCATCTACGGCATGAATTTCGACCTGATACCGGAACTCGACTGGTCGTTCGGCTATCCGTGGGCGCTGGGGATTATGGTGCTGTCGGCATATATGCCGTATTGGTATTTCAAGCGGAAGGGGTGGTTGTAAAATCGGGATTCGGGATTCGGGATTCGGGATTCGGGATTCGGGATGCGACAGCGTTTCGAGGCGGTTCACGCAGCCAACAGTCGAATTTACGGGTAAATCAGACTCTTCTTCCAGCGACCGTCTTCCAGCCAGTACCGTTCCCGTTCATGCAACCGCCCCGCCCGGCTCTGCCAGAACTCGATCATCGTCGGTTCAATCCGGTAGCCGGTCCAGTGTTGCGGGCGCGGAACGGCCCCTTCGGCATACTCTTCACCGGCTTCCTTTAAGCGGCGATCCATCGTCTCGCGTGCGTCGAGCAGTGCGCGGTGCAGTTATGGGCTCAGAGCTTGACATTGTACTTCTTTAGCAGCAGCGCAATTGCCTTGTCCGGTGCGGACCTTTCAATTGCCGCTTGAATCCGCGAAATGCGCGACGGCGATACGTTGGCTAGCGCCGCCGTTTCCTTTAAGCTCAAGTTCACTACCCTCCGAAGCAGATACACGGAGGTCTGAAACGCCCTTTGATGAGATCGATCGAGGAGGCGCTGACGCGACACTTCGAAAACCTCTGCCACTGCATCCAGGACGGTCTGCGCATCAGGCCTTTCAGGCTCGGTTTGAGCTCGCGGCACGGCGTCAATATCTTTGTCTTTCAACCGATGGGCCATCCGTTCGCGAAATTGCTCATCGCCCAGCCAAATTTGCCCGTGCAGTTCGTGCCACGGTGTAGGCGCCTTGGTACCTTCCTGGACAAATTGGCGGTAAGCAGCTTTGGCCGCGCTTCGGCGCCGTCCGAATTGCCCTAACACCCAGTCGACGTTCAACCATTCGGGCGTCTCGGCGAGTCCCGCTGTAGCGCGATAGCTGCTCCAGCGCCACTCGCGGGCCGAACGGGTCATTCCGGCCCGGACGGGATTCAGAACAACGTAGCGACATAGCTCCAGCAAGTATCTTTGCTTATCGACAAGGATGCTCTTGTACCGGCCTTGCAGGACGTGCCCCACCCGGCCATGCCGCCGATTGAACTGCTGCGTGTACACCTGGTTCAGGCGCCGCATGCCCGAGACGAGATGGCCTTCGGGCGTCTCGATCAGAAGATGGTAGTGGTTGTCCATCAGGCACCAGGCGTAGCATTGCCAGCGCTGTTGCGCGACTTCGCGTGCAAGCAGATCGACGAAACGCGCTCGGTCGGTATCGTCGATGACGATATCCTGCCTCGCGTTCCCCCGCGCGGTGAGATGATAGACAGCGCCAGGAAATTCTATGCGTAATGGTCTTGCCACAATGACGGAGATTGAACCATGCCAGGTGTTAAGTCAAGCTCTGACCCCCCCCCAATAATCCGAGGTCGCCAAGCAGCGGCCCGCGGTTGTGGTCAGCGGCGAGCGGTACAACCGCGAGCGGCCGGACGTGGTGTTGCTCGCGATCACCAGCCGGATCAGAACGCCGCTCGCCTTCGGCGAGGCCTTGATCGAGAACTGGCAAGCCGCCGGGCTGCTCAAGCCTTCGGTGTTCAAGCCGATCATCTTTACTGTCGAACAAACGCTGGTGCGAAAAACGCTCGGGCGGCTCACGGAACGCGATCACGGCGTTCTGCAACAGGCGCTCGGCCAAGTGCTGCGACAAAAGAGCACGGCTAAAGACTGATTACCGGCGCCTGCCGCTGTCGCTATGGCTTCTGCTCTGGTTCGGGCGGCAGTTTTTCAAAAACCTGGCCTGAAGGCCAGCCCTCATTCTTCCTCGGTGCATAACTCAGGTACGTGTAGCGGGCTGAAAGAACTTTCTGAGAGCTAGGTAATAACTCCCATCCACCGGACACAGTTCCATCTGACCTAATGTAGATGGCAAAGTTGTATTGGCAGGAATAAGATCCAAATACGCGTTCCAACCCCACAGCATACTTTGTAGCTAAAGCCTGGCATTCTCTATTGTTATAAGTGTCGGACTCGATCAAATAACGATCATCGATCATGTGCGTCACATGCCATACGTCCGAAGCAAGGACTTTCGTTTGTGGCAATGATGAACAACCCCTCTTAGAGCCCACAAAGTTAGCCCAGCAGTCCCGAGGCGATGGCGGATCGAAGTCTTGTTTCGCTCGATATACCGGATATTTCCCTGGATTGACCGCATAATCATCTGGATCGACGGGAACTTTTCCGCTGCCATATTGAACCACACCCGGCGGCGGATTCCTGTAGATCGCTGCGCTACTCGATACACCGCACGCGGACAAACTACCAGCGATAAAAAATACTGCACCGGACGCGAGTACCCACCAAGGTCTGTTTCTCAGAAACATTGCTGATAGACCTCGCAGTCGCTGTGGCCGAGGAACGGCCCCCATTTCAACGTAGCGTCCGGGTTCAGCGCCTTTCCAAAAAAGAAACCATTAACAAGATCACCGCCCGAAATAGTCAGCGTTGTACCACCGGTAGCTACGTTAAGGAACGGTAGTGCGTAGAGGCGGCTGCCTGACGGTGCAAAGCCCCAGCCGACCAGGTTATTGACGCCGATTGAACCGAGGCTATGCCCTTCTAAAGCCATCCCGCGATAGCTACTAAAAATGTAATCGAGACTCGACGCACTGGGAATGCCTTGATATTCGAGCAAAGTGTCAGCTATATCGAATGGCAAACCGAACCCGCCTCTATTTAGCCAGCCGCGCATGTTCATATTTGCAGCGTCAAACCTGCTGCCGATTCCGGGAATAGCGTTACCTAATTCCGAAAACGCCAACAGGTACAAATCCAACCGCCCAAGTGACATCCCGTTACGCGCCGCGACGCGCGCCAGTTCATTCGATGCCACCTGATGGAAGTATTGATTGCCGGCGAACTTCGCGAGGCCCCACCAGCCGCCGCCTTGCGTCGCGGTGTAAGCCGTGTAAGCGCCGCCTGCAAGTCCACCAATGCCGCCACCGATCAGGCCGCCTTGCACAGCGCCTTGCCAGATACTGCCGCCCGTCGTGCCGTTGTAGGTCGCGCCGGCCGCGGCACCGCTCGCCGCGCCAATTTCAGCCCAGGACCAACCGGCCGCAGCGGTCGCGCCGAACGTAAAGTACGCGGCTGCCGCAGCTGCCACAACTTGCCAATGCGAGCCGACTTCATCGGCAACGTGCCCGACACCTTGTGCAAGGTCTTCCGCCGCATCGCCAACCAGATGCACCGCCTTTTTCGGCTGCCAAAAGCAGCCCAAGAAGCAGTAGCCAGTCGGATCGGTGAACGTCAGCGGGTTGTTGCCAACGTAGGTGTAACGATTCAGCCCGCTGCCGTTGGTCGGATCGGGCGAGATAAACCGGCCGATAGTCGGGTCATACACTCTCCCGTTCATGTGAATCAGCCCAAGTGCGTCCAGTTGCTCATGGCCGGTATAGCCCCGGAAGGTTTGGTCGCGGAGGTTGGGCACGTCATTGGGCGGCGCAGGCGGGCCTTGCCAATCTGTCGGATCGCGCCTCTGCCCAAAGGTGCTAAAGCTCATTCGGGCGACAACAGCACCCTTGCCGTCAGTTATCGTATTGACGCTGCCCAGTCCGTCGTAGTGCAGGTAGCGGATTTGTTGAGTGGCGCCGCTGGTGTTGGTGTAGATGGCGACGGGTTGGCCGCCGGCGATGATGTTGTGGCGGTAAATGACGGAGGCGTTGCCCTTGATGATGACGGTGAACAGGCCGCCGACATACAGCGTGGTGGTGCTGACGCCTCCCTCGGTGGTAACTTGCTTGTATCTTGCCCGGTCGGGACCGTACCAGAACTGGCTTTCATTGCCGTTGGCGTCGATCCGCCAGGGCTTGTTGAAGGCCGTCCAGGCGTAGGTCTTGCCGTGACCAGTTTCAGCGTTACCGTTAGCATCATAGGTATAGCTGGTGTTGATCGTGCCGCTGATGCTTTTGACGGCATGCGGTCGGCTGGTGTCGTATGTGTAGGTCCCCACGCCCGACTGCGTGTTGATGTTGCCGATCTCGTCGTAGGTGACGGTGAGGTTGGTCGTGGTCGTGCCGTTGGCGGTGAGATCTGTCTGCCTAAGGCGACTTAGCGCGTCGTAGGTAAAGGTTTCCTTTAGGTTCTGGTTGGCGTTCTCCCGGCTCTTGAGATTGCCGACCGCATCGTAAGTGTAGTTCAGCGCCTGGATGGTGCTGTAGCCGCCGAGGCTGCTCTTACGGCTCAACAGTTGCCCGGTGGCGGCGTCGTAGGTGTTGGCGGTGGTGACGCCGTTGCCAAGTTGAGCGCCTAGCAACTCGCCCTGGGCGTTGGAGTCAAGCGCTTCCCAATACACTGTCCCGCCGGAGTTAGCCACTCGGCTTAATGCGCCGCTGGCGTCGTAATGATAGACCACCGTGAGGCGATAGGGCACCGTGGTAGTGGCATACGCGGCAGGCAACAGGCGCCAGTCGCGCACCGCGAGGTACACCGGCGGCGCGTAACGCAGGTTCGCGCCCGGATTGACGCTCGCGAGCGCGGCGGCTCTCGCCTGTTGAGCATCGTAGGTAAAGGGCTTTGCATGAGTTACAACAATGCTCGCATCCTTGTCGGGAAGCAGCGCGGCAACAGTTTCTGTCGAGGCCTGTGTTGGTGCCGGCATGGGATCCCCGGCCGAGGGCTCGGGCGGCAGTGATTCGATAGCGCCCGCACGTCCGCCGGTATCATTGCGGGTGACGGGAAAGATTCCGCCGCATTGCTGGGCATTCGGCGTAACGCCGCCATCCGAGGTCGGAGCGAAATTTGAGGTGCAAAATACGGTGACAGTGGCAATGGAGCTCCACTCACCGCAGGAGATGGTGGGGTGACCGCTGGTGCCATTGCAGGCGCGCACCCGGTGATACAGGCTCCTGGGATAGTAACCGCCGGGCACATATGATGTTGAAAAAGTGGCGCTGTGTCTCGTGCCTTCATTTAGGGGAGTGGCACCGGAAAAACTTGAACTGCTTGAGATTTCGGCCTGATAGCGGACGATATGGCCGCTCGGAGTCGTCCAGCTCAGCGTATACGATTGGCCGGTATAGACGATCTCCGGGCTTACCGAAGCGCTCGGCCGGCCGGGGGGATGCGCGACGTATACCGACTGGCTGCTGGAGTAGCTCGTCGCGCACTTCTCGTGGCTCGCCGCATCGGAATTACACGCTTTGACGCGGTAGGCGTAAGTGCCGTTGCTCCGGCCGCTCCGGTACAGACTCCGGTTCGCGCCATGATAAACCTCGGTCCAGGTGCCGCCATGAGCAGATTCCTGGAGGTGGTAGCGCACCCCGTTGACGGCGTCGCTCGGCTGCGTCCATGAGACAGTGTAGGCGCCATTGGTGCTGATGTTGTAGCGAACGTTGAAGGTCGGCGCGGCTGCGGTGTCGGGTCTCGGCAACACCCACTCTGTGGCGCTCGTACTGTAGAGCGAGCAGGAGGCCGTACTCGACGTACTGCAGGCACGCAGGCGATAGGCATAGTGCCCTTCGCTTCTGCCGCTGGTTGGCCATGAGGTGCCACCGCCAACGTATTTTTGCGTCCAGGTGCCGCCGTTGAAGGATTCTTCGAGGCGATATTGATAAACGATGCCGGACGGTTTTGTCCAGCGCACGGTGTAGGCGTCGTTGGCGGTTGGGTTGAGGCTGAAGGTGGGCGCGGCCGGCGTCGCGGGCGGATGTTTGACGCTCACGCTCGCGGTTCCGCTCCATGGCCCGTCGATGCCGCCGCCGATGGCACGCACGCGATAGTAATAACTCCCGTTGACTCTGTCATAGTAATTCTTTGACGTGCTGGAGTTGGTACAGTCTGGACCGACAGAGGCGAAGCTGGCGCTGGTTGATTGCTGCAGTTGATAGCAGTCGGCACCGGCAACGCCGGCCCAGCTTATCATGTAGTCGCCACTGAGGCTGACCGGGGGGTTGGCGGCTATCGATTGCGGCGCGGTGGGACGTATCTTTACGTTGACGCTGTCACTACCGTTTTCGAGGCCGTCCGTTACACGCAATTCAAAGCTATGCAGTCCCGGCTCCGCGGGATTAAACGTAGCGGTCGAGTTTGCAAGACCGGCCAAGTCACCTGCCGGCCCGCCGCTCTGGCGCCAGGCATAACTCAGACTGGAGCCATCTGGATCGCTTGAGCCGGTGCCGTCGAGCGTGACGGTGTTGCCGAATAAAAGGGTCTGATCCGGCCCGGCGATGGCAATCGGCGGATTATCGGGACTAACTGTAGCGCTGTCCGGGTAGGTAACGCTGCTCAGGCGGCTGAAGCCATCGTATGTCTTGTTGACGGTATAGGCGTTGCCGTCGATGGCGGTGGTGACGGCGCTCGGGCGGCTTAAGGTGTCATAGGTGACGCTTTTACTAAATCCCGCAGGGCCGGCGACGCCGCTCAAGAGACCTTTGCCGTTGGTCGCGCTGTCGTAAGTCCAGGTCGTGGTGCCGCTTGTACCGTCCGGTTGCGGTTCGGTTCGCGTCTTCAGCCGGCCCAACGCGTCATATGTCTGCTCTATCGTCTGGCCTTTGGCGTCGACTTGCCGAGTCAATTCCCCGGCAGCATCGTACGCATACGTCCAGTAACCCATATCGGGGTCGTCAATCGACATTTTCATGCCGCGGTCGTTGTAGGTGAGCGTGGTCGAATTTTGGTGCGCGTCCGTGATCGTCTTGAGCGGGCCAAACGGATAATAGGTGTAGCCAGTACTGGTTTGAATCGCGCTGCCGTAGCCATCTATGACTGCGGTGATCTCCCCGCGAACGTTGCGGATCGTCTGCTTTTTCTGCCCCGCCGGATTGGTCACCGTCGTGGTCAACCCGTCGTATAGCCAAGTGGTGTGGCTAGTGCTTGCGGTATCGGTTTCGTCTCGCGGCTCGTCGACTTCCGTCACACGACCAAGCACATCATATGTATAGCTCGTCCAGTATTGAGTTTGGCCACTAAAGTACGGTGCGCTTATCTTGCTTTTCCGCCCCAAGTGATCGTATTGAACGTCCGTTATCGCGGCCTTGCCGCCCAATACCAGAATTCGCTGCTGCACCACTTGACCGAAGCTGTTATAACCAGTTTCGCCGTGGCCGCCGCTTTCGTCGCCGGATGTGACGTCCGTCGTTATCTTGTACGAGCCATTAAGCCCACAGTTGCTGGCACACCACGCATAAGCCCAAGCAGTTTTGCTCCCATCAGGCCGACTTTCTGCTGTCTTGCGTCCAAAATCGTCGTAATCCCACGTGATGGTCTGTCCGTTGACGCTGGTCGCGCTCTTTTTGACACCGAGGCGGCGATCCCAGGTCATCGTGCTCACCTGGCCTAACGCATTAGTGATCGTCTCCGGAAAATCGTGAGCGGTGCCGTAACCTATGGTTGTGGTGCGGCCGGTCAACCCGCTACCGGTGATATCTATCTGCTTCCTGTTGCCGTAGGCGTCATATGTGTAAGTCGTTGTCAGCGGAAGGTCGCCGCCCGCCCCGGCTGTCGTGCTGCTGACGCGGCAGTGCACAGTGTCGTTGCCGTAAGTGGTCGCGCGCGTGGCGCTTGGCTCCGCGTCCGTTAAATTGTCTTGCGTGATGCTGACATCTGTCGGCAAGCCGAAACACCAACTGGTGCTGTCGTCTTGGGCATATGCCGTCGCCACGGTTGTTCTATACAGTATCGCAGCACTGTCGACCGGTCCCGACTCGATCTTCTGGTAAGTCAGTTCGCCGTACGCACTGTAGGTGTTGGTTGTAGTGACTTGTTTAACTCCCTCGCCGTTCGCACCGTAGCCCTTTTCGAGCCGCTGGTACAAGTAAGGGAAGTGGGCGTCGGCGTGCGTGTCAACACTGCCGAAGACTTTCTCGTGGTAATCGAGCGTGGTATCGCTCAGGCTGTTGCCGGCTTCAGTAGTGATCCGGCTCGGCAGGCCAACATATGGATAGTCTTGCCGATAATACGTGGTGACATCGGGAGCCTGTGCCCGATTATCAGTAATTTCGACCTTTGAAAAGCCAAGGAAGCCTCGGCCTTTCAGGTTGAGGCGCGCGCCCGTATACTCAAAGTTTATTGTGTAGCGGATGTTCGTGGCATCGTTCGCATCGTAGGAGGCGACCACCTCGAATGGCGCCTCGATATAGACCTCCGGGTAACCTCCCTCGCCGCCGTTTGTGTAGACAGCGGCATCGGTAAGCAGCGCATAGTCGGGGGCGAAGTAATTGCCAAGGCCGTCGGTAATTTTTGTAGCGCGGTCTGGACGAACGCCTGAATGCAACCGGAAATGCCAGTCGCCGTCGCTACCTGCCCAGACAAGATCGCTCAGGCCGTCGCCGTTGATATCGGCTACGCGAGTAGACGCCGCATCGGCCGGCGCAGCGATGCTTGTCGAGCCCTTGTTGATGAGCGTTTCGCCGTTGGATTCCAGGAGCGTCCAGCTACCACTATGGGCCCAGAGAAAATCTGCTAGACCATCGGCATTGTAGTCGATGTCGATGAGATTACTGCTAAGCGCAACGATATCCGTTGCAGTTTCGTCACTGCCGCCGTAGTCAAATGGTTCGGCCTGTGCTTGTCCAAGTATCGTGAACAACACATCCGGT
>DASSNT010000049.1:0-15214 GCA_035701285.1 Gammaproteobacteria bacterium | reverse complement strand
GTGCCGCTTTCGGCGTTGACGCCGACCAATTTAACGCCGAATACGTCCATGCCGGCTCAGGATAATGCAGCGGTCAGGGAAGCGCCAACCCAATCAGCGGCCGGCAGAATGGTCTAGAAAAAGTACCGGAGCGCGATCTTCCACTGGCGTTCGCTCACCGCCGGCCGCACACCGTTCAGCGCCCGTTCCGGCCGGCCACTTGCGACAACCATGTATTCCAGCCCGGCGAACAGGTTGTGCCACAACTCGTACTGGTACGCGAGCGTCCAGGCGTGGCCGGTTTCGTTGTTGTTATCGAGCGGCGTGACATCCTCGTCCGTCACGCGGAAGCGCTCATAGCGGACGGAAAGACGGTGGGCGCGCCATTGCCGGCTCGCCAGCACGAACCACGAGGAATACTTGTTGTAAACGCTGAACGGCGAACCGCGGCGCCCGGCCAGCGTGTCGCCGGCGAGATACTGGGCAATGACGTCGGTGCCGCGCGCCGGGTGCCAGCGCAGCCCGATCTGACTGAAGCGCGTGCGCCACCCGATCTGTCCATGGGAGAAGGCGGTCGAGTCGGCGCGGTTGTCGTAGCGCGCCACCTGCAGATGCAGGCGGTCGAGGTACTGCCAGCTGCCGATGACGTAGTAGCCGGGCTCGCCGCCGACGTCGATGAACGGGTCGGTGTGATTGGCGCCGCGAAACGGCCCGCCGGGCCGGAATGCCGGCCGGTCGGGCAACGGCAGCACATGGTTCCATGGCGTCACGCGGTTGTTCGCCGCCCAGCCCCGCCACGAGAGGATCGTGCCGGCCGTGTCGTTGTACTCGAACAGGCCAACGCGCAACGCAAAGTTGCTGGGCGAATCCGACTGCACCCCCAGGCGTTTCACCGCAGCTTCGACGCCGGCCGCGCGCAGTTCCTCACCGATCCAGTCGTTCAACAGCGACGGCGTCAGCGTGTACGGCGTCGTCCAGCCGGCGGCGGTGTTCTCGAACGACAGCGGCGGCAGAAACAGCCCCGCCCGGTAGCGGAACTGATACGCGGAAGTCGGCACCGGCGCGTAACGCAGCCAGGCTTCGGTGATGCCGCCCGCCGAGTGGCCGTCGGCATAACCGTCGAGCGCCACGCTGGCGCCGAGCGTATCGGTCAACTGCGCCCGGTAATCGAGCGCAAGACGCAGCCCGGCGTGATGCGCCTGCTGCCCGTTCGCGGCGCCTTCGCGCAGCTTGCCGAGGCCGCGGTCGACCCAGCTTCGCGTCGCGTCGGCGCTGACAAAGAACGGCGCCAGCAGGCCGGAGACCTCCTGGTCGGCCGCCATTGCCGGGACAGAGGCCCCGCACAGCAACAGCATGCCGATGAAGAGCCGCGCCCCCGCGCGGCGCTTCACGATTCGCTCCCGGCGATACCCCGTATCCATGCCCGCGCCTGCAGCCACTGCTCGAACGATTCCGCCGGCAGCGGACGGCTGATGTAATAGCCCTGTGCGTAGTCGCAGCCGAGCCGGCGCAGCAACTCCAGCGCCGCGCCGGTTTCGACGCCCTCCGCCGTCACCCGCAGGCGCAGGTTGTGGCCCAGCTCGATCGTCGAGTGCACGATCAGTTCGTCGTCGGCGTTGCGATCGGCATTCAGCACGAACGACTTGTCGATCTTCAATTCCTGCACCGGCAGGCGGCGAAGCTGCGCCATCGACGAATAGCCGGTGCCGTAGTCGTCGACCGCGCATTCGATGCCCAGGTCGTTCAGTTGATCCAGCGCGCTGACGGCCTGCTCGACATCGGCCATGACCGCGCTTTCGGTAATTTCGATGCTCAGCATCTCCGGCGTGGCGCGACAGTCGGCCAACGCCGCGCGAATGTCGGCCACAAACTCCGCCCGGCGCAAATCGTGTGCCGAGACATTCACCGCGACGCGAATCGCAAGACCCTGGTCGCGCCACGCGACCGTCTGCCTGAGCGCGGTGCGGATTACCCAGGCCGTCAGCACGTGAATATTGCCGGTGTGCTCCGCCATTGGAATGAATTCGTCGGGCGTAATGAGTCCGTAGACCGGATGCTGCCAGCGGATCAGCGCCTCCGCCGCGGTCACTTCGTTGCGCGCCAGTTCGAACTTGGGCTGGTAATGCAGCACCAGGTCGCCCCGCTCCATCGCCGCCTGCAATTCGCCGAGCAGGCTCAGGCGCAGCAGGCTGTAGCGATCCTGTGCGCCGTCGTAGAGCGCGTAACGGAGATGTTTTTCCTTGGCGGCGAAGTGGGCGATGTCGGCATGCTGCAACAGTGCCTCCGCATCGTGGCCATGATCCGGGTAGATCGCCACACCGATGCCGATACTGATATTGAGCGTCAGGCCTTCGAGCGTGTATGGCCGCATCACGGCCTGGCCCAGCGCATCGAGACGCGAGTGAATGTCGGCGACCGCCAGATCGTCGATCAGCACGCCAAACTCGTCGCCGCCGAGACGCGCGACGACGTCGTCCGGCTGCACGGCCGCCGCAATGCGCGCGCCGACCTCCCGCAACAGCCGGTCGCCGGCCTGGTGGCCGAGAGTGTCGTTGATGTCCTTGAACCGGTTCAGGTCAATGATGAGCACGCCGAGGCGCCGGTCCGCGCTCTCCGCCTCGCAAATGCGCTCGGCCGCCAGTTGCTCGAGGCGGTAACGATTCACCAGGCCGGTCAACCCGTCGTGGTAGGCGTGGTGCCGAATCGACGTTTCGCGTTCGGCAATCGCCTGCTGCATGTGGTTGAACTCCTCCACCAGTTCGCCGAGTTCGCCGCCCTGCCGCGTCGCAATCGGCTCGGCATAGTTGCCGCGGCCGATTGCCCGTGCCTGCTCCACCAGCAGCCGCACCGGCCGCATCGCGTTGCTGGCAGTCGCCCACGCGGCAATCAGCGCCAGCGCAAGCGCTGCCAGAAAGACTTCAACGACCTCCCGCCACCACGGCTTGTAATACGCCAGCGCGGCATCGCGCGAACGCTGCAGCAAGGCGAGCACCGGTGTGCCCGGCTCGTCAGCCAGGAGCAGCGGCAGCGTCAGCCAGGTTTCGTCGCCCAGATGTTCCGCGTGCTGACCCGACGTATCGGGCGACCCCATATAACGCTGCGCCAGTTCGGCCCGCATCGGATCCGGCAGCGTCGAGGCGATGACATGCCAGCCGCGGTCCGCGGTGGCGGCCAGAAAAGTGACCTGCAGCGACGTCAGCGCCTGGAACTCGCGAGCCAGCGCGTCATCGACCACGAAGCCGAGATAGACGCGGCCGATCGGGTTGGGCGCCAGCAGCGGCGCGGCGACGACCTGGTACGTCTTGCCGTTGACCGATAGAAACATGCCGGCGTTGCGCCGCGCTTCATCGGAAACGTCGAACAGGCCGAAATCTTCCCCTGTGGCGTCAGGGCTTTCGGTGTCGGCGCGGATCAAGCCTTGTTCATCCACCGCGATCGCGAGATCCGCGTCGACCCGCCGGCGGTGATTGTTCAGGGCGACCAGCAGGCTTTTCGGATCGTCGTGAAAGGTCTGCAGCAGGCCGAAGTCGCGGCCCATGACATGCGAATACACGGCCAGGCTTTGACGACGCGAATTGAACTGCGTCAGAAAAACCCGCCGGCCGACATCGAGCTGGTTGGCGATGTTGTTCGCCACCTGCTGGCGCATCGAGCCGTAGATCGTGAACAGCGTGATCGCCTGCACCGCGACCAGCAGCGCCACGAACAGCAGCAGAATTCTGAATCGCAGACTGCGCATGTGCGGCCCTAGTGGTCCGACCACTAAAGATAGCCCGCGTTATCGAGCGGCGGACGCGGCCCGGTTTCCGTCAGCGGTTTGCGCAGACGTATCTGCACCGGCATGACGCGGTCCGCCGTCACCGTCAGGTTGCGCGCGTATTGAGCGGCGTCCACCACGCCGGGATGCCAGATGGTCAGGCGCCAGTCGCCCGCCGGCAGGTCTTCGATGCGGGCGCGGCCGTCTTTCCCGGTGCGGGAGAACCACGGACTGTCGCTGACGTAAATGTAGGCGATCATCCAGTCGTGGATATTGCAGCCGACGACCACCACGCCCGGCCTGGGGAACGCCAGCGGGCCGCGCCGCTCGTCCGCCTGCAGCCGGAACGAAAACTGACGGGCGCGGGAAAAAGAATAGACGTGATGGGTGATGTCGTCGTGATTGGCGAAGATGATCGACGTGCCGGCGTAAACCGCCGATACCCATGGATGAAATTCCTTGCCGCGCTGGTCGACCGTGGCTGGCGCCGCGGCCCGGGCGGGAAGTGGCGGCCGTTCTTCCGATCGCGGCTCGGCCACGACCACCACGTCATGGACGGGGTCGCCGTCGACGCCCGTTACGGCCACCGATAAAGTCGCCGCGGCCGCGCCGACCATTGCGCCGGAGCACAGCGCCCCGGCGAGCCCCATCGCCACGCAGGAACCCCATCGCATGTCGCACTCCCCGGTAGCGGCGCAGCGTCCCTCGACACGCCTGTATGTTGCAACGTCCGTGTCGCGCTAGAACATACACCCGCGGCGGGCGCTTTTCCATACCGTGGCAGCGGCGGGCCTCATCCGGCACAATGCGCTTTCTGTGCCCATCGGAGCCATGCGATGAACGACGTGACTGTCCGCTCGACCGCCGCAGCCGCATCCGCGTCGACCGCGGAGCGCCTGCCCCGCCGTCTCGGCGCCTGGACGGGGATGGCCGTGGTCGTCGGCATCATCATCGGCAGCGGTATCTTTCGGGTGCCGCCGTCGATCGCCGCGAGCACCGGCAATATCACCGGCATGGCGCTGGTCTGGATAGTCGGCGGCGTCGTCACGCTGTTCGGCGCATTGTCGACCGCCGAGCTGGCAGCGATGTTTCCGCACTCCGGCGGCCCCTACGTCTACTTGCGGGAGGCCTACGGCCGCCCGCTCGCATTCCTGTTCGGCTGGATCTGGCTGATTACCACCGCGCTCGCCTGGGCGGCGCAAAGCCTGGTGTTTACCGAGTATCTGGCGACGTTCGTGCCGATCAGCCCGGCGGCGACACACTGGATCGCCGCGGCATTGATTGTGCTGTTCTCTGCCGCGCATTACCGGTCCGTGCGTCTCGGTGCGGCGTTCCAGAACATCTCCACGGCGGCAAAGGTCATCGCCATCATCGGCCTGGCGGTCGCGATCTTTGCGCTCGCACCGCACCAGCCGGCCGGCGCCGGCATCGCCGCCGCGAACACGCTGCAGTGGACCGGCATCGGCGTCGGCCTGGTCACGGTGTTGTGGGCCTACGACGGCTGGGAGAACCTGACGACGCTGGCGGGCGAAATGCGGCGGCCGCAACGCAGTCTCCCGGTCGCGCTGATCGGCGGCACGTTGATCGTGATCGCCGTTTACCTGGTCATTAACGCGGCTTATCTGCGCGCGCTGCCGTTCGGCTCGCTGGCGACTTCACAGGCGGTCGCGGTGGATGCAGCGGTAACGGTGTTGGGCGGCGCCGGCGCCGCAGCCGCCGGGGCGCTGGTGATGGTGTCGGTGCTGGGATCGCTCAACGGCAGCATCATGTCCGATCCGCGCGTGTTCTACGCGATGGCCGAAGACCGGCTGTTCTTCCAGAAAGTCGGCAAGGTACACCCCCGGTTCGAGACGCCCTACGTGGCAATCATCTTTACCTGTGTCATTGCCGTCATCTACGTGCTGTTCCGGGATTTCATTCAGCTCGCGCGCGCCTACGTTCTCGGCATCTGGCCGTTCCTCGCGCTGTCGGTCATCGGCCTGTTTATCCTGAGGCGCAAGCGACCCGACGCGGAGCGACCCTACCGGGTCATCGGCTACCCAGTCGTGCCGGCACTGTTCGTGCTCGGCACGTTCGCGGTCATCGGCTATTCGCTCTACGAAAAGCCGGTGGAGACGGGCATCAGCCTCGGCCTGACGCTCCTCGGCGTGCCGCTGTATTTTCTGTGGGTCGGTTGGCAGAAACGGGAAAGCCCGACCCTTAGATAAACGCCCCGATGGAATGAGGGCGGCGGCCGTGCTTGTATAGGAATTTGTTGTTTAATTCAGAGGCGGCTGCCGGATCGTGGCCGCGGCAATGTCATGGAGAGACACTAATGCCCATCGCGAAAAGCGTCGAGATTTCGGCGGAATCGAAAACCAGCTTCGAAGATGCGCTCAAGGAAGGCGCAAAGACCGCGTGCAACAAGTTGGACAAAGTCCAGAGCATCTGGGTCAAGGACCAGGAAGTGAAGGTGTCGGAGGATGGCAGCATCACCGATTACCGCGTCTGGATGAAGGTCACCTTTGAACTGAAATAATCACCCACGCGCACGGAGGCGCCTATGAAAGCTGTCGTTTTCCACGGCATCGGCGACATCCGCCTCGACGACGTCGCGGAGCCGAAAATTCAAAATCCTACCGACGCGATCGTAAAGATTACTGCGAGCGCGATTTGCGGCACCGACCTGCACATGATCCGCGGCACACTGCCCGGCATGAAGGACGGCCGGGTGCTGGGCCACGAGGCGGTCGGCGTCGTTGAGGAAGTCGGCGACAACGTCCGCAACCTCCGCGCCGGCGACCGTGTGGTCGTGCCGTCGACGATCGCCTGCGGTTATTGCTCTTATTGCCGCGCCGGCTACTACGCCCAGTGCGACAACGCCAACCCGAACGGCAAGCTTGCCGGGACCGCCTTTTACGGCGGCCCGGAATCGACCGGCGGCTTCAATGGCATGCAGGCCGAGTTCGTCCGCGTGCCGTTCGCGCACGTTAACCTGGTGCGACTGCCGGAGGCCGTGAGCGACGAACAGGCCATCCTGATTTCCGACATTTTTCCGACCGGGTACTTCGGCGCGGACCTGGCCGAAATCAAGTATGGCGATACGGTCGCGATTTTTGGCTGCGGGCCGGTGGGCCTGTTCACGATCGCGAGCGCGGGACTGATGGGCGCTGGCCGCATTCTGGCCATCGACCAAATCCCCAGCCGGCTCGACATGGCGCGGGCACAGGGCGCGGAAGTGATCGACTTCAGCCGTGAGGATCCGGTGGAGGCGATTCGCGAACTGACCGGCGGAATCGGCGCGGACCGAGTCATCGACGCGGTCGGCATTGACGCGGTGCATCCGCACGGCGGGCCGGGCGACGGCGCGAACGCGGACCAATTTCGCGAGGAAGTGCGGCAGGTCGCACCGGACGCGAACCCCCACGACGGCAACTGGGAACCGGGCGATGCGCCGTCACAGGCGCTGCGCTGGTGCGTCGACTCGGTGGCCAAGGCCGGCACCATCGCGATCATCGGCGTCTATTCGCCGCAGATGCAGACCTTCCCTATCGGTGAGGCGATGATGAAGAACCTCACGGTAAAAATGGGCAACTGCAACCACCGGCGCTACATCCCGGACCTGGTCAACAAGGTCAAAAGCAACGTCATCAACCCGCTCAACGTGCTGACACAGCGCGAACCGCTGGTGTCGGCAATCGACGCTTATAAAACCTTCGACAAGCGCGAAGCCGGCTGGACGAAGGTGGAGCTGATCCCTGGGGCGGCCGCTTGATGCTTGCGAGCGCAGCCTGGGCTATACTGGATTCGTCAGAAGAATGAGTAACAAGGAGGTTCTCATGAAAAGCAGCTATTTGTTGGTCGCGGGCATCGCGATCGCGCTTGCCGGCTGCGCAAGCACCGTCAGAACGGTTAAAAATCTCAACCCGTTCACCCCGTCCACCAGCTTCCAGGAATGGGACACCAACGACGATGGTGTCCTGAGCCAGCGCGAGGCCAGTGAATACCAGCCCGTCGCCAGCAACTTCCAGCGCATTGACAGCAACAGCGATGGCAACATCAATGAAAACGAGTATGCGGCGGCGACAACGTTCCTCAGCAGCCAGCCCGGCTTCAGCTCCTACGATCTTGACGGCAATGGCTTCATTACCGAGCAGGAAGCGGATGCGGCGCCGCGCGGCGGATTGCAGGACGTGTTCGACGATGTCGATGCCGACGAGGACGGCAATGTCAGCAACGCGGAGTTCGCTGCCGCGACCGTCAACCTGCTGGGCGGCGTCAGCTTTGCCAGCCTCGATACCGATGGTGACGGCGCCATCAGCGGAGACGAAGCGGAAAGTCGTGCGCCGCTGCTCTGGCAGGAGTTTGATCGCGTCGACCTCGACGGCGACGATCAGATCAGCAAGAACGAGTACAACACGTTCCAGCAAGGCGCGAGCGGGAATAATCGGAAAAGGTCCGGCAACATAGCGCGGTAGCTTTGTTGACCACCAGCTTGTGGGAGCGGCACACGCCGCTCCCACGGGTCTGTGTGCGCCTTGTTTTTGCCGTGCTTAACGGCTCCCTAAATGATTCCCACCCACGGCTGGACGTAGTGATCGACCAGCAGCAGCGCAAACAGCGCCATCAGGTAGGTTATTGAATAACCGAAGGTCTTCATGGCCAGGCGCGGGTCTTCCGGGGAGCGCCGGAGCGCGATCGCATAATAGAGAAAACCGCCGTCCAGCAGCAGCGTGCCGACGAAATACAGCAGGCCGCTCATCTCCGTCAGCACCGGCAGCAAGCTGACGATCGTCAGCAATATCGTATAAAACAGAATGTGCAGCGTGGTGAACCGCGGACCGTGGGTAACCGGCAGCATCGGCATGTTGACGCGCGCGTAGTCGTCCCGGCGGGCGATCGCCAGCGCCCAGAAATGCGGCGGCGTCCAGGTGAAAATGATCAGGAACAGGATCAGCGCGTCGGCGGTCACGTGTCCGGTCACGGCGGTCCAGCCGAGAATGGGCGGCGCGGCACCGGCAGCGCCGCCGATGACGATGTTCTGCGGCGTCGCGCGCTTGAGATACATCGTGTAGATGCCGGCGTAGCCGATCAGCGAGCACAGCGTCAGTACGGCGGTCAGCGGGTTGACCAGCAGCGTCAGGATGACCATCGAAATGACGCCGAGCAGCGCCGCGAAAATCGCCGCCTGCCGCTCGTTCAAATGGCCCGTCGGCAAGGGCCGGCGTCGGGTTCGATTCATTTTGGCGTCAATGCGCCGGTCGATCAGGTGGTTGATCGCCGCCGCCGAGGCGGACGCCAGGGCGATGCCGATGGTGCCGAAGATCAGCGCGGCAGGCGGCACCATCGCCGGCGCGGCAAGCAGCATGCCGACCACGGCCGTAAACACGATTAATGCGCAAACCCGCGGTTTGCACAACTCGTAGTAGTCGTGCCAGGTAGCAGTAATGGTAGCGGTAGCCATTATTTCGTTAACTCAGACTTCCCTGTTGAACGGGCTCGGCCGGTTGCAGTTCCCTTTCGAGCGCGCCTTCAGTCGCCCGGCCGCGCCATACCGCCGCATTCAGGGTCACGACGGACAGCAGCAGCAAGGCGGCATTCCCATTATGCGCGACTGCGACCGATACCGGAAATCCCAGTTCAACTAGACCGATGCCGAGGCCGATCTGCGCGACCAGGAACAGCGCCACTACGGCTCCCAGCACCTTCAGGCTTCGCCGCGGCGCCGCGATCATGAAAACGACGCTGGCACTGCCGAGCACAATGAATGTCGCCAGCGCGCCGAGGCGATGGCTGACGTGGATCGCGGCCCGCGCGCTGTTCGCAAGAATGCCGCCTTCAAAGTCGATGCCGGTCTGATGCCACAGCACAAACGCATCGCCGAAGTCCATGTTCGGCCACCACTGGCCCTGGCAGGTCGGGAAGTCCGGGCAGGCGTAGGCGGCGTAGTTGCTGCTGGTCCAGCCGCCGAGCGCGATCTGGCCGATCAGCACGACCAGGCCGGCGAGCGCGAGCCAGCGCGGCCATTTGGCCTGCCAGGCGCCGCCGAGCTTAAGCAATCCGCCGGAACGCAGCGCCAATAACCATAGCAGCGACAGAATGGCCATGCCACCGAGTAGATGGCCCATAACGATCGTCGGTTTGAGCAGCAGCGTCACTGTCCACATGCCCAGCGCGGCCTGGAATACCACCAGCAACAGCAACAGTGTCGGCAGGCCCGCGGGCTGGGTGCGCTCGCGACGCCGGCGGACCCAGGCCATGACGGCCAGCGCCAGAATCACCAACCCCAGCGTGCCGGCGAAATACCGGTGAATCATTTCCTTCCACGCCTTGGCCGGCTCGACCGGGCGGTCCGGATAGCGCTGGTCGAGTTGAGTCAAGGTATGCTGCGAGTCCGGGACGGTCAGATGGCCGTAGCAGGTCGGCCAGTCGGGACAGCCGAGGCCGGCGTCCGAAATGCGGGTGTAGGCGCCGAGCACGACGACGACGAACGCCAGTGCGACGGCAACGAACGCGAGGCGGGAATACCAATTAGTCATAGGCGGAGCCACTAACCCAGCTGCGAATACTTCAGCAGGTGTTTGAGGTCGGCAACGACGCCATTCGGATCGTCGCTGACGCGATAAACCATCATCACCCGGCCGCGCGGATCGACGAGCCAGATATGCGCCCCTGGCTCGCCGGCCGTAGTGAATTGGGCGAGGAAGTTGCGGCCGGCGGGGTCATCCACCTCCACCACCGTCAGGTCCGGGTGCGCGCGACGGAGCGCGGCGGCGTGCGCCGCCGAACCGGTCGCGACGAACAATCGCTGGACGCGATTCATTTTGGCGCCCAGCGCGAGACGAATCTGACGCGTCAGGTAGAGCGCCTTCTTGCAACGGCGCGGGCATTCGCCGGGCGCAGCGTAGACGAGGCTCCACTGGCCGCGGAACCAGTCGGCCGGCAGCGTGCCGCCGTCCAGCAACGGCAGCGGAGCGGTTTTGATCGCGCGCGGCGGCGTGATCAGGTCGCCATGATTGGTCGTCGCGACAGGACGCCAGTCGTCTGCATTGAAGTACCAGACCAGCGCCGCAATCGCGGGGGCCGCGCCCACTGCGAAGATCAGCAGCAGCATCAGCCGGCTTTTCAGTTTACTCGTCGGCTTCATGTTCACGTTTGTGCAGGTTCAATATGATCCATACCACCAGGACCGTCACGGCCAGCGCCAGCCACTGGAAGGCATAGCCGATATGCCGGCTGGGGCCAAAGCGCGGCGCCGGCCGCCAGTCGCGGACGAAGCCGGCCGATGCGTCGGGCGACAGCCAGACCGCGTGCGCCAGCAGCGGCCGTTGCAGCGCGGCTTCAAGCTGCTCGCGCGTCGGGTAAAGCATCGTCTTCGGCCACCCGGCCGGCATCGGCGCATCGGCGCCAAGCCGGATGCCCGGCCGCGGCAGATGCGTCCACAGGCCGGTCACCGTTCGCGATTCGTCCGGCACGGCAAGCTGCGCCTGCCGGACGGCCTGGCCGGTATCGGGCAGCCAGCCGCGATTGACGATGACCCAGGCATCGGTACCGGCAAGATGAAACGGTGTCAGCACATAGTAGCCGCGCCGCGAGTCATGCATGATCTGGCTGGCCAGCACCTGGTGCGCGCTGTCATACCGGCCGTGGAGCGCGACGTGCCGGTAGCGGGCGACCTGCCCGGCTTGCCGGCTGCGAACCGCGGCATTGAGATCGACCGGCGCTGCAGTCGCGCCCGCCTGGATCGCATCGATCAGTGCTTGCTTCTGGGCCGCGCGGTGGAACTGCCAGTTGGACAGCCAGCCGAACGCCGCAATCAGCACGACCGCGCCCAGCGTCGGCCAGAAATGGGGCGTGAACTGCCATTTGCCGAGATTCATTGGCTCATGGTACTTTGGCGCGATTTCAGCAACGGGCCGCGCACATGGGAACCTGGATCGTCATCGTCGTATTGGCTGTCGTCGTCGTATCGCTGGGTTCCGGCATGTTCTACCTGATCAGCGACCGCAGCGATTCCACGCGTACCGTCAAAGCCTTGACGATCCGGATCGCCCTATCCATTGCGCTGATCGGACTGCTGTTCGTCCTTTACGCCCTCGGGCTGATCCATCCGCACGGGGTCTACCCGTCGCAGTGAGGCGTTCGCCTCAAATCCAGTAGACAAAGACGTACAGGCACAACCAGACGACGTCGACGAAGTGCCAGTACCATGACACCGCTTCGAAGCCGAAGTGGTGATGCGGCGAAAAGTGCCCCTTGATGACGCGGACCAGAATCACGGTCAGCATGATCGCGCCGATGGTGACGTGCAGACCGTGGAAGCCCGTCAGCATGAAGAAGGTAGTGCCGTAGATGCCGGTCTGCAGGGTCAGGTTCATGTGCAGATAGGCTTCCGAATACTCATGCGCCTGCAGCGCGACGAACGCGAAGCCCAGCACGACGGTAGCCAGCAGACCACCGATCACCTGGCCGCGCTTGTCCTGCTTGAGACCCCAGTGGGCGATCGTCGCGGTAACGGAACTGGTCAGCAGGATGACCGTGTTGATCGCGGCGAGGCCCATCGCGCCCATCACTTCGAAGTGACCGCCGAGTTCGGCCGGGCCGTTAGTCGGCCAGGCATCGGTGAAGCCGCTCCACAGCAACGCGTGGGTAAAGAACTTGCTGGAGCTTGCGCCGCTCAGCCACGGAATCGAGAACTGGTGAGCGTAAAACAGCGTCCCGAAGAACGCGCCGAAGAACATGACTTCCGAAAAGATGAAGAAACCCATGCCCCAGCGGTAGCTGCGATCCACCTGTTCGTTGTTGATGCCATGTTCGCTTTCGCGAATGACCTGGCTGAACCAGCCGAACATCATCAGCAGTACGATGATCGCGCCGGCCGCCAGCACGATCTTGCCCATCCAGAAATTCTCGAGCCACAACGCGCCGCCGAACACCAGCGTAAACAGCCCGATGATGCCAACGATCGACCAGGACGCGGAATGCGGAACGTAATATTTCTCTGTTGCTGTCAGCTGCGACATTATTCGACCCTTCGGTGAATCTTTAATGGCCCATTAGCCAGGTCACGACAAAAATACCGATATAGACGGCGACAGCCGTCGCGGCGACGATAATCGCCGTCCGCGAAGCCTTCGCGCGCTGGTTCGGATGCGGCCCTTTCATCTGCTCGACGTTAATCAACTTCAGGCGCCGTCTCGAAGCTGTGGTACGGCGCCGGTGAAGGCAGCGTCCATTCAAGGCCCCTTGCCCCTTCCCACACTTGGGCAGTGGCGTTCTTGCGGCCGCGCGCCGCGGCAATGATGATGCCGAGGAAGATGAGCTGCGCGGCGCCGAAGCCGAACGCGCCGATACTGACGATCTCGTTCATGCCGGTGAATTGCAGCGCGTAATCGGCGGTACGTCGCGGCATACCGGCCAGACCCAGGAAGTGCATCGGGAAGAACAGCAGGTTGACGAAAATCATCGACAGCCAGAAGTGCATCTTGCCCCAGAACTCGCTGTACATGTGACCGGTCCACTTCGGCAGCCAGTAGTAGATGGCCGCGATAATCGAGAACAGCGCGCCGGTCACCAGCACGTAGTGGAAATGCGCCACCACAAAGTAGGTGTCCTGGTACTGGAAGTCGGCCGGCACGATGGCAAGCATCACGCCCGACAGGCCGCCGATCGTGAACAGCACGATGAACGCGATTGCAAACAGCATCGGCGTTTCGAATGTCATCGCACCGCGCCACATCGTCGCGACCCAGTTGAATACCTTGATGCCTGTCGGCACCGATATCAGCATCGTCGCAAACATGAAGAACAGTTCCGCCGACAGCGGCATGCCGACGGTGAACATGTGGTGCGCCCAGACGATGAACGACAGGAACGCGATCGCGGCAATCGCGTACACCATCGACGCGTAGCCGAACAACGGCTTCCGGGAGAACGTCGGGATGATTTCGGAAATGATCCCGAACGCCGGCAAAATCATGATGTAGACCTCGGGATGCCCGAAGAACCAGAACACGTGCTGGTAGAGCACCGGGTCCCCGCCGCCGGCCGCGTTGAAGAAGCTGGTGTGGAAGAAGTAGTCGGTCAGCAGCATCGTCACCGCGCCCGCGAAGACCGGCATGACGGCGATCAGCAGGTAGGCGGTGATCAGCCACGACCACGAGAACAGCGGCATCTTCAGCAGCGTCATGCCGGGCGCGCGCATGTTCACGATCGTGACGATCACGTTGATCGCGCCCATGATCGAGGAGGCGCCCATCAGGTGGATCGCGAAGATCGCGAACGGGAAGGACTCGCCGGTCTGCAGCACGAGCGGCGGGTACATCGTCCAGCCGCCGGCGGGGGCGCCGCCGGGCATCAGGAACGTGGACAGGAGCAGCAGCGAGCCCGCGACGAGCAGCCAGAAGCTGAACAGGTTCATGCGCGGCAGCGCCATGTCGGCGGCCCCGATCTGCATCGGGATCATCCAGTTCGCGAGGCCGACGGTGGCCGGCATCACCGCGCCGAAGATCATGATCAGCGCGTGCATCGTGGTCATCTCGTTGAAGACGACCGGGTTCAGCAGCTGGAGGCCGGGCTGGAACAGCTCGGCGCGGATCATGAACGCGAGCCCGCCTCCGACGAAGAACATCAGCAGCGAGAACACGAGGTAGAGCGTGCCGATGTCCTTGTGGTTCGTGGTGGTCAGCCAGCGCACGATGCCCTTGGGCGGGCCGTGGTGGGCGTGGTCGTCGTGGTGGGCTGCTGCTGCCATCTCGTTCACTCCGTCGCGGCGGCCAGCGCAGGCTGGGCGGCCGCCTCCTGTTCCGCGAGCCAGGCGTCGAACTCCGCCTTCGGCTTCGCGACGACGACGATCGGCATGAATCCGTGGTCGGCGCCGCAGAGCTCCGCGCACTGGCCGCGGTAGGTGCCGGGCTTGTCCTCGTCCACGGAGATCCACATCTCGTTGATGAACCCCGGGATCGCGTCGCGCTTCATGCCGAAGGCGGGCACCCACCAGGCGTGGATGACGTCGTTCGCCGTCAGCAGCAGGCGGATCTTCACCCCGGTCGGCACGACCAGCGGCTTGTCGACCTCGAGCAGGTAGTTCGGCACGGAGCCGGGGTCGATCCCCGAGCCCTTCTGCCGCGCGAGGTCGGAGGAGCGCGCGAGCCGGCTATAGAAGGAGTAACCCGTGCCCAGGTACTCGTACTGCCAGTACCACTGGTGCCCCGTGACCTTGATCGTGAGGCCCGAGCCGGAGGTGTCCTCGATCTTCACGAGCTTCTCGACCGAGGGCACCGCCATCGCGATCAGGATGATCACCGGGATGATCGTCCAGGTGGCCTCGAGCCGGGCGTTGTGCAGCATCTTCTGGTCGGATACCGCGCCCTTCGACTTCCGGAATCGCACCATCGCGCAGATCATCGTCCCGAACGTGACGACCGCGATGGCGACGCAGATCCAGAGCATGATCATGTGCATGTCGTGGATCTCGCGGGACAGCTCGCTGACCCCGCG
>DASSNT010000048.1:0-13129 GCA_035701285.1 Gammaproteobacteria bacterium | reverse complement strand
CGCTTGCGCGACGCTTCGTCCTTCTCCTTCTTCAGCGCTTCGCGCTCTATCTTCAATTGAATAAGCCGCCGTTCGAGCCGGTCCATTTCCTCCGGTTTGGAATCGATTTCCATGCGGATGCGGCTCGCGGCTTCGTCGATCAGGTCGATGGCCTTGTCCGGCAGTTGCCGGTCGGTGATGTAGCGTTGCGACAAGGTCGCCGCGGCGACGATCGCCGGGTCAGTAATTTCGACGCCATGATGCACTTCGTAGCGTTCTTTCAGGCCGCGCAGAATCGCAATCGTGTCTTCCTCGCTCGGCTCGTCCACCAGCACACGCTGGAAACGGCGTTCGAGCGCGGCGTCCTTTTCAATGTACTGGCGATATTCGTCGAGTGTGGTTGCTCCGACGCAGTGCAGTTCGCCGCGCGCGAGCGCCGGCTTCAACAGGTTGCCGGCATCCATCGCGCCTTCGGCCTTTCCAGCGCCTACCATCGTGTGCAACTCGTCGATGAACAGAATGATGCGGCCTTCCTGCTTGGCGAGATCCTTCAGCACGCCCTTCAGGCGCTCCTCGAATTCGCCGCGGAATTTCGCGCCGGCAATCAGCGCGCCCATGTCGAGCGTCAGCACGCGCTTGTCCTTCAGCCCTTCCGGCACTTCGCCGTTGATGATGCGCTGCGCGAGACCTTCGACGATTGCCGTCTTGCCGACGCCGGCCTCGCCGATCAGCACCGGGTTGTTCTTGGTGCGGCGCTGCAAAACCTGGATGGTGCGGCGGATTTCGTCGTCGCGGCCGATGACCGGATCGAGCTTGCCCTGCTCGGCGCGCTCGGTCAGATCGATGGTGTATTTTTCCAGCGCCTGGCGCTGGTCCTCGCCGCTGGCGTCGTTCATGGTCTGGCCGCCGCGCATTTCGTCGATCGCGCGCTCGACCGCCTGTCGGTTCGCACCGGCGTCGCGCAGCGCGTCGCCGAGCTGGCCCTTGTCGTCCAGTGCGGCGAGCACGAACAGTTCGCTCGCGATGAACTGGTCGTTGCGCTTTTGCGCCAGCTTGTCGGTCAGGTTCAGCAGCCGGTTGAGGTCGTTGGAGACATGCACGTCGCCACCAGCCCCCTCAACCTGCGGCATGCGGTCGAGCGCCTGATCAAGCTGGTTGCGCAGGCGGTTCACATCCACGCCGGCCTTGGCGAGCAACGGATGCACCGTGCCGGCCTGCTGGTTAAGCATCGCCAGCATCAGGTGCGCGGGCTCGATGAATTGATGATCGCGGCCGAGCGCCAGCGATTGCGCGTCGGCCAGCGCGATCTGGAATTTGCTGGTTAGTTTGTCCATCCGCATGGGGTGGCCCTCAACAATGGTAATGATGAACCTTAAATGAGGGTCGCGGGCGGGATTTTCAATTCTTCCTCCCGTCGTTCCTGCGAAGACAGGAATGACGGAGGGATCAGACGCTTGTAATGGCGTACTCGATGATCAGGATCACCGCAACGCCTACCGCAATCAGCCCAAGCTGCCAGAACGCCTCCCCCGGCGCGGTGCGCTTGTGCATGTTCGGCACCAGGTCGGCCAGCGAGATGTAGGTGAGGTTCGCGATCGCGATGGTCAGGATGTACGGCAGCACTGCGCGCGTCTGATCGAGCGCGAAATACGCAATCAGGCCGCCGACCATCGTCGCCAGCCCCACCAGCGCGTTCAGCACGAACGCGCGCAGGCGGCTCATGCCGCTGCCAACCAGCACCGCGATGTCGCTGACCTCAAGCGGGATCTCGTGGGCCATCACGGCGAGCGTGATCACCAGCCCGAGTTCGATGCTGGTCAGAAACGACGCCGCGATCAGGACGCCGTGAATGGCATTGTGCACGCCGTCGCCAATCAGGATCAGGCTGCCGCCGGCCATGTCCAGCTCGCCCTCGGGCGTCGCGTGGCCGTCATGCTGGTGCCAGCGCATCCACTTTTCCAGCATGAAAAACGCCATGATGCCGATGACGATCAGCAGGCCGAGCAACTGCTGATGATGCACGCCGACCTGGGCGGAGGCTTCCGGATACAGCGCCAGAAAAGCCACGCCGAGTTGGGCGCCGGTGGCGAAGCTCAGCAGGTGTGGCAGCCAGATGCGGCGGCGCTCGGCCGAGAACAGCAGGAACAGCGACGCGATCAAAGCGCTGCAAATACCGCCGACGGCGGTGAAGATGAGAATCCAGTAGAGGATGGGCATTGGTTTCAGTTTTACGCGTTATCGTTCTTCGTCATTCCGGCTTGGACGCCGGAATCCAGTGGCCAGGGATGGCAAGCTATCGGCATCATCAAGCTACCATCCATGGCAACTGGATTCCTGCTTCCTGCAGGAATGACAGCTACTCCAGCCACGCCAGCGTCGCCATCCGTCCGCACTGGCCGTCGCGTCGATAGGAAAAGAACCGTTCGCTGTCCGTGTACGTGCACAAGCCGCCGCCGCTTATTGCCTCGACACCCGCCGCCGCCAGCCGCCTGCGCGCGAGCGCGTACAGGTCACACTGCCACTTGTTCGGCCGACCGGGCGCAAAGGCTGCCGCGGCGCCCTCATCCTGATCCACGAACGCGGCGCGCACCTCGGCGCCGACTTCATAAGCCGCCGGCCCGATGGCCGGTCCCAGCCACGCCTGCAACCGCGACGGCTCAACATTGAGCGCCTCGATTGCCGCTTCAATAATGCCTGCCGCCATGCCACGCCAGCCGGCGTGGACCACCGCCACCGCGGCGCCGCTTTGCTCGCTCAACACCACCGGCAGACAGTCCGCCGTCATCACCGCCAGAACGACGCCCGGCGTGCGTGTAAACGCCGCATCGGCGGATTCGGCCGGCCGCTCTCCATTCAGTTCAAGCACACGCGTGCCGTGGACCTGTTCGAGCCACGCCGGTTCACTCGGCAATGCCAGCGCGTCGACCAGCCGCCGGCGGTTCTCGGCGACCGCGGCGGGATCGTCGCCGACATGACTGGCCGGATTCAACGAACTGTACGGCCCTGCACTAACGCCACCGTCGCGCGTTGTCGTCAGCACGCGGATGCCACGGGATGCGACCCCGTCAACTGCCGGCATGAGCGGCGGCATCCCGGCGCAATACTTCAAGCAGGCTGCGCATATCTTCGGGCAGCGGCGCCTTGAAGCTCACCGGCTCGCCGCTGTCGGGATGAACGAAGCCGAGCTGGCGCGCGTGCAGTGCCTGGCGTTTGAAGGCGCGCAGCGTGTCGATCGTCTCCTCGTCCGCCCCCTTCGGCACCGTCAGCCGGCGGCCGTACACCGGATCGCCGACCAGCGGATAGCGGGCGTGTGCGAGGTGCACGCGAATCTGGTGGGTGCGGCCGGTTTCCAGCTCCACCGAAATATAAGTGTGACCGCGAAACCGCTCAATTACGCGGTAATGCGTAACGGCCGGGCGGCCGCCATCCTGCACCGCCATCCGCACGCGGTCGCTCCGGTGCCGGCCGATGGGCGCGTCAACCACGCCGCCGGCCGTCATGACCCCGACCGCCACCGCCTCGTACTGGCGTTTCACCTGCCGCTCGGCCAGCGCCTCGACCAGCCGCGTATGCGCTTTGATCGAGCGCGCGACCACCAGCAGCCCGGAGGTCTCCTTGTCGAGCCGGTGGACGATGCCGGCCCGCGGCACGTGCACCAGCTCCGGCGCATGGTGCAGCAACGCGTTCTGCAACGTGCCGGCGGGATTGCCGGCGCCCGGATGCACCACCAGCCCGGCCGGTTTGTTGACGACAATAACGGCGCCGTCCTCGTAGATCACATCCAACGGCAGCGCTTCCGGCCGCATCGGCGTCTCCGCCTCGAACACCGCGTTGAGACGCACCAGGTCGCCGCCGGCGACATGGTCGCGCGGGCGTGGCGTGCGCTCGTTAAGCGTTACCGCGCCGTCCTTGATCCACCGCTTCAGCCGCTCGCGCGAGTAATCCGGCAGCAGGCGCGCCAGCGCCTGGTCAAGCCGCTCGCCCGACAGCTCCGGTGGAATCAGGCATTCGTGTCGTTCTGTTTTGGGCATAGTCCATCCCGTTGAGCGATGCAGTTTACGTTATACTGCCGCCCTGACGCGAAGCTTCCTACCATTTCGGAACGAATCATGCTGAATATCCGGTCCCTGCTGGCAGTTTTTGCCGCTCTCGTCATTGCCGGCTGCGCGGGCGGCCCTCAAAAGCCCGAGCCGCCGAAACCGGCAGCGGTCATGTATAAGGAGGCGAAAGACGCCCTCGACTCCAGCAACTACGCGCTCGCGATCCAGCGGTTTCAGAACCTGGAAGCGACTTACCCGTTCGGCGATTACGCGATTCAGGCGGAGTTGGACCTGATCTTCGCACAGCACATGTCCGGCGACGGCGACAGCGCGGTTGCCGAAGCCGACCGCTTCATTCGCGAGCATCCGCGCAGCGAATACGTGCCGTATGCCATGTACATGCAGGGCGTGGCGCTGTTTCCGAACGGTCTGAACCCGCTGTGGAAGCCGTTCCCGGTGAGCCCGGCCGGTTTCGACCCGCAGCACACGCTGCAGTCGTTCCAGGCCTTTCACGACCTGGTGCAGCGCTTCCCGAACAGCAAATACGCGCCGGACGCCCGGCAGCGCATGATTTACCTGCGCAACCGGCTGGCGGCGTATGAATATCACGTGGCAACCTACTACATGAGCCGCGGCGCGTGGCTGTCGGCCGTGCGGCGAGCGGAATATCTGCTTGAGCATTACCCGGAAACGCCGAGCGTGCCCGACGCGCTCAGGATCATAGTCAAGGGTTACAAGCAGCTTGGCCTCGACCAGTTCGCTGCCGACGCGCAGAAGATTCTTGAAGCGAACGCGGCGAATTATTCGCAAGGAAGCTGATTCAGTCCGCCAGCGGGTTATACCCCGACGTAATCGGATACCGCCGATCCCGCCCGAACGCGCGGCGGCTGATGCGTACGCCGGGCGGCCCCTGCCGGCGCTTGTATTCATTACGCTGCACCATCGCCACCACCCGGCTGACGATATCGTGATCGTGGCCTAACGCAACGATTTCGGCGACCGATAAGTCCCCTTCCACGTAGGCCTGGAGAATCGGATCGAGTTCGCTGTACGGCGGCAGGCTGTCCGAATCCTTCTGATCCTCGGCCAGTTCGGCCGACGGCTCGCGGGTAATCACCTTTTCCGGAATCGCCGGACCCAGTTCGTTCCGGTAACGCGCCAGCCGATACACCATCGTCTTGGTCAGATCGCGAATGGGCGCGAAGCCACCCGCCATGTCGCCGTAGAGCGTCGCGTAACCGACCGCCGACTCGCTCTTGTTGCCGGTGGTCAGCAACAGCTTGCCGGTCTTGTTCGAAATCGCCATCAGAATCACGCCGCGGCAGCGCGCCTGGATATTTTCTTCGGTGGTGTCGCGCGGGCGACCGGCGAACAAATCCTTGAGCGCCGCGTCGAAGCTCTCCACCGCGTTCTCGATCGGCACGACGTGATATTCGGCGCCCAGCATCTCAGCCTGCCGCTTTGCTTCGGTGTTGCTGATCTCGGCCGTAAAGCGCGACGGCATCATCACCGCCATCACCTTGTCGGCGCCCAGCGCATCGGCGGCAATCGCCAGCGTCAGCGCGGAGTCGATGCCGCCGGACAGGCCGATCACCGCGCCGGGAAAGTGATTCTTGCGCACGTAGTCGCTGACGCCGAGCACGATGGCGTTGTAAATGCTTTCCTCGACGCTGTTCCAGACGTGCACGTCGCCCTTCACAGGCGTGACGGTCTCGCCGTCGTACGCGAAATCGGCGGGATAAATGCCGGCTTCCAGGCCCGGTGCGCGAGTCGCCACCTGACCGTCCGCGGCCATAACGAACGAACCGCCGTCGAACACCAGCTCATCCTGGCCGCCCACCAGGTTCACGTACACGATCGGAATCCCGGATTCGGCAATTCGCGCGCGCAGCACGTCTTCGCGGATGCCCTGCTTGTCGAACTCGAATGGCGACGCGTTGATATTGAGCAGAATTCGGGCACCGGCCGCCGCGGCCTGACCCGCCGGCCCGCTCTGCCAGATATCCTCGCAAACGCACAGGCCCACCGGCACGCCGGCAATCTCCACCACCACCGGCTCATGGCCCTCGGCAAAGTAGCGCTTCTCGTCGAACACGCTGTAGTTCGGCAACCGCTGCTTGCGCGCGATCGCCCGCATTTCGCCGTTGCCGACCAGCGCGGCGGAGTTATAAATGAGATCGCCGTCGTACTCGGGAAAGCCCACCAGCGCTTCGATGCCGCGCACGCCGTCGCGCAGCCGCTTCATCCCGGTCGCCACCTGCGAGCGCAGGCCGGCGTGGTTGAGCAGGTCTTCGGGCGGGTAGCCCGTCAGCGCGAGTTCGGGGAACAGGATGACGTCGGCATGCAGCTCGTCGCGCGCCCGGTCGGCGGCGGCGAGCATCTGGCCGGCGTTGCCGACAACGTCGCCAACCAGCAGGTTGAGCTGGGCCATGGCGACGCGGAGAGCAGGTTTTTGTTCTGTCATGGACTTCTTGTCCCCTCTCCCTCAGGGAGAGGGTTAGGGTGAGGGGATCGAAAAGGGAAGAGCCAGTCTAGCACCCCTCACCCCAGCCCTCTCCCTTGGGGAGAGGGAGTTAAATGTTTACAGCGCCGCAGCGATCGCGTTGCCAATCTCCGCCGGCGACTTCACCGTCTTCACGCCCGCCGCTTCCAGCGCCTTGAACTTCTCGTCCGCCGTGCCCTTGCCGCCGGAGATGATCGCGCCGGCATGACCCATGCGCTTGCCCTTCGGCGCGGTGACGCCGGCGATGTAGGCAACCACCGGCTTGTCGACGTTCGCCTTGATGTATTCGGCCGCGGCTTCCTCGTCAGTGCCGCCGATCTCGCCGACCATGACGATGCCCTCGGTCTTCGGGTCGTCCTTGAACAGGCTCAGGCAGTCGATGAAGCTCATGCCGTGCACCGGGTCGCCGCCGATGCCGACGCAGGTGGTCTGGCCGAGGCCGTTCTGCGTGGTCTGGAACACGGCTTCGTACGTCAGCGTGCCGGAGCGCGAGACGATGCCGATCTTGCCGGGCTTGTGAATGTGGCCCGGCATGATACCGATCTTGCACTCGCCGGGCGTGATGATGCCGGGGCAGTTCGGGCCGATCAGCCGGCAGTCATAGCTTTTGAGCGCCGCCTTGACGCGCACCATGTCGATCACCGGGATGTGCTCGGTAATGCAGACGATCGTCTTGATACCGGCATCGGCGGCTTCGAGAATCGCGTCCGCCGCGAACGGCGCGGGCACATAGATCATCGTGGCTTCAGCGCCGGTTTCGGCGACCGCGTCGTGGCAGGTGTTGAACACCGGGCGGTCGAGGTGCTTTTCGCCCGCGCGGCCCGGCGTCACACCGCCGACGATGTTCGTGCCGTATTCGATGGCTTGTTCGCTGTGGAAGGTGCCCTGCTTGCCGGTGAAGCCCTGGCAGATCACCTTGGTGTTTTTGTCGACGAGGATGCTCATGATTCAGATTTTTCCGTTGATTGCTTGTCCCCTCTCCCTCAGGGAGAGGGCCAGGGTGAGGGGAGTTTATTAGATCCCCCCTCATCCCAACCTTCTCCCTGAGGGAGAAGGAGTAAGAAGAATTAAGCCGCGGCAGCGACGGCTTTCTTCGCCGCGTCCGTCAGATCGTCCGCAGCAATGATGTCCATGCCGCTCTCGCCCAGCCGCTTCTTGCCGGCTTCCGCGTTCGTGCCTTCCAGCCGCACGACTACCGGCACCGGCACGCCGACGCCCTTGACCGCGGCGATAATGCCGTCCGCGATCACATCGCAGCGCACGATGCCGCCAAAGATGTTGACCAGGATCGCCTTGACGTTCTTGTTCGACAGGATCAGTTTGAAGGCTTCCGTCACGCGCTCGGTGGTCGCGCCGCCGCCGACATCCAGGAAGTTGGCCGGATCACCGCCGGACAGCTTGATCAAGTCCATCGTCGCCATCGCCAGGCCCGCGCCGTTCACCATGCAGGCGATGTCGCCGTCGAGCGAGACGTAGTTCAGGCCGTGCTGGTTGGCGAGGTTTTCCTTCTCGTCTTCCTGCGACGCATCCTCGAGCGCGGCCAGATCCTTGTGGCGGAACAGCGCGTTGTCGTCGAGATTGATCTTGGCATCGAGCGCAACGAGGTTGCCGTCGCCGGTCACGATCAGCGGGTTCACTTCCACCAGGCTCGCATCCCGCTCAGTGAACAGCCGGTACAGGCCCTGGGCGATCTTGCCGAACTGCTTGACCTGCTCCTTGTTGAGGCCGAGGCCGAACGCCAGCCGGCGCGCCTGGTACGGCTGCAGCCCGGTGGCCGGATGCACCGCGACGCGCACGATTTTCTCCGGCGTCTTTTCGGCGACTTCTTCGATGTCCATGCCGCCCGCGGCCGAGGCCATGAACGTGAGCTGTTCGCGCGCCCGGTCGACCAGTACGCTCAGGTACAGCTCACGGTCGATGTCGGAACCCTTTTCAACCAGCACCTGGTTGACCGGCAGTCCTTCAGGCCCCGTCTGATGCGTCACCAACGTGGTGCCGATCATTTCTTCGGCCGCCTTGCGCGCTTCGTCGGCGCTCTTGACCAGCTTCACGCCGCCCGCCTTGCCGCGCCCGCCGGTATGCACCTGCGCCTTGACGACCCAGACGGAGCCGCCCAAAGCTTCGGCCGCCGCGGCCGCTTCCGCGCCGTTCGTCGCCGGTTTGCCTTCGGGTACGGCAATACCGTATTCCGCAAACAACTGTTTTGCCTGATATTCGTGTAGATTCATGATTTAAGCCTTATTATCGTCATGCCAGCGCAGGCTCATCGCTTCCGTCATTCCTGCGAAGGCAGGAATCCAGTCAGATAAACGCGGCCGGAGGCCGCTCTGATTTAGACTGAATGCCAGTCTCCGCTGGCATGACAAAACGACCTGGCTGGAATGACGGAGGGCGAAAAGAGCGATATTTTGGAACAAATCCGCCCAATTCGCAAAAGCGACTACTGTTGAACATTTCCTACGCACCATCGTTGCCCGCTGCTTCTGACTCCGGCAGCCACGCCATCGCCTGGCAATTGCTGCGCTGGCTGAACGTCTCGCGGGCGATCCTCGCCGGGCTGTTTATCACGTTGTTCTTCAGCCGCAGCCTGCCCGGCGGGATCGGCGACGGCAATGCCGCGCTGTTCATCTGGACGTCCATCGCCTACTTCGGCTTCAGCATTTTCGTCAGCTTCTCGGTCAGCAATCGCCAGCCGGGCCTGATGATGCAGACAGCCGCGCAGTTATGCGGCGATATCGCCGCCATCACGATCCTGATGTACACCAGCGGCGGCGCGGGCAGCGGCCTGGGCGAATTGCTGCTGGTGCCGATGGCGGCCGGCGCGCTGATCCTGTCGCTGCGCTTCGCGCTCGCCTTCGCCGCGCTCGCGACTATCGTGATCCTGGCGCAGGAAACGCTCGCCGGCCTGGTCGGCATCGCCGATTCCGGCGGCTACGTGCAGGCGGGCCTGCTGGGCATCGTTTTCTTCGCCATCGCGACCTTGAGCTGGGTACTCGCCGAACGGCTGCGCGAAAGCGAATTGCTGACCGTGCAGCGGGACGTCGACCTCGCCAACCTGGCCATGCTTAACGACTACATCATCCAGCACCTGCGTGCCGGCGTACTGGTAATCGACGGCGACGACAACGTCCGGCTGGCGAATCCGGCCGCGACCAGCGCGCTGGGTCTGATCAGCACCGCCAGCGGCGCGAGCCCGCTGTCGATCGTCGCGCCACGGCTCAAGACACTGCTCGACGACTGGCGGCGCGACCCGATTGGCAACCGCAATGCCAATCTCACCACGCCCGACGAAACGGTCTTCATCCCGCACTTCAACCAGCTTGGCCCGACAGCCGCCGGCGGCACGCTGGTGTTTCTCGAGGACGCGAGCGAAGCCGCCGAACAGGCCCGGCAAATGAAGCTGGCCGGGCTCGGGCGTCTCACCGCCAGCATCGCCCACGAAATCCGCAACCCGCTCGGCGCCATCGGCCACGCCAACCAGTTGCTGGACGAATCGGATGCCCTGTCAGAACAGGAACGGCGGCTGGTGCGGATCATTCAGGACCACACGGGTCGCGTGAACCGCATCGTCGAAAACGTCCTCAAGCTGTCGCGCGGCGGCCCGATCAACGCCGAGGAACTGGCGCTGGAAGAGTGGCTGCGGCAGTTCGCCGGCGAGTTCCGCGAGCAGCACACGCTGAACGCGGAAGACCTGCGTGTGACAGTGCACAAAGGGCGCGCGCCACTGCGCGCCCGCTTCGACGCCAGCCAGCTTCGCCAGGTCGTCACCAACCTCGCCGAAAATGCGCTCCGTTACGGGATGCCGGAAAACGTGACGCGCTACGGCGACATCTGGTTGCTGGAATTCCGCCTCGGCGTCCGTCCGTTCCGCCACCAGCCGTACCTCGAAGTGCTCGACCGCGGCGCCGGCATACCGGCCGACACGGCGGAACAGATCTTCGAACCGTTCTACACCTCCAGCAGCCAGGGGACGGGCCTCGGCTTATTCATTGCGCGCGAGCTGTGCGAGTGCAACCACGCCGCGCTCACGTACCACGCCCGCGGCGCCGGCGGGAGCTGCTTTCGCATTACCTTCTCGAATCCGGAGAGCTGGATTGTTTAACATAGGCTGACACGAGAGCCGAGAACCTGACTGCATGTCCAAGCCCCTAGCCCTAATAGTCGACGACGAACCCGACATCCGCGAACTGCTCGGCATCACGCTCGGCCGCATGGACATCGACACCGCCGCGGCAGCCGATCTGTCCGCCGCGAAGCAGGAACTCGACGCCCGGCGATTCGACCTGTGCCTTACCGACATGCGCCTTCCGGACGGCAATGGCCTCGACCTCGTCACCTGGATGCAGGCGCGCCACCCATCGGTCCCGGTCGCCATGATCACCGCCCACGGCAACGTCGAAGCCGCCGTCGAAGCCCTCAAAGCCGGCGCCTTCGACTTCGTCTCGAAGCCGGTCGAACTCGAACACCTGCGCAAACTCATTGCCACCGCTCTGAAGCTGCGCGGCACCGCCAGCGAAACGGCCGCGGCCACACGGCTGCTGGGCGACTCGCCGGCCATCGAACAAGTGCGCGAAATGATCCGCAAAGTCGCGCGCAGCCAGGCGCCGGTCCACATCACCGGCGAATCCGGCACCGGCAAGGAACTGGTCGCGCGGCTGATTCACGAAAGCGGCCCGCGCGCGAGCAAGCCGTTCGTGCCGATCAACTGCGGTGCGATTCCGTCGGAACTGATGGAAAGCGAGTTCTTCGGCCACCGCAAGGGCAGCTTCACCGGCGCCGTGGCCGACAAAACCGGCCTGGTGCAGTCCGCCGAGGGCGGTACGCTGTTTCTGGACGAAGTCGCCGACCTGCCGTTGCCGATGCAGGTCAAGCTCCTGCGCGTGATTCAGGAAAAGCGCGTACGTCCGGTGGGCTCGCCGGCCGAAGTGCCGGTTGACGTGCGTATTCTCAGCGCCACGCATAAGAACCTGCGCGCACTGATCGCCGCCGGCCAGTTCCGCGAAGACCTCTATTACCGCATCGACGTCATCGAGGTGCACGCCCCCACCCTGCGAGAACGGCCGGAAGACATCCCGCTGCTGGCGAACCACATCATCGCCCGCCTCGCCAAAGGCATGGACATCGAGCCGCCCGCGCTCAGCGATGAGGCCCTCGCGGCGCTGCTGGCCTTCGACTACCCCGGCAACGTCCGCGAGCTGGAAAACATCCTCGAACGCGCGCTAACGCTCTGCGACGGCGACATCATCACCGACGACTGCATCGCGGTACGCCGAACGCCCAGACCTGAGCCCGGCGCCACCGCCGCTTCAACCGACCTGCCACTGGAAAGCAAAGTCGCCGACGTCGAACGCCAGGCTATCCAGCAGGCCCTCGAAGCCACCCGCTACAACAAAACCGCCGCTGCCAAACGGCTGGGCATGACGTTCCGTCAGCTACGGTACCGAATCAAGAAGTTAGGGCTGGAAGAAATAGACTGATTATCCGGCCTTCGGCCGCCTACAGTCATTCATGGACTTGGCCGGTAGCCGGCTTCTTTCTGATGTCTGAATGCCAACACGAACACCATGTTCTCTTCCGGCACATACCGATACAGCGCCACGTACCCGCTGTCGCCAAAGGCTATCGGCAACTCCCGAAGTTCCGGCACATCCGGCCACGGACGGCCGATTTCAGGATGGTCTGCCAGTAGTGAGAAACTGTCATCGATTCGCCGCCCGGCACGGATAGCTGCCGCTGGACTTTTGCTGTCGAGGAAATACCGGCACCGCTCCAGGCCGCGCATTGCGCCGGCGGTGACGACTACTTGTGGCACCGGGGCGCATCCGCCTCATCCCGCGAGCCCCATTTTCTCAGCCAGGCCCCTGCTTCTTCAGCCGTGACGTATTCGCCGGTCTCGCGGTATTCCGCCCACGATGCCAGCGCTTCCTGCTTAAAGCTCTCCCGCGCCTCTTCGCGCGTCAGGTATTGACTGATGGCTTCGCGCATCATCCAATGCGGCGATCGACCTCGCGCTTCGGCAAGACGCTTCATGCGGATTTTGGTTTCGTCGTCCAATTTAATGCTGGTGGTGGGCATGGTCTGCTCCGGTGTTACCTCGTAGCGATCTTAAACACTATAGCAAAATCCAGCAGGCCCTCGAAGCCACCTGCCACAACAAAGACCGCCGCCACCACCAAGCGCCTCGGTATTTCGCGATGGAATAGCAAACCCGCCCGCAATCGACGTCACTTTTTGACAATTTTTGTCACCTTCCTTGCCAACTACGTCACACTTTCCCGCTCCGCCCGCGCCGGAACGCGCTATTTCCGTCACCTCCAAAAGTTGGCACGCTACTTGCTTATTAATATCGACAGGAAGCGGAGGCCCGTTTCTGAACGATTTTTTCACCACGATTTGGGAGTGGGAGCGATGATGAGTAAAAAACAGCAGGGCTTTACCCTGATTGAGCTGATGATCGTGATCGCGATCATCGGCATTCTGGCCGCGATTGCGATTCCGCAGTATCAGGATTACGTGACGCGTTCGAAGATCACTGAAGGTTTGAACCTGGCGGCGTCGGCAAAGACCGCCGTGGCGGAGACGCTGCAGACGACCGGCGATTTTGCTG
>DASSNT010000047.1:0-3098 GCA_035701285.1 Gammaproteobacteria bacterium | reverse complement strand
GCCTCGCGTTTGGCTTTCAGTTCCGCCAGACGCTGTTCCGCCTCCGCCGCTTTGCGCTTGCGCTCGGCTGCCGCCTGCGCGGCCGCTTTCTGCTCGGCCTCGCGCTGCTGCTTCAGCTCGGCAAGACGCTGCTGTTCTTCCTCGCGCGCCTTGCGCGCGGCTTCGATCTTCTGCTGGCGCTCGCGGGCGGCCGCTTCCTGCGCAGCCTTCTTGCGCGCCTCGGCAGCCTTGATCTTTTCAAGCTGCTGGTTGATCAGGTCCTGGCTGACGACCGTCGCCTTGATCGGCTGGGCGTCTTCGCCGGTGCCGGGCGGCGCGTTGATGACGTTTACGCCGAAGCCCACGCCGGCGAACAATAGTACCAGCACGATGCCGTGCAGCAGCAACGAGTACACCCAGGGGAGCGCGCCCTTCGCGCTTTTCGGTTCGCGCGCCACTTACTGTTCCTTTCTGATCGTCGGCTGGCTGTTCCGGTCAACAACCAGTCCCACATTCGGCACTCCCGCCTGCTGTAACAGAACCATTCCGGACACGACGTCTCCGTACGACGCGGTTTTATCGCCCTTCACGAGGAACGGCGTTTTCGGCTTGTGTTTGAGAACCGCGGCGACGCGCGCCAGCACGATCTCCCGATCCAGCGGTTCTTTCGGATTTTCGCCCACGCTCAGGTATAGCCGGCCCTTGGCATCGACCGTCAGCACCACCGGCGTCGGCAACTCGTCGTTACTCGGCAGCGGCGCGGCATTGGCGTTATCCGGCAGATTTACCTTGACGCCCTCGGTCAGCAGCGGCGCGGTGACCATGAAGATGATCAGCAGCACCAGCATGACGTCGATGTAGGGGACGACGTTAATCTCCCCCATCAACCGGCGGCCTCTTCTTCCGGCAGCACTCATGCTGCGGTGCGGGCCGGAACGTGGCGCTGCAGGATCGACGAGAACTCGTCGGCGAAGGTGTCGTAGCGGGTTTCGAGGCGCTCGACCTGGTTCGAGTAGCGGTTGTAGGCGACTACTGCGGGGATCGCGGCGAACAGGCCCATCGCGGTGGCGATCAGCGCTTCGGAGATGCCCGGCGCGACCATTGCGATGGTGGCCGCGTGCACGTTACCCAGCGCCTGGAACGCGCTCATGATGCCCCAGACGGTGCCGAACAGGCCGACATAGGGGCTGACGGAGCCGACCGTCGCCAGAAACGCGAGGTTTTCTTCCAGGCGCTCGACCTCGCGCACCTGCGAGACGCGCATTGCGCGGCGCGAACCTTCGAGCACGAAGGCGGTGTCGGCATCCTGCTTGCGCAGCCGGCTGAATTCACGGAAGCCGGCCTCGAACATGGTTTCCATGCCAGGCTTGGTGCCTTCATGGGCGCTGACTTCGCGGTAGATGGCCGACAGGTCGCCGCCCGACCAGAAGCGCTTTTCGAACGATTCCGCCGCGGCTTCGGTCTCCTTCAGCGCGCTGCGCTTGCGGAAGATGATCGCCCATGAGGCAATCGATGCTGCCAGCAGCAGCCCGAGTATGCACTGCACCACGATGCTCGCTTCAAGCACCAGCTCCAGAATTGAAAAATCAGCCGTCATTTATTTGGATCTCCGCGCGGATGTCGTCGGGAACGGACCGGGGACGAAATGATTTGAGGTCCAGGCAGGCGACGCCGATCCGGCCGGCGCATAGCAGCGCGCCGTCGTCGCGGCGGATCTCCTGGCGAAACACGATCCGCGCGCCGCGCGCGGCTTCGATGCTCACGCTGACCGACAGCGCGTCGTCGAGGCGCGCCGGCTTGCGATACTGCGCGTTGGCCTCCGTCACCACGAATGCCAGGCCACGCTGCTCTGCCAATTCCCGCTGGTCAATGCCCAGGCTGCGCAGCCATTCGGTGCGCGCCCGCTCCATGAACTTTAAATAGTTGGCGTAATACACCACTCCGCCCGCGTCGGTATCTTCATAATAGATGCGCACGGGCCAGGTAAATTCCATTGCCACGCAATTATTCCTGAAAATGGCTTCGTTTACAGTAACCGAAGTGTGATGGGGCTCACGTTATAGGGGAAGCCCTTGGATCGGTAAGCGGTTAGTGGTAAGCGGTAAGAAAAACTCTTCGCCACTAACCGCTAACCGCTAACCACTTACCCGTCTTCGAATAAATCCGGCGCCTCGTGCCGCGTCGGCGTCTTGAGGCCGAAGTGCAGATAGGCATTCCGCGTCGCCACCCGCCCCCGCGCCGTGCGTTTCAAAAAGCCCTGTTGGATCAAATAAGGTTCGATAACATCTTCGATCGTGCCGCGTTCTTCGCCGATGGAGGCCGCGACGCTGTCGACGCCGACCGGGCCGCCGTCGAACTTCTCGATGACCGCCAGCAGCATCTTGCGGTCCATCACGTCGAAACCGTTGATGTCGACGTCGAGCATGTCCATCGCCGCGCGGGCGACTTCGGCGGTGATGCTGCCGTCGGCGCGGACTTCGGCGTAGTCGCGCACCCGGCGGAGCAGCCGGTTGGCGATACGCGGGGTGCCGCGCGAGCGGGCGGCGATTTCCTTTGCGCCGCCGGCGTCGATGGCCAGGTTCAGGATCCGGGCCGAACGCTTGACGATGCCGGCCAGGTCTTCGGTGTTGTAGAACTCCAGGCGCTGGACGATACCGAAGCGGTCGCGCAGCGGCGAAGTCAGAAGCCCGGCGCGCGTCGTCGCGCCAACCAGCGTGAACGGCGGCAGGTCGAGCTTGATCGAGCGCGCCGCGGGACCTTCGCCGATCATGATGTCGAGCTGGTAATCCTCCATCGCCGGATAGAGCACTTCTTCGACGACCGCGCCCAGGCGGTGAATTTCGTCGACGAACAGCACGTCGTGCGGTTCGAGGTTGGTCAGCAGTGCCGCGAGGTCGCCGGGGCGCTCGAGGACCGGGCCGGAGGTCTGGCGCAGGTTGACGCCCATTTCGTTGGCGATGATGTGCGCCAGCGTGGTTTTGCCGAGACCCGGCGGGCCGAAGATCAGGGTGTGGTCGAGCGCTTCGCCGCGCTTGCGGGCGGCGCTGACGAAGATGTCCATCTGCTCGCGCACCGGCGCCTGGCCGTGGTAGTCCTCGAGCTTGCGCGGGCGGATCGCG
>DASSNT010000046.1:0-16277 GCA_035701285.1 Gammaproteobacteria bacterium | reverse complement strand
GACACGTGTTGATATTTCGCCTGCTGGCTGCGTGCGGCTATGGCCCCGCCGGAGAAGATCGGCAGCGAAACCTGGATACCTACGGCATTGACTGCCAGGTTTTGTCTCTGGAGGGCATTGCCCGTGGACACGTTATCGATGATGCGTCTTGCATATACGCTGATATCCGGATAACGCACCGCCTGCTGGCGATCGACTTCACGTGCCGCAACGCGTACCGCGAGTTTCGCTGAATTCAGTTTCGCGTTCTGCTGCAGCGCCGTATCCACCCATTTATCCGTGTCGTTCGGCTTCGGCGGGTTGAGAGGCAGCTTGTCGCCCGGCCCCTTCAGCGCGCCGACCACCGGTACCGCGGTCAACGCCTGCAGTACCTGCTGTGCACTGATCAGCGCCTGTCGCGCCTGAATCGTTCTGGCGCGCGCCTGGTCGTGCGCTGCCCTCGCCTGCTGCACATTGACGATGCCGGACAGGCCCACCTCATAGCGCCGCTTTGCCTGATGGAGCTGTTTAGCCAGCGCCTCCTCATCGGACTGCGTTACTCGCAGAATGTCCCGCGCTTCCAGAACATTGAAATATGCAGTCGCCGTCTGGATGATGACGTTTTGCCGCGCCACCTCGAAGGCGGCGGCGGCCTGCGCCGCCTGGGCGTTGGCCTTCGACAAGGCTACCCAATCCTGCCAGTTGAACAGCGTTTGTGTAAGTTCGAGATAGGCGTAGGTTTCGAATCCGGTCAGAGCAAATTGCTGCTGGACGACGGCACCTTGCTCGTTGGTCGTGGGCTGAGAGCCGCTTTGCGCATCGCGCTCGCGTTGTCCAATAGCGCTCAACTGCGGCAGCAGGTCAGCGCGGGCGATCGGCTTGTTTTGCACTGCCGCACGATAGTCAGCCTCCGCCTGGCGCAGCAGCGGCGTATTTTCCTTGACGAGTTGATAGACATCCCACAGATCGGCTGCCTTGGCGGACGAAAACCCGCTCAGAACAACGCTTGAAGAAATCAGACAAGTGGCAATCAAACTGCGCATATGTTTCCCGTTTGGATTTTTAAGATGAATTGAATACTTCACTGCTGAATCGCCACTGCCGGATCGAGCTTCGCCGCGCGGCGTGCGGGCAAGTAGCAGGCGGCGACGGTAATGGTCGACAACGCCACCACAACTCCGCCCAGCGTCGCGGGATCGAATGGCGCGACATTGAATAGCTGCGATGAAATCCCGTAGCCCAGCACGACGGCCAGCAGCAGACCGGCGCACAAGCCGACTGCCAGCATCTTCAGGCCGTCGCGAATGACCAGCCAAAGCAAATCGCCCGGCAGCGCGCCCAGCGCGAGGCGCACCCCGCATTCGGTAATGCGCTGCCCGACCACGTAGCTCAACACCCCGTACACACCAACTGCCGCCAGAACAAGTCCCAGCCCGGCGAACACGAGCACCAGAGCCATGACCGCCTCGCGCGCCTCAAGTGAGTGCGCGACGACATCGCGCAGCGTAGTGAAGCCGCTGATCGATACTGATGGGTCGATCCGGGCGACGACCTGCTTGATCGGGTTGATGAGTGTTCCGGGCGGCACGCTCGTCTTGACGATGAGGCTTGTCCCGCCGTGAAACGGGAACTGCATGCGGTTGATGTAGAAGCCGCCTCGCTCCGGCGACTTCGCCAGCGATTCGCCGTGGACGGTGGCCACCTCGCCGACGATCTTGAAGTGCACGCGCCCGTTCTCGTTTCTAATGCCGCCGACCGTGATCTCGTGACCGATCGGGCTCTCGCCCGGAAACCACGTGTTTGCCAGTTTCTCGTCGACAATCGCGACCGGCTGGCCGCCATACCTGTCCTGTTCAGCAAACGTCCGACCACGAAGAAGCGGTACATCGAGAGCCTCGAAGAAACCGGACGACACGAAATTGGCATTGCCGACCGGCGACTTCGCGTCGCTGAGCGAAACGCGGCCCGGTACGGTGTACCCGTTGCCATAGGGCGGTCTGGCAATCGGCACACCCGAGGCCAACGCCGCCGCAGTCACACCCGGTAATTCGCGCACGCGGTGCAGCAATTGGTCGTAGTAATGGGCTTGCCCTGCGGCGTCGGGCTCGTCGCTTGATGGCGCCAGGATGTCGGCGGTCAATACATTGTCCGCGCTGAAGCCGGGATCGACTGCCTGCAGTCGCGCGAGGCTGTGTACCAATAGACCGGCGCCCCCAAGCAGCGCCGCCGCAAGCGCGATTTCGGCGACAACCAGTACGCTCCGGGTGCGTTTGGCCCCGCGACCGCCACCTACGGCGCGGCCGCCCGCTTGCAGCAAGGTTTGCGGATCGTTTCGCGCCAATTGGCGAATCGGCAGCATGCTGGTGACGACGCCAACCAACAGCACCATGCCCAGCGCGGCGAGCCCGACGCGCCAGTCCGGCGTCAAGTTGAATATGCCGAGCTGCGCGCCCAGCCCTGCGTTTTGGATAAAGGTCAGGCTGAACCAGCCCAGTGCCACGCCGACCAGCGCACCGGGAATGGCAAGGCACAGACCTTCAATCAACATTTGCCGGATCAGCGTCCAGCGGCTGGCGCCGAGCACCGTCCGCATCGCGATTTCGTGCGTGCGCCCGAGAATGCGCGCGAGCAGCAGGTTGGCAACATTGACGCACGCCATCAGCAGCACCAGCAGCACGAAGCCTTGCAGGATCAGCAGCAGCGGCGTCCGGTCGCCGAGCAGCACATCACGATACGGCCGCGCCTTGAAGCCCCACTGCTTCTCCCGGTACCAGTTCGCAAGCAGCGGGATCACCGAATCAACGATATGCGCGCGCACCTGGCGCAACTGCGCCCGCACCTGCTCGATGCTGGCACCCGGTTTGAGCCGCCCGATCGCGTGTTTGTTGCCCCAGCACGTCCGGCAATCCGTTGTGCTCCCTGGCGGAAATGGCGGGAAGTAGAACGGCACCCAGAGGCTGACGTGATTATTCGGAAATGCGAATCCCTTCGGCATGACCCCAATGACGCGGTACCGTTCGTCGCCAAGCTGGATCGAGCGGCCAACGACGTCCCGATCTCCATTGAAAGTTTGCTGCCAGAAGGCGTGGCTCAATACCGCTACGTGGTCCCGACCCTTCTCATCGTTCTTCGCGCTGAACGCAACGCCGATTGCAGGTTGAACGCGCAACACATCAAACAGACTGCTGCGCGCCTGGAGCGTCGTGATCCGCCGGGTGCGGCCGTCGATCCGGAAGTTGCGGGCATCGGTACGATACAACGCGATGGCCGAAAACGCCGGAACGCCTTCTTTCAGGTCGAGGTAATCGGCGATCGAAACGCCGGTATAAGCCTGGCCGGCCACCGGTATGCTTTCACCGAGCGCGACAAGCTGCTCCGACTGCGGATACGGCAACGGTTTCAGCAAATAGCCGTTCAGCACGCTGAACACGGCCGTGTTCGCACCGATCCCAAGCGCCAGTGTGATTATGGCCGCTGCCGCGAAACCGGGCTTTGCGGCGAGCTGGCGCAAGCCGAAGCGGAGGTCGTTCAGAAAACCATTCATACCAAGCTCCTTCCGATGTAGGCCGGCATAAGGCCGAAGGCCGTTGCCGGCAGAGTTGCCGGGAACGCCCGCCTTCGGCGGGCTTATCCCGGCCTACATTGATTGTTCATTGCTCCATAATCGCCACGGCCGGATCGAGCTTTGCCGCGCGTCTCGCCGGCAGATAGCAAGCCGCCAGCGTGATCGCGCACAGCACAGTTGTGCTGCCGATCAAGGTCACAGGATCGAATGGCGCGACGCCGTATAACTGGGCCGATATCAGGTAGCCGCCTGCTACAGCGAGGCCAAGGCCGACCACTAGTCCGATCGCGAGCAACCGCAGACCGTCCTTCAGGACGAGCCACTGCAAGTCTTCGGACCGTGCTCCCAGTGCCAGCCGCACGCCGCATTCGGCACGGCGTTGGCCGACGGCGTAGCTCATTACCGCGTAGACGCCGACGATTGCGAGCAGAAGCGCGATGCCACCGAAAGCCAGCAGCAGGGTCATCGTAGTCTGCTTATGGCTTAGCAAGTCGGACATCTGGTCCTGCATCGTGTGCATGCGGTTAACGGCAAAATTCGGCGCCGCGGCGGCTATCAGTTCTTTCACTGGCATGACAAGTGCGTTCGGCGGCAACGACGTGTGAATTAACAGATACATGTCGCTCGATGGTATCGTGTCCACATTGCGGTATACGGCAAACGTCGGCTTCAACTGGGCGAGGTTCGAGTGCTTGATCGACGGCACGACGCCGACGATCGTCCACTTGTCGTCTCCAAACTCGAGCTGCTTGCCGAGCGGGTCAGCGCCGTGGAGATATTTCTCGACCACACCCGTATCTACGATCAGCCGCTTTTTCCCTGTGTCGCGCTCGTCGAAACTCCGGCCGCGGAGAATCGGAATGCCAAGCGTCTTGAAATAACCCGGCGTAATACGATCGACGAACGCAACCGGTGGATTGGCCCGAGGTGCCTTCTGCCCCACAACGGTAATCGGCGAGTTGCGGTCAACGCCCGTCAGCGGCATCGAGTCCGATATGCCGGCACTGATTACGCCCGGCAGTTCGTCCACGCGACGCACGATGTCCTTGTAGACATTGCTCATCGCCTGCTCGCTCGGGAAGTCGTCCCACGAGGCTGTCAGGTGGGCTATCAGTATATGGTCCGTGCGATAGCCAGGGTCGACACTCTGGATATTCATGTAACTGTGGAGTAGCAACCCGGCCATGGCGAGCAAGCCCGTCGCCAATGTCAGCTCCGCAACGACAAGCGCGTTGCGGGTGCGTTTTGCGCCGCGCCCCCCGCCGCTGGTACGGCTGCCCTCCTGCAAGATCAATTGCAGATCTGTTTTGGCGAGATGGCGGATCGGCAGCACACTCACGAGCGCTGCCGTGAACAGGACCGCGCCAAGCGCAAACAGGCCGACACGCCAATCCAGCGCGATGTTGAACACGCTGGTGCCGGCGCCGAGCGCGGAGTTGGCCAGGAAATGCACGCCCAGCCAGGCCAGCGCGACGCCCGCAAGTCCACCGGGCACCGTCAGGCACAATGCTTCCCCAAGCAGCTGACGCGCTAACGTCGCACGCGACGCGCCGAGGGCGCTGCGCATCGCCATTTCATGGCTGCGTCCGAGAATGCGCGACAGCAGCAGGTTCGCCACATTGACGCAGGTAATCAGCAGGATCAGCAGCACCGCGCCCTGCAGCAACCACAGGGTCGCCGGACGATCACCGAGTAGATTCTGCCGATACGACGTCGCATAAATCCCGAAGCCGGCATCTTGCAGCAGCTTTTTGTCGACTTGACCGAGATTGTCCATCTTGATCGGAAGCCGGCTGTCCAGCCACGTGTGAATGGCCCGTTGAACCTGCCGTTCGGCGGCATCCGGACTCACCCCTGGCTTCAGCCAACCGACAAACCAGCCGGTCAGGCCAAAGAACCGCTTCGGATCGAAATCCTCCGGCCCGATTGTCATCGGCGTCCACATCTCGGCGTCGCGATTAGGGAAAGCGAAACCTTTCGGCATCACGCCGATTATCCTGAAGGGCATGCTCGCAAACGTGACCAGCGTGCCGATAACGTTCGGGTCGGCACCGAAGCTGTCGCGCCACATGCCATAGCTGATGACCGCCACATGGTTGCGACCTTTTTGTGAGTCCTCGGCTGTAAATGTGCGACCTAGCGCCGGTTGTACACCCAGTACATCGAATAGCGACGGGGTGACCATGTGATCAAAAACGTCCAGCGCGCGGCCGCCGACCTTCAGGTTGTAATCGTCACCGAAGTAAAGCGCGGTCTTGGCGAACGCATCCGTATTGTTCTGGATGATCTGGTCCATCAGCAGCGAAACGGGCAACTCGCCGGCCACGAATTTCGGCAGTTCCACATGTATTGACACCAACCTGCCGGCGTGCGGGTAAGGCAGCGGTTTGAACAGGTAGCCGCTCAGGATGCTGAACACGGCGGTGTTCGCGCCGATCCCCAGCGCGAGCGTCAGGATCGCGGCGGCGGCGAAGCCGGGTTTGGCAGCAAGCTGGCGCGTGCCGAAACGGAGATCCTTTAGAAGCGCGTTCATCTTATTGCTCCATAATCGCCACGGCCGGATCGAGTTTTGCGGCGCGCCGGGCCGGCAGCCAGCACGCCGCCAGCGTGATCGCGCACAACACTACCGCGCTGCCGATCAACGTCACCGGGTCAAACGGCGCCACGCCAAACAACTGCGCCGATAGCAGATAACCAAACAGCACCGCCAGCCCGAGGCCGAGGACCAGCCCGACCGCGAGCAGCCGGAGTCCGTCCTTCAGCACCAGCCACGACAGTTCTTCCGGCAGTGCGCCGAGCGCCAGGCGTACGCCGCACTCGGCACGGCGCTGCCCGACGGCATAACTCATCACCCCATAGACGCCAACGATGGCGAGAGCCAGTGCGATGCCGCCGAAAGCCAGCAGCAACGTCATCGTTGTCTGCTTGTGACGCAGTGAATCGGCCAATTGCTCCTGCATGGTATGCACGTCGAAAACCGCGACATTGGGGTCCATGGTGGCGATGAGGTTCTGCAGCGGCGCAATGAGCGCGTCCGGATCCATGGCCGTATGAATCAACACCGTTGCGATTCGTGACGGTCCCTGGTCCTCGCTCACGTAGCCCGTGTTGCGGTAAATGGTGGTCGATGCCGACGATGTCGACAGCTCCGCGTATTTGATTGAAGGCACGACGCCGACGATGGTGTATCTGGCGCCGCCCTGCATGTTGCCGGGCTCGCCGTAGCTGATCTGCTGGCCGATCGGGTCTTCGCCGGGAAAGTATTTCGCTGCGAGCCCCGCATCGATAATTGCCGTGGGCTGAGAGGCATCGCGGGCATCAAACCCGCGCCCCCGCAAAATCGGAATGCCGAGCGCCTTGAAGTAGTCACTGGTTACAAAGTTGGGGATGGCGAGGGGCACCTTGGCCGCGATCAGCTCATGCCCGGGAATGAAGAATGCCGTCGTCGGTAATGACGTGCTCTGCCGTCCGCCCATTAGCGGCAACACGCTCGCCATGGCCGATTGCCGGACGCCGGGCAACGCGGCTATCCGCCGGTTGAGATCGGCGTAAAAGCTGCTCAAAGCCTTGTCACCGGGATGATCGTTCTCCGGGACCAGCAGGCTCGCCATCAGCACATGATCCTTGCGAAAGCCCGGGTCCACGTTCTCAAGGTTCATAAAGCTGTGCAGCAGCAGGCCGGCCATTGCCAGCAAGCCGGTGGCCAGCGTCAACTCGCCGGCGACAAGCACCGCCCGAATGCGTTTGGTGCGCCGGCTGCCGCCGCTGGTGCGGCTGCCTTCCTGCAAAACCGCTTGCAGGTCCGTTTTTGCCAGGTGGCGGATCGGCAGCACACTGACCAGCACGGCGGTAATCAGCACGACGCCGATGACGAACAGCCCGACGCGCCAGTCCAGCGTGGCGCTGAACACCGTATTGCCGGTGCCGAACGCGGAATTATTCAGGAACTGCAACGCCAGCCAGGACAGCGCCACACCGACCAGACCGCCGGGCACCGTCAGGCACAGCGCCTCTCCAAGCAACTGCCGCGCGAGCACATTGCGCGTCGCGCCGAGCGTGCTGCGTATGGCGATTTCATGGCTGCGGCCGAGCATGCGCGACAACAGCAGGTTGGCGACATTGACGCACGTCATCAGCAGGATGAGCAGCACAGCACCTTGCAACAGCCAGAGGGTTGTCGGTCGATCGCCGAGCAGCATCTGGCGGTACGACTCGACACTCGTTGTCAGTCCTGCTCCGCGCACCAGTTTTCGCATCTGGGCAGGGACCTGGTCGCGTATGTACCGGCTCACGGCATGTTGAACCTGAACGTCCGCGGCATCCGCGCCGACACCGGGCTTCAGTCTGCCGATAAATGTGTCATTCAACGAGACGATCCGGTCGGGACTAAACATGTCCGGCATGATCTGGCGCGGCACCCACAGCGCCACGCTTCGGTCCGGGAACGCGAAGCCCTCGGGCATCACGCCGATAACCCGCCGGGATCCGTCATCGAACGGAACCCTCTTACCGATCACGTTCGGATCGGCGCCGAAGCCGTTGCGCCACAACGCGTAGCTGATCAAGGCGACATCGGTGTTGCCGGCTTCATTGTTCTCCGCGGTGAAGGTCCGGCCGAGCAGCGGCTTGATTCCCAGCACATCAAACAGCGACGCGGATGCGTAGATGCTGGAAACGTACTTTGCGCGGCCATCGGCGATGATGCTGGACGTCCCCTGCGTGTAAATTGCGGTGGCGGAAAAGGCATCCGTCTGCTCATTGATGACGCGGTACATCGGCATCGATATCTGCGGCAACGGCTCCTTTCTGAGCTTGGGGATGTGGACGAGTACCCGCGCAAGTTGCGCGCTGTGCGGATACGGCAGCGGTTTGAACAGGTAGCCGTTCAGCACGCTGAACACGGCGGTGTTGGCGCCGATACCGAGCGCAAGCGTCACAATGGCCGCGGCGGCGAAGCCGGGTTTCGACGCCAGCTGGCGCATGCCGAAGCGCAGGTCTTTTATAAATGCATTCATGTTATTGCTCTTGAATTGCCACGGCCGGATCAAGCTTCGACGCGCGCCGTGCCGGCAGGTAGCACGCCATCAGCGTGATGATCGTCATCAGGACAGATGTCCCAGCAAGCGTCAACGGATCGAATGGCTCGACACCGAACAACCTCGCGGAGAGCAGATAGCCCATCAGTACCGCCAGCGCGAGGCCGACTCCGAGCCCGACCGTCAGCAATCTGAGTCCGTCTTTCAGCACCAGCCAGAGCAAGTCTTCCGGCAACGCGCCGAGCGCGAGGCGAACGCCGCATTCCGTGGTGCGCTGGCCGACGGCGTAGCTCATGACGCCGTAGACGCCGATGACCGCCAGCGCCAGCGCAATCGCACCAAACGCGAGGATGAGCACCATCAGTGACTGTTGACCCTGCAGGTCGCGGGCTATCAGGTCCTGGACCGACTCGAAGTCGGCCACCGTCGCGGCGGGATTGACCTGCGCGACAAGCGTTTTGATCGGCTTGACCAGCGAGTACGGCGGCAACGTCGTTTGCACGACCAGCGCCGCTGCGCCGCCGCGTTGCGCCAGCATTGCCAGGTAATTGCCTGACTGAGTCAACGGCCGATACAAGGTGCCCATTCTGTCGGGCCGGCTGAGTTCCTCGGCTCGCATCGCGGACACGACACCGATGATGGTCGTCTTCGTCCCGCTTAGTTTCAGCGTGCGGCCCACCGGGTTGTCGTGCGGGTAGGCCTGCTGCGCCATTACTTCGTCGATGACCACGACGGGCCGGCTGTGTGCGGTGTCCTGGGCATCGAACAGACGACCACGCAACAGGCGCAGACCGAACGTGTCGAAGTAGTGGATGTCGGCCGCGTTCCACCACGCGTACGGCGCGTAATTCGGTCGACCCGGTACCTCATACGAACCGTTGGTACCATAATTGAGTGGGAGCTGGTAAACGCTGCCGGCGTTCTTAACGCCCGGCAGCGCACGCACGCGATCGAGCAGCTGTTGATAAAAGGCAAGAGCGGCTTGGCCGGATGCGTGCGGCGGCGGCGCGACTTTTGCCGTCAGCACGTGCTGTGTCCGAAACCCCGGGTCGACGGCGTGCAGCTCGATGAAGCTGTGCAGCAGCAGGCCGGCGCCGGCGAGCAGCGCGGCGGCAAGCGCCATTTCCGCGGCGGCGAGGATGTTGCGAACGCGTACCGCGCCGCGCCCGCCACCAACGCTGCGGCCGCCTTCCTGCAGGATGCTCTGCAGGTTGCTGCGGCTGAAATGACGAATCGGCAGCAGGCTGATCACCACCGTCACCAGCAGGACGACAGCGAAGGCGAACACGCCGACACGCCAATCGGGACTGATGGTGAACATTTCCGAGCCGCCAAGACCCAGTTGCCGCACGAAGCTGAGCGCCCACCAACCGAGTGCCATACCGACGATGCCGCCGGGGATCGCAAGACACAGCCCTTCGATCAGCAATTGGCGCGCGAGCACGCCGCGCGTCGCGCCGAGCACGGTGCGCATCGTCAATTCATGGGTGCGGCCAAGGATGCGCGCGAGCAACAGGTTGGCAACGTTGACGCAGGCAATCAGCAGCACCAGCAGTACGGCGGCCTGCAGCAGATACAGGGTCGCGTCCTGGCCGCCGACCAGCTTGTCGCGATAGGCGCGCGCATTCCAGTCGAGGCCGACCTGGTCTGCCGACTCCTGCATCGCGCTGCTGGACCGGATAACCCGTTCCAGAACGGCGTCGATTTTCGCATTGGCCTGCTGCAGGGTGACGCCCGGCTTGAGCCGCGCGATCACCGGCGAATTCTGGCTGCGACGGCGATCCTCCGATTTCATTTCCGCCGTCATCACGTACGGCGTCCACAACTGCGCGATGCCGAAATAGATGTCGACACCGCCGCTCGGCGGCATGACACCAACTACGGTGTACGGCTCCCCGTTCAGCTTGATCGACCGTCCCACCACGGTCTTGTCGGCACCAAACATCTGCTGCCACAGGCGGTAGCTCAGCACGACGACGTGGCCGCGCCCCGGCTCCTGCGCGGTTTCGTCGAAGGCCTGGCCCAGCAACGGCTTGACGCCGAAAACGTCGAACAGCGACGCGGTCGCCATCAATGCGTGGACCCGCTGGGTCTGCCCGCCCGCCTGCACCGCATAGCTCTGCCACGTCCACGCGCCGATCGAAGAAAAGACATCGCGCGTGTTCTGCTTGATGCTCAAATAGTTGGGCACCGACAACGGCGCATGCTCGATGCCCGGTTTGATCTGGTGCTCGCTGACGCCCACCAGCTTCTCGCTGTGCGGGTACGGCAGTGGTTTCAGCAGATAACCGTTCAGGACGCTGAACACGGCGGTGTTGGCGCCGATGCCGAGTGCAAGCGTCAGAATCGCGGCAGCCGCGAAGCCAGGCTTGGCCGCGAGTTGGCGAATGCTGAAGCGAAGGTCGAGTAAGAATGCGTTCATCTTCATTCTCTTAGGAGTGAATAGATCCCCTCATCCCAGCCTTCTCCCTGGGGGAGAAGGAGTACGGGTTATTCCGCGACCGGCGATGCCGCCGGGGCAGGATTTTCGACGGTGATGTCCTCGTCCACGATCTGGCCGTCGAACAGCTGAATCGTGCGCGCGGCACGTGTCGCGTAGCGGGGATCGTGAGTCACCATGCAGATCGTTGCACCGGCCTGGTGCAGTTCATCCATCAATTCCATCACCGCTTCACCACTGGCCGAATCGAGGTTACCCGTCGGCTCGTCGGCGAGCAGAATTGACGGTTCGCCCACAAGCGCGCGAGCCACTGCCACGCGCTGCTGCTGACCGCCCGAGAGTTGCGACGGATAGTGGTTCACGCGGTGCGCCATGCCGACACGCTCAAGCACGCCGTTGACGCGCTGGCGACGCTCGTCCTTGCTCATGCCGCCGCGATACACCAGCGGCAATTCAACGTTTTCGTACACGCTCAGGTCGCCGATCAGATTGAACGTCTGAAAGATGAAGCCGATCTCCTTGTTTCGGATATGGGCGCGGTCGGCGTTGTCGAGGTCTTCAACGGCGGTGCCGTTCAACCGGTAATTGCCGCCAGTGGGGGTCGACAGCAGGCCGAGAATCGACATCAGCGATGTCTTGCCGCAGCCCGACGGGCCGAGGATCGCGACGTATTCTCCGCGGTCGATGTTGAAGCTGATGCCGTTCAAGGCGTAAGTCTCGACTTCGTCGGTCGCGTAGACCTTGGTCAATTGGTCGATCTTGATCAGTTGCGTTTCGTTGTCTTGCATCGTTGGCTCCAAGTGATGATTACCCATGACTCAACTCGATCCGGTCGTACTGGCTCCACTGCGAGGTGTCCGACACGATGACCTTGTCGCCCGGCTTCAGGCCCGCGACCACCTGCACGGCGTTGGCCGACGTGCGACCCAGTTCGACCTTGGTGCGGCGCGCCAGGTCGCCGTCCGGCAAGAGCTTGAACACGCTCAACGTGTCGCCGGCCTGGACGCCCGCCGGGCGATCCATGTAGAGCACGTCGTCGAGCTTGGCGAGCACGATCTGGCCCTGCACGTCGAGGCCCGCGCGCAGCCCTTCCGGCACGTCGCCGACTGGCGCGACGTCGATCTCGACCGTGCCGTTCTGCACCGTCGGGTTGACGCGAATGACCTTGCCCGTAAACCGGCTGTTGGCGCCGCCGAACGCCGTCAGCACGACATGCTGGCCCAGCGTGATTGCGCCCGCCTGCGATTCCGCGACCTGCAGTTCGGCCATCAGATTGTTCTGCTGCGCGATGCGTGCAATGTCCGCGCCGACCGTCAATCGCTGACCGTCCTGCACGGCAACCTGCGTGACGATGCCGCTCATGCCCGCACTGACGTGCAGGTTGGCGAGATCGCGCTGGCGCGCTTCGAGGTCCGCCTCGAGCTGCGCGACTTCCACCTGCTTGGCGTGAATCTGCGCGTCCAGACTCGCCTGAAACTGTTCGATGCGCTGTTTGTCCGATGCGACCTTTTGCTTGAGCTGTTCCGCCTGCGCGACCGACTGGCGATATTCCAGCTCCGAGATGATGTGTTCCTTCATCACCTGCTCCTGGGCCTCCTTCTGGAACAGCGCGACTTTGTAATTGCTCTGGTCCTGCGCGAGCTGGTTCTTCAAATCGAGCAACTGGCTTTGCAGCTGCGCGGTCAGTGACGCGAGGCTCGCCTTCGCCGACGCAACCGCCGATTTCGCTTGCGCGACGGCCTGGACCAGCTCCGGGTTGCGCATCACGACGAGCACCGTGTCCGGCTTCACCTCGTCGCCCGGGCGGACCTGGCGCTTCTCGACCACGCCAGCGGCCGGCGCGGTGACCCACTGGATCACGCGCGGCGTCAGCACGCCCGAGGCCTGAACCGTGATCGTCAGCGGGCCCTGCTTGACGGTGCTGACCAGCACCGACGAGCGCGGCACGGTCGGTGCGGCCGGTTCGAGAAAACCGACCAGTACGGCCGCGATGACGACCACGGCGATGCCGGAGCCGCCCAGCGCCCAGCGCTTGCGCTGGCGGCGGCGGCGATGTTCAGCGGAACGGGGCTTGTCCATGTAATCCTCTGGCTACGGGTTTGCCTGTATACAAAGCAAACACCGTGCCAGATACCGTTTTTGCTGATAACTCAAAGACTTAACAAAACCCCGCAGCGCCACCCGGCGTATCAACTGTTCGATTCCGGGACACCGCGTCCCGAAACCGAACACTCCGCATCCTGCTCGGCCGGTTGACACAGCCGCCGCAGACGTTCGTCCGCGAGTGGCTTCAGCTCGGGCGGCGGCGGACATACGCGATCACCCGCAAGCACGGCACGAGCATGAAGATCGCGGCAGCGGTGAAGCCGCGGTTGGTGGATCGACGGGGCGCGCAACGAAGGCAGTGTGAAAAATCCGTTCATGGCGATGATCTCCAGCAATTGCAGTTATGACTCACCTGTCATGAAGCAAATGGCATGCCAAATCCGCTATGCCTTGTTTATCAACGAGTTGCGGTTTTCGCGGTGACGAACGAAGTGTCCGACTGTTCGTCCGCGGGACGCGGCTGTCCCGCAACCGGACATTTCCGCGCCGATCATCGTGTACTATTCCTTCCGTCTCACCCGGAAGGAGTGCGCTCGCCCCATGTCCGAACCCACTGTCCTCATCGCCGACGACCAGCAGGATGTACTCGACAGCCTGCGCCTGCTGCTGAAGAGCGAAGGCCTGCCCGCGCTGTGCGTACGATCCCCCGCGGCGGCGCTGCAGGCATTGCAAAGCCAGCGCGTCGACGTGGCGCTGATCGACCTCAATTACGCGCGCGACACCACCTCCGGCGCCGAAGGGCTCGAACTGCTGCAGGCCATCCGCAAGATCGACGACAACCTGCCGGTCGTGGTGATGACTGCATGGAGCAGCATTGAGCTGGCGGTCGATGCGATGCGCCAGGGCGCGGCGGACTTTATTGAAAAGCCGTGGGACGACGCGCGCCTGATCAGCGTGCTGCGCAACCAGATGGCGCTGGCAGCGGCATTGCGGCGCGGCAAAAAACTGGATGAAGAAAACGCCGCTTTGCGCGGTCGGCCGGTCGATTTCATCGCCGAATCACCGGCAATGGCGGAGGTGATGCAGCTTTCGCAACGGGTTGCCGGCGCGGATGCAAGCATTCTGATCACCGGTGAAAACGGCACCGGAAAAGGTGTGCTGGCGCGGTATATCCACGCGCTGTCCGCGCGCGCCGAACAGCCGTTCATTCGCGTCAACCTCGGCGGCCTGGCCGAATCGCTGTTCGAAAGCGAGTTGTTCGGCCACGTCAAAGGCGCGTTTACCGACGCCAAAGCGGATCGGCTCGGACGTTTTGAGCTGGCAGACGGGGGCACGCTGTTTCTCGACGAGATCGGCAACCTGACGATGGAGCAGCAGGCGCGCCTGCTGCATGTGCTGGAGGAAGGCGAATTCGAGCGCGTCGGCGCATCGCGCCCGATTCGCGTCGACGTGCGCATCGTCTCGGCGACCAATGTCGATCTGCGCACGGCCATCGAGCAGGGGCGCTTCCGCAAGGATTTGTATTACCGCCTGAACACGGTACACATCGAACTGCCGCCGCTGCGCGACCGGCAGGCGGACATCCCCTTGCTGGCCACGCATTTTCTGGCACGCTACGGCGCGCGCTACGGCAAGACGATTTCGGGTCTGAGCAGCGACGCGCTAAGCGCCGTCGCCCGCTACAACTGGCCGGGCAACGTGCGGGAACTGCAGCATGTGATGGAGCGCGCGGTGCTGCTGGCGCAGGGGGACGAACTGAAGCTTCACGATCTGCGGCTGGAAAATGGCTCGGCACCCGCCGGCAGCGGCTTTGAGAACATGACGCTGGACGACGCCGAGCAGTTGTTGATCCGCTCTGCGCTCAGCCGGTCCGGGGGCAATGTCAACCGGGCGGCGGAATTGCTTGGCGTCAGTCGCAGCGCGCTTTACCGGCGACTGCAACGGTACGGTATCGAGGGGCGATGAGCGCTTCAAGAGTGAGTTCCCGCTTTCGCGGGAATGACAGCGGAAGCGCCGGCAAGGTGAAAAAGCCGCGCTCGTTCGAAGCCCGCCTCGTCATCTGGACGCTGATAGCGGCATTGCCGGCCTTCGTCGGCTTTGCAATTCTGCTCTGGCTGAACGATGCTCCGCCGCCTGCCTGGATAGGCTTCGCGCTGGCGCTGTTGTGGCTGCTGGCCGTCGCATTTACTACCCGTCGGCGCTTCACCTACGCGCTGCGCACGCTGACCAACCTGATGGAATCGTTGAAGGAAGGCAGCTTCACGCTGCGCGGTACCCACGCGCGCCGGCCGGGCGTGCTCGGCGAGATCACCGATCACATCAACGTGCTGGCGACCAAACTGCAAAGTGAACGCGTTGCCTCGCAGGAAGCCGGCGCGCTGCTGAGCAAGGTGGTCGACGAGATCGACATCGCCGTGCTCACGTTCGATGAACTGGAACGGCTGACCTTCATCAATCCAGCCGGCGAAAGACTGCTCGGGCGAAATCGCAAGGCGTTGATCAATCGTCCCGCGGCCAGTCTCGAACTGAGCACGCTGCTGCGCGGGCCCGCCGCCGCGACCGTGCAACGTTCATTTCCCGGCGGCACCGGCCCGTGGGACATTCGCCACCGCATATTTCGCCAGGAAGGCCACCGTCGCCAGTTGCTCGTGGTCACTGACGTCAGCCGGGCGCTGCGCGAGGAAGAGCGGCGAGCATGGCATCAGCTCATTCGCGTGCTCGGCCACGAAATCAATAATTCGCTGGCCCCGATCCGCAGTACCGCCTCGACCCTCTCGCGCCTGGCGCAAAAAGACCCGCTGCCGGACGACTGGCGCGACGACATGGCCGAAGGTCTCGGTCTCGTCGGCAAGCGCGCCGAGTCGCTGCGCCGCTTCATGCGCGCCTACACGATGCTGGCGAAACTGCCGCCGCCGAAAAAACGGCGCTTTAAGCTGGCGGTACTTGCCGCACGTGTGGCGGCATTTGATCCACGCAAGCGCGCAACCATCGTCGCGGGACCGCCGGTGATCCTCGAGGCAGACCCGGACCAGATCGAGCAGGCATTGATCAACCTGGTCAAGAATGCGATCGACGCCACGGAGGAATCCGGCGGCGAGGTCGCCATTCGATGGCGGCGGGACAGGAACACGTTGACCATCGAGATTGTCGACGAAGGCCCCGGCCTCGCCGGCAGCCAGAACCTGTTCGTGCCGTTTTTTACCACCAAGCC
>DASSNT010000045.1:0-32915 GCA_035701285.1 Gammaproteobacteria bacterium | reverse complement strand
TCCTGACTCGGCCCGACTCCTGGCAGCTCCGCCTCGCCCGCCGCACGATTGACGCCGGCGGCATCGTCGCCTACCCGACCGAAGGCGTTTACGGGCTGGGTTGCGATCCGCTGAATCCTGATGCCATCGATCGGCTGCTGGGGATCAAGCGACGAGATGCGGCCAAGGGCTTCATTTTGATTGCCGCGGGCCGCGATCAACTCGCGCCCTATATCGAACCCCTGCCGGCAGCGACGGAAAAGCAGTTAGCCGAAACGTGGCCCGGCCCGGTGACGTGGCTGCTGCCGACGGCACCGGGCGTACCGGACTGGCTTACCGGCGGCCGCAACACACTTGCCGCGCGGGTCAGCGCCCACCCGCTGGTGCGCGCCTTGTGCGACACCTGCGACCAGGCGCTGATCTCCACCAGCGCCAATCTCAGCGGGCACCCGGCGGCGCACTCGGCGCTGACGGTGCGCAGGCGTCTCGGCGGTGCAGTCGACTTCATCCTGTCCGGTCCGCTCGGCGGCCGCACCAGGCCGACGGAAATCCGCGATGCCGCCACCGGTCGCATCGTTAGAGCAGGTTAAGCTCTTTCCCCTCTCCCGCCGGTAAAGGGGCCAGAGCCTGCCCCGGACTTGATCCGGGGGGTGAGGGTTCTCGAAGCCGCAGCGTATAATCGGCCGCGACCCTAAAATAACGCAATATCGTGACCGACACCCCCGACACCAAGGCTGTAGATACTTACCTGCGCGATCTGCAAAACCGCCTCACAACCACATTCGAAGCGCTGGACGGCCAGGCGCACTTCAAGCCCGACGCCTGGCAGCGGCCCGAAGGCGGCGGCGGCGAAAGCCGCATCCTGCAGGACGGCGCGTTATTCGAAAAAGCCGGCGTCGGCTTCTCGCACGTCTTCGGCCCGGGCCTGCCGGCTAGCGCCAGCGCACGGCGGCCGGAACTGGCGGGCCGCAGCTTCCAGGCGCTGGGCGTGTCGCTCGTGATGCACCCGCGCAATCCGTACGTGCCCACCGCGCACATGAACGTGCGTTTCTTCATCGCAGAGAAGGAAGGCGCCCCGCCCGTCTGGTGGTTCGGCGGCGGCTTCGACCTGACGCCGTACTATGGCTTTGAAAACGACGCCCGCCACTGGCACCGGCACGCCGCCGACGCCTGCGCACCGTTCGGGAACGATGTTTACGCGCGCTACAAAAAATGGTGCGACGAATACTTCTTTATCCGCCATCGCAATGAGCCGCGCGGCGTCGGCGGCCTGTTCTTCGACGATTTGAACGAGTGGGGTTTCGACAAGTGCTTCGCGTTCATGCGCAGCGTCGGCGACCATTTCCTGCCGGCCTACCAGCCGATCGTCGAACGCCGCCGGGAGATTGAATGGAGCGAGCGTGAGCGTCAATTCCAGCTGTATCGCCGGGGCCGCTACGTCGAATTCAACCTTGTTTACGACCGCGGCACGCTGTTCGGCCTGCAATCCGGCGGGCGCACGGAATCCATTCTGATGTCGCTGCCGCCACTGGTCCGCTGGGAATACGACTGGCAGCCGGAAGCCGGCTCGGCGGAAGCGCAGCTGTACGACGACTTTTTACGGCCGCGGAACTGGCTCGATGACTAACCCGTTCCCGCGATTCCATCTGGCCTTCCCGGTCACCGACATCGAAGCCACGCGCCGCTTCTACGTCGACATGCTCGGCTGCCGCGTCGGCCGCGAGGCCCAACGCTGGATCGACTTCGACTTCTTCGGACACCAGATCAGTGCCCACCTGGTCGACGAACCGGACAACGCCGCGACCAATCCCGTCGACGGCGATAACGTGCCGGTGCGCCACTTTGGTGCGATTCTGGAGTGGGATGACTGGCAGACGCTCGCGGACCGGCTTCGGTCGGCGAAGACGGACTTTCTCATCGAACCGCATATCCGGTTTGCCGATCGGCCCGGCGAGCAGGCAACACTGTTCATCCGCGACCCGAGCGGCAACGCGCTGGAGTTCAAGTCGTTTCGCGATGACGAGGCGGTGTTCGCTTCAAACAGCGCAAGCTGAGGCACCTATACTCATACCGAACGAGTGATCTCACGGAGGTGCAGATCATGCGCCAGCTTGCTCCCTTTCTCGTGCTGCTCACCACAATGGCTACCGCGCCGGCCGCAGCCGCGCCCAAAAATCCGGCGGTGCCGTTCCTGCGTGGACTCGGCGACCATCACCACCCGATCACGACGAGCGTGCCGACGGCTCAACGCTACTTCGACCAGGGGCTCATTCTCGCTTTCGGCTTCAATCATGCCGAGGCGCTGCGTTCGTTCCGGGCGGCGCAGCAGCTCGATCCCGATTGCGCCATGTGCTACTGGGGCGAAGCGCTTGTGCTTGGCCCCAACATTAACGCGGCGATGGACCCGGCGGACAATCCTCAAGCCTATGCGGCGCTGCAAAAAGCGCTGATGAACGCCGATGGCGCCAGCGAGCGTGAGCGGGCTTACATCCAGGCGCTGACGGCACGCTATGCGCCGCAGGCGCCAGAGGATCGAGCGCCGCTCGATCGCGCCTACGCCGAAGCAATGCGCCAGGTGGCCTCGCGCTATCCGGAAGACCTCGACGCACAGGTACTGTACGCCGAGGCGCTGATGGACACGACGCCCTGGCATTACTGGCAGCCCGACGGCAAGCCGACTCCGGCGACAAAAAAGGTGCTTGCCGTACTCAATGCGGTGCTGAAACAAAACCCCGCGCACCCGATGGCAAACCATCTGTACATCCACGCCGTGGAAGACGGTCACCCGGAGTGGGGTCTCGACGCGGCGAAGCGCCTTGAAACCCTGGTGCCGGGGATAGGCCACCTGGTCCACATGCCATCGCACATCTATATTCGCACCGGCGATTACCACTCGGCCACGCTGACCAACCAGCACGCCATCGACGCGGACCGGAAATACCTGGCACAGGTGAACACGCAGGGCGGCTACCGGCTGGTGTACGTGCCGCACAACTATCACTTTCTCTGGGCCAGCGCGACGCTCGAAGGCCGCAGTCACCTGGCGATCCAGGCGGCCCGCGACATGTCCGCCGCCGTGGACACCGGCAAAATGCGCCAGCCCGGTCTGACCTCGCTCCAGCATTACTGGATTACACCGCTCTACGCGCTGGTCCGGTTCGGCAGGTGGGACCGGATCATGGCCTGGCCCGAGCCGGCGGACGACCTGGTCTATCCCCGCGGCGTCTGGCACTATGCGCGCGGAATGGCGCTGACCCGGAAGGACAAAATCGATGGCGCGCGACGCGAACTCGCCGCGCTCAAAGCGGTAATCGACGATCCGCGCCTGGCGCAAATCACCGTCTGGGGGATCAATTCGGGCCGCCACATCCTGCGGATCGCGAGGCACGCACTGGCCGGAGAACTCGCGGCTGCGACCGGTGATTATCCGTCAGCCATCGGTTCGCTGAAGCAGGCTGTGAAATTGGAGGACGCGCTGAACTACGATGAACCGCCCACCTGGCACTACCCGACACGCCAGTCGCTGGGAGCCGTGCTGCTTAAAGCGGGCCGCGCGGCCGAGGCCGCCGAAATCTACCGGCAGGACCTGGACGTGTTTCCGAAGAACGGCTGGTCGCTCTATGGACTGCTCCAGGCAATGCGCCGACAGGGGAAGGAAAAGAAGGCGCGAGATGTTGCCGCCCGGTTTCGGCAAGCATGGCAATATGCGGATGTTACGCTGACGGCGTCGCGGTTCTGAAACGGGCCGAACGATAAACCTGCACTTTTAAAACGAGGCTGTTAATGCAAAAACCTGATGAACTTTTGACCAACAACCGGCGCTGGGCCGAAGGAATCGACCAGAAGGATCCGGATTTCTTCAGGCGCCTGTCACAGTCGCAGTCGCCACGGTACCTCTGGATCGGCTGCGCGGACAGCCGCGTCCCGGCCAGCCAGGTTGCCGGACTGGGGCCGGGCGACATGTTCATCCATCGGAACATCTCGAACGTTGTGGTACACACTGACCTCAATTGCCTTTCCGTCATTCAATATGCGGTGGATGTGCTGAAGGTAGGCCACATTATCGTCTGCGGACATTACGGCTGTGGCGGCGTGCTGGCGGCATTGCGGGACGAGAAACACGGGCTGATCGACAACTGGCTGCGCCATGTGCAGGAAGTGGGTCTGAAGTATCAGGCCGAGCTTGACGCGCTCGACGCCGAGGCCGACCGGCACCGGCGGCTGTGCGAGTTGAACGTGGTCGAGCAAGTCGAAAACGTCAGTCGCACCACCATCGTGCGCGAAGCCTGGGCGCGTGGACAGGCGCTCAGCGTGCACGGCTGGATTTACGGCCTTGAGGACGGACTGCTGCGGGATCTCGACGTATCCGTCGGTATGGAGAAGCAGTCATGACTCATACCGGCAGTTGCCATTGCGGCGGCATCAAGTTTGAAATCGACGGCGATATCGAGCAGCTTTTCGAATGCAACTGTTCGCACTGCAGCCGTAAGGGCTACCTGATGTCGTTTTTACCGCGAAAGCAGTTACGACTGCTGACGCCCGAAGCGGGCCTGAGCACGTATACGTTCAACAAACACGCGATCAGGCACCATTTCTGCGGCACCTGCGGCTGCGCGCCGTTCGGATTCGGCGAGGACAATCAGGGCAACGCAATTGCCGCTGTGAATGTACGTTGTCTGCCCGATCTGGACCGATCCGGTATTGCGGTGAAACAGGTCGACGGACGAAGTCTGTAACTTGCGCTGAAGGCGATAAAGTTCAAATCCAGGCTCCGAAAGCCGTCAGCACGGCAGCGAGCTTATCCCGAGTGGATTGATCGACAAGTCGTCCCTCGTCGAACAGCCACTCCGCATCGCGGACGAACATTGCCGGCCCGGGCAGGACGAGCGCCTCGACCGCGTACAACACCTGGCGCAGTGTACTCTGCGCAAGGCGAGTCCCCCAGGCGCCAGTGGACGCGCCGATCACGGCAACCGGTTTACCGGCGAGTACCTCGACCGGCGCCGGACGGGACAACCAATCTATTACGTTTTTCAGAACGCCGGGGACCGATTGATTGTACTCAGGCGTCGCGATCAACACGCCGTCTGCCGCCGAGACCATTTGACGCAACTCCCGCACGGGGCCGTCGAACGTCCCATGCTCGACATCTTCGTTGAACAACGGAATGGCAGCGAGATCGTCATGAACATGGACCGCCATGCCGGGCGGCGCAAGCTCGGCAGCCGCATTCAGCAATGCGCGATTATACGATCCGCGGCGCAGACTGCCCGGCAGAGCAAGGATGTTTGTGTGGCGTAACATGATGGGTTCAGCCTTCAATCAATAACAGGAGTGCAGAGCCGACGAGCAGCGCACCCATCCCGCGATCGAACCGCCGGCGGACAGCGTTTCGTGCCAGGTGCCGGGCGAGTAGCGCGCCGAGCGACGACCACAGCAGGAGACAGATCGCCGGGATGACGATGAAAATGACGGCGAGGCTCGCAAAGTCGACGCCTCCCCGTCCGGACCCGATCGTGGATGCCGCGGTCATTACCATCGCCCATCCTTTCGGGTTCAAAAACTGGAACGCAAAAAGGCCGGCGGCGCCAGCGGGCGAAGCCTTGCTCGAAAGACCTGCGGCCGGCGTGCGAAAACTGCGCACGATCAGTGACGCGCCGAGCCACGCGAGATAGCAACAGCCGACCATCATGACCCCGCTCCGAATGCGCGCATCCGCCGCGGCCAGCCGGCCGAGCCCCGCCGTAGCGAGCCCCAGCAGGACCATTCCGCCGGCCACTACACCGGCAATGGCAGGCAGCGCACGGGAAACGCCGGTGCACATCGCCATCCTCATCACCACCAGGTTGTTCGGACCTGGCGTGATCGCCGCCACGAAGACGAAGCCAGCCACGGCCAGCAGCGCGTTCATGGGCAATTCCCGGACAATGGTGCAAGCGTGGCGGGATCGACGGCGATCTCGCGTCCGGATTCTGAGAAGCATTTCGCCGGTCCCAGCCGTTGGCGGCCATGCGGCGCCGTCCAGTCGACCGGCGGCGGCACGTCGGCGCCGCCCGGGCCAAATGTCGGGTCATGACGGTAGCCATCGTAAATGGCCGCCAGATCGACCGTGTCCGCCACTCCGCGCCAGGCGAACAGGTCACGCGCGTAGGCCCAGAGATGGGGGAAATCGACCAGCCGCCGGCGGGAACACTGAAACTGGCTGTAATAGACGGCGTCGAAGCGCGCCAGCGTCGGAAACAACCGCCAATCCGATTCGGTAATCGTCGTTCCGAACAGGTAACGCTGCCCCTCAAGACGATGGTCCAGGGCTTGCAGGGTGGCGAAAACTTCTTCCACCGCTTCATTGTGCGCATCTTCCCGCTGAGCGAAGCCCGCCCGATAAACGGCGTCGGACAAATGGTCGTGCAGGTGCGCGTTGAAGTCGTCGATCTCCCGACGCAGGTGCGCCGGCGCGAGCGTGAATTCGGACGTGCCGGCTGCATCGAAAGCGCGCATGATGCGCCCCGATTCATTGCTGGCAATGCGGCGCGTATAGCTGTCCCAGAGCACCGGCACTGTTGCTCGACCCGTATAAGCGCCGTCCGTGAGCGAATAGAGTTCGTGGACATGGCGAATGCGGAACGCGGTGCCAGGCACAGCCCAGCGTGCGCCGCCGTCAACGGCGTATCCCTCGATCCGCGGACCGCCGGCGATCTGCACCGGCACGTAATTTGAAAGTCCCTTCAGCGCCCGGACGATCAGCGTGCGATGCGACCACGGGCAACTCGGCGACGCGATCAGGTGATAACGACCCGGCTCGCGTCGCAGCTGCTCGACAACGCTCTCATCGAGTGCTTCCGAAAAGCGACTCTTCGGTCTTATATAGCGTCCGGCTACGACCACCCTGTCGGTGTCGTTCCAATGCCCGTCTATGAGCATACCCATCGCATTCACCTCATGGTTTTGCCTTGAATGCCGCCATTCTTCCGCATCTGGCCGTTCTAATGAAACCGGCTCAATGGTCTATAATTGAGACCATGCGCGACCTGCCTCTCAACGCCTTGCGCGCGTTCGCGAGCGTGTATGCCCACGGCGGCATTCGCGCCGCTGCACGAGAACTGGGGGTGGCGCACTCGTCGATAAGCCGCCATCTCAAGGAGCTTGAAGCCTGGACCGGAACGCCACTCACGCGTGAATCGACTGGCCGGCGCGGACTGGCTTTCACACAACAGGGTGAGGCGCTGGGAAAGGCAACACTCGCCGGCTTGCGCGAAATCACGCATGCCGCCGACGCAGTGCGCGAGGCACGTTCCGCCACGTCGGTGGTCCTGTCCACAACGCCGTCATTCGCCGCTCGATGGCTGCTGCCGCGCCTGCCGGCCCTTGAAGCGACGCACCCCGATCTTGAGGTGTCGGTGATCGTGGACCAGAAGCTCAGTGATCTGGACGGCGGCGCCATCGACGTCGCCGTCCGCATCGGCAAAGGCCCGTGGCCGGGCCTGGATTGCGAGCCGCTGATGGATGATGCTCTTTACCCGGTGATGAGCCCCGCCTTCTGGCAAAAGTCACGCCGCCCGGCCAAACCCGCACAACTTGCCAGACTCCGCCTGCTGCATGACAGGGACCCTCAGGCGGCGTGGGCGGTGTGGCGGGATGCCTGCGGTCCGCCTGGGCTGGACGTACGCGCCGGCCCGCGATTCGCATCGTCGGATATTCTCTTGCGAGCTGCGATGCAGGGACAAGGCGTAGCGCTTGCGCGCCATCGGCTGGCGAGCGATGACGTTGCCGCCGGCGCATTGCTGCGGCCGCTTGGCGCGTTGAGCGTCACGATTGCGGAGGCGTATTGGATTGTGCGGCCCCGGCAGACAGACGTGCGGCCGGCGGTCGCGGCGGTCATCGACTGGCTCAAGGAGCAGGCTCACGCCTGATCAGCTTCGCGTCAGCGACTCTCCCACTCCATGGTTTCCAGGAAAAGCCGGAGCTGCCCGGCGGTGCGGAACTGCTTTTTGATCAACGTGCGCTTGAGGCCGCGGCAGATGCGCTTTACTTCCGGCGGCTGCTTCGGATAGTACTTCGCGCCGCCGAGCGCGTCGTAGAAGATGCGGATGATGTCGACGACATCCTCGCGGATATTCTCGCCGGCGGACACGCGCCAGCGGTACATGTCGATCAGCTTGACCTGGAAATGTATGCCGTGGCGCTTGATGATGATGTTGTCGCTGTGCAGGTCGCCGTGGTATTCGCGCATCTCGTGAATCGTTTCCAGCCCGGCCGCCAGCGTGTGCAGCAGGTGCATGCCCTCGAACGGCGTCAGCCGCCTCCCCGGCTGGTGACGCAGGAAGGCGCTCAGCAGCTCTCCTTCGACATACTCGGACACCAGAAAACGGATGTTCTGCCCGCGGTAGGTGACTTCGTCGTGGGTCAGGTACGAGATCAGGATCGGGCAGCGCCGCAGCTTGTTGAGCTTGTTGGCGTAGTAGTTGAACGCGCGGTCGCGCGGGTTGCGGTGCGGGTAAAAGAATTTGGCGGCGCGCTCGATGCCGGTCGCCAGCTCGCGCACCTTGTAGACCTCGCCCTCGTAGCCGCGCCCCAGCCGGGCGATCACCTCATACTTGCGCCCGAGCCGTCGGCCGGGGGCGAAATCGAAGGCATCGATCCGCTCCGGAGGCCTCGCCGGGCTGCTCATCGGCCTGTCAGCTCCCGGTGGCGAAAGCAGGTCGTAATGTGATCGTTGATGAGGCCGACCGCCTGCATCATCGAATAGCAGATCGTCGAGCCGACGAACTTGAAGCCGAGCTTCTTCAGGTCCTTCGACAACGTATCCGACAGCGCGGTCCGCGGCGGCACCTCGTTCTGGCTTGTCCACCGGTTGTGGATCGGCAGGCCGTCGACATAGCGCCACAAAAACGCGTCGAAGCTGCCGTGGCTTTCCTGCACGGCCAGGAATGCGCGGGCATTGACTACCGCCGATTCCACCTTGAGACGGTTGCGGATGATGCCCGGATTTTGCAGCAGGCGGGCCAGCCGGCGGCGGTCGAAGCGGGCGACCTCGGCAGGCTCGAAGTCGGCAAACGCTTCGCGATACCCCGCGCGCTTGCGCAACACGGTCGCCCACGACAGCCCCGCCTGCGCGCCCTCCAGAATCAGAAACTCGAACAGGGTCCGCTCGTCGTGCACCGGCACGCCCCATTCATGGTCGTGGTAGTCGACATAGGCCGCATCATCGGGCGGCGCCCAAGCGCAGCGTGACCGGGTTGGCAATTCGGATTCGTTCATGTATATCAGTCTAAGACATCGAGGCGACAAAGCGTCGCGTTTTGTTAAATCGTATTTGCTATACTGACTCAGGATCAACATCCAATCGCATAACATGCAAAGGAGGCTCTTATGCGTATTTCCCCGTTACTGATGACCGCCGCAGTCCTCGCGGCAGGACTGGGCCTGGCCGCTTGCGGGCAGGATAATGGCAGCGGCACGGATGGCCAGACCGCTGGAGAACAGACCCAGGCCACGGTCAACAACGCGCAAAGCGAGGCCGGTCAAATGGCCGACCAGGCTCAGACTGCGGCATCGGATACGGCGATTACCGCCGCGGTGAAGTCGAAGTTGCTGGCCAATTCGAGCACGTCCGGTATGGATATCCACGTCGAGACCAACAGCGGTGTCGTGACCCTGAGCGGCACGGTGACCACCGACGCGGAAAAAAACCTGGCCGAACGCATCGCCCGCAACACCAACGGCGTCACCGACGTCACGAACAACCTGAAGGTGAAGAGCGGCTAACGGCGCACGCCCCGGCGCAGCCGGATTGCGAACGGGCTTCTTTGGGTCCAGGCGCTGGCTCGCCGGGTGCGTTTGCTTTACTCTATCGGGCCTGCAATCAGCGTCTGTGTCCGATGCCGAATTCCAAATCATATAACGGCCGGTTTCCCGCCGTCCGCAAGCGCCGGCTGCGCCGCGACGCGTTTACGCGCCGCCTGGTTCGCGAGAACCATCTAAGCCCCGACGACCTGATCTATCCGCTGTTCGTGCTCGACGGCGAGAATCGGCGCGAGCCGGTTGAGTCGATGCCGGGGGTCGAGCGGCTGAGCATTGATTTGCTCGTCAAGGAAGCCGAGTCGGCCGCCGCCCTGGGCGTGCCCGCGGTGGCGCTGTTCCCGGTGACGCCGCCGGCGCTGAAGTCGCTCGACGCGGCCGAGACGTACAACCCGGATGGCCTGGCGCAGCGAGCGACGCGCGCGTTGAAAGCGGCCGTGCCGACGCTCGGCGTTATTACCGACGTCGCACTCGATCCTTTTACCAGTCACGGCCAGGACGGCATTACCGACGCCGGCGGCTATGTGCTGAATGACGAGACCGTCGACGTGCTGGTCAGGCAGGCGGTATCGCAGGCCGAAGCGGGCGCCGACATGGTCGCCCCGTCGGACATGATGGACGGCCGCGTCGGCGCGATCCGCACGGCGCTGGACGAACACGGCTTCACCAACACGCGCATTATGGCGTACGCCGCCAAGTACGCGTCGCATTTCTACGGCCCGTTCCGCGATGCGGTCGGCTCGGCCGGCGCGCTCAAGGGCGACAAGTCGACCTACCAGATGGATCCGGCGAATAGCGACGAGGCACTGGCCGAGGTGGCGCTCGACCTGGCCGAAGGCGCGGACATGGTCATGGTGAAGCCCGGCCTGCCGTACCTGGACGTGATCCGCCGCGTCAAAGACCGCTTCGCCGCGCCGACCTTCGCCTACCAGGTGAGCGGCGAGTACGCGATGCTGATGGCGGCGGTCGAGCGCGGCTGGCTGGACGAGCGCGCCGCGGTACTGGAAAGCCTGATGTGCTTCAAGCGCGCCGGCGCCGACGGTATCCTGACGTACTTCGCCAGGCGCGCGGCCGGGTGGCTGGGGCAGAACAACCCTGTGCTGTAACAAGAACTTCACAATCAACCCTTACACTACCTGTATGGCCAACAGCTATTTCACCGGTATCTTTGGACGCTCGCCGATCAAGCCGCTGCAGGAGCACATGGCGAAGGTCGTCGAGTGCGTGCGCCAACTGAAGCCGTACGCCGAGGCGGTCGTTGCCGCGGACTGGGACCAGGCAGGAACGCTGCGGCGCTCGATCATCGAACTTGAGCATCAGGCGGATGCGATGAAGCGCGAGCTGCGCCTGCACCTGCCGAACAGCCTGTTCATGCCGGTGGCGCGCGCCGATCTGCTCAACCTGCTGCAAGCCCAGGACAGCATCGCCAACAAGACCAAGGACATCACCGGCCTGATGGGCGGGCGGCGCATGGTGATACCGACGCCGCTGCACGATCTGTTTCTGCGCCACGTGCAGCGTTGCATCGACGCGACCGAGCAGGCCTATAGCAGCGTCGGCGAACTGGGCGAATTGTTCGAAACCGGTTTCCGCGGCGCGGAGGCCGACCTGGTCGAGTCGATGATCGTCGAGCTCGACCGCATCGAATCCGACACCGACGCGATCCAGGTCGAACTGCGCACCAAGCTGTTCCCGCTGGAGCAGGAACTGCCGCCGGTGGACGTGATGTTTATCTACAAAACCATCGAATGGATCGGCGATATCGCCGACATCTGCCACGGCATCGGCACCGCACTGCAACTGCTTCTGGCTCGCTGAACAAAAGATCGACTGAATGGATCACGCGGTACTCTATCTGACGCTGACGGCCATCTTTGGCCTGTTCATGGCCTGGGGCATCGGCGCCAACGACGTCGCCAACGCCATGGCGACCTCGATCGGCTCCAAAGCCGTTACCATCAAGCAGGCGCTGATCATCGCCGCGATCTTCGAGTTCAGCGGCGCCGTGCTCGCCGGCGGCCAGGTAACCGCGACGATTCGCAAAGGCATTGTCGATGTCGGTGTCTTCGCGCATCAGCCGGAACTGCTGATCTACGGCATGCTGGCGTCGCTGCTCGCGTCGGGCCTGTGGCTGATGATTGCCTCGCGCTACGGCTGGCCGGTTTCGACCACGCATTCCATCGTCGGCGCGATTGTCGGTTTTGCGGCGGTCGGCGTCGGTGTCGAAACGGTGCATTGGGGCTCGGTGGCCACCATCGTGCTCGGCTGGGTGATGTCGCCCATCGTCGCCGGCGTGTTGTCTTACCTGATCTTCACCAGTGTGCAGAAATTCATACTGGAGCGACACGATCCGCTGGCCGCCGCCCGCCGGCTGGTGCCGCTGTACATGTTCCTGGCGGCGTTCACGATCAGCGCTGTGACGCTGCTCGAAGGGCTGTCGCACATCGGCCTGCCGCTGTCGATGATGGAATCGTACACGCTGGCGGTCGGGATCGGCGCCCTGATCGCCGGGTTGGGCGCGATCGTGGTGCGCCGCATTACCGTCGACCCCGGCAACAATCGCGAGCTTCATTTCGGCACCATCGAGCGGCTGTTCGGCGTGCTGCAGGTCGTGACGGCCTGCTCGATGGCCTTCGCCCACGGCTCGAACGATGTGGCCAACGCCATCGGCCCGGTCGCGGCGGTCGTCAGCATCGTCGGCAACGGCGGGGCAGTCGGCCAGACGTCAACGATGTCGCTATGGGTGCTGATGCTCGGCGGCGCCGGCATCGTCGTTGGCCTCGCGACTTTCGGCCGCAAAGTCATTGCCACCGTCGGGGAAGGCATTACCGCCCTCACGCCGAGCCGCGGCTTTTCCGCCGAACTCGCCGCCGCCACCACCATCGTGGTCGGTTCCGGGATCGGCATGCCGGTCTCGACCACCCAAACGCTGGTGGGCGCGATTCTCGGCGTCGGGCTCGCCCGCGGTATCGCGGCCATCGACCTGCGCGTCGTCCGCGGCATCCTGCTGTCGTGGGTGGTAACGGTGCCGGCCGGCGCGCTGCTGTCCATGCTGATCTTCTACCTGATCCGGCTGATTTTGGGGTAGTGGATCGCTACGCGCTGTTCGGCAACCCGGTCGCGCACAGCGTCTCGCCGCAAATTCACGCCGCGTTCGCCGCGCAAACCGGGCAGGCGCTGCGCTACGAGAAGCGCGAAGTCGCGCCGGCCGATTTCCGGAGCGCGGTGGATGACTTCTTCACCTCGGGCGGCAAAGGGCTTAATGTCACGCTCCCGTTCAAGGCCGATGCATGCACGTACGCTGCACGCGTGACACCGCGTGCACGCGCGGCGGCAGCCGCGAACACGCTGTGGCAGGACAGCGACGGCACCCTGACAGGCGACAACACCGACGGCATCGGCTTCGTCCGGGACCTCGCGGTCAACAGCCTCATTCGGATCGACGGAAAGAACATTCTGGTACTCGGGGCCGGCGGTGCCGCGCGAGGCATTTTCGGCCCGTTACTGGAACAGCACCCCGCGCGGCTGCACATCGCCAACCGCACCGCCGCACGTGCCACCGAACTCGCGAACTGTTACGGCGAGCACGTCACCGGCGGCGGGTTGGAAAACTGGCCCGACACCCGATTTGATCTCGTCGTCAACGCGACTGCCGCCGGCCATGGCGGCGCTGCAGTCGCGCCACCGGCGGAACTGCTGGCTCGCGCGTGGTTCGGCTACGACCTGAGCTACGGCGCTGCAGCCAAACCGTTTCTCGACTGGGCGCGTACACACAATGCGGCGCGGGTACTGGACGGCTGGGGCATGCTGGTCGAGCAGGCAGCCGAATCCTTTTACCTGTGGCGCGGCGTCCGGCCGAACACGACCGAGGTGCTTCGCGATGGCCGCGAATGGAGGCCCTGACTACTCCGCATCCGGCGGCGGCATCTCCGGCCGAATCCGCAGGAAGCGCGCGAAACGCGGCACGCCATTGACGGTAAAATCGTTGTAGCGATAGGTCACCCAGCTGCCGATCGGCGGCGGGTCGGCGCGCTGGGCGTCGGTAAAGCCGGTACCGAGCCGAAACCGCAGCCCGTCCGGCCGCTCGACGATCAGTGAGCCCATCATCCCCTCGTACTTGCCTTCGCCCGGCGTGTAACCGATGACGCGTGCCTCGGCATCGTCGTACGGCTTGTATTTGAGCAACGTGTCGCTCCGGCCAGCCTCGTACAGCGCGTCATGGCGCTGCAACACGAGGCCTTCACCGCCTGCCGATTCGATCTGTTTGAGCCGCGCGTCGAGTTGAGCGACCGTCTTCAGCCGAAACTGCCTGATCGGCCGCAACCACGGGATGTCCGGATTGTCGAGCAAGGTGCGCATCCGCATGACGCGCGCGTCGAACGGGCCGCCGTGCGCCGGCAGATCGAACACCATGAAATGCACATCGTGCCAGCGCGGATCGTCGGGATCGCCAGCCCGCACCACGCCACTGACCTCGGCAAAGCGCCCGCGCCCGATCCATAGCTCGCCGTCGAGCGGTACGTCCGGCCAGTTCGCGGTAAACCAGGCCGGCACGTTGATGCGATGGCCGCCGCGCGTGCACAGCTTTTCGCCGTCCCAGCGGCCGCGCACGCCGTCGAGCTTTTCGCTGATCCAGTACGCCGACACGTCGATCGGATCGCCGGCGTGATGAACCTCGGGCAGCATCACCGGCGGCGGCTCGCACGGCACCGCGAGCAGCGGCGGGATCAGCAGAAGGTTGAGCAGCAGCAGGCAAGCGACATGTCGCTTCATGATTTCCCCCTTTTTTTATTTATAAAACGAACGGCATTAATTTCATCTAATCCGCGGCTTTGGGCGCACCAAAAGCCTTGCTATAGAATCCGGACGGGTCAAAACAGCAGACCCTCCGCTTGCCGGAAGCGAGCATGTCGCACGCGTTGGCTACCCGGCGCGCGCGAGTCTTTGACTGCTTCGCTGAAGTGATCCAATGGATCCAGTCCAGACGCGCAACGGCTGTGGTCTCGGACCACACCGTCTGTGCCTTCGGGGCGGCGGCCAGCGCTTCGCGCAGATCGTCCGGAACTTCGGGTTCCGGTTCCTGTTCGACCGGCGCGATCTCCAGCGCAACGATGTCGCCGACGTTTGCGCCCGCCCCTTCGCACATCGGACTGTCCACCTTGAGCCAATGACTCAGTTGCCCGTCCGGCTCGAGCGTGGCTTGAAACGGAAAGCCGTTGATCGTGCCCTCGACCGTCGTCATGCCGCGTCTGGGAAGCGTGGCACTGACATCTTTCGGCAGAACGAGAAAGGCCCACCCGTCGCCATTTTCCAGCGCCGCTGGCCGCAACAGTTTCGCTTTAAAACAAGAAGTGTTTTTGCTCATAGCACCGTTCATGCCGGCGTTACTCTTTTGTCGCCCTTACCACCGACTCGGAAACAGGCCACGCATCATAGTGGATATCAGCGCGGCCGCAGCGTCAACGGATAGGATTTTCCGTCGTAGACGAGAGCGCCTTTTATCCCTCCCGTGGTTCTCTGCACTTGGCCAGTGAACGTAGCCGGCTGGCCATTGATCTGCAACTTGAACTTCCACTGACCAGCGCCAAATTTTACTGAGGTGGGGACCGCAGTGACATTCCATGCCGGAATATCGGTGGTGGGCTTGCCGGAGAGCGAGGCGCCGCGAAAGGCCATGTGCAGTACAATTACGGCGTCGGGGGCGAGTTTACCTGATAAATTCATGTGTCTTACCGGGAGCGGATAGGCTTTCGTTTTGTTGGTTTTCCACGCCGTGCCCGTGTACTCCATGTAATCCGCCGTTTGCTGCGCGACTTCTTGACCGAAGCGTTTCGCGACAAGATGCAATGCCAGATCGATGCCCGAAGTCATGCCGGCGGCAGTGAACGTAGTCGGATCGGCCTGCACGTAGCGCACTTGCCTGACCACATTAATATCCGGAAAGTCGTTAGCAAAGTGTCCATAGTCGAAGTGGTGCAAGGTGGCGTCCTTTCCTTGCAACAACCCGGCGCGTGCTAGCGTACGGGCGCCTTGGCCCACCGACATGATCGTTTTGTGCTTTGCATGGAGTTGCTTGAGCCATGCGGTAAGGCCGGGACCACCGGCTTGCGGTGCGAGCACAACAATATCCGGGGCCGGTGCGTCCGCAAACGTATAATCCGGCACGATAGTCATTCCTCGACCATTTGTGCCAGTAGTGTGTATGGGGCCATCAGTCGGCGCCACTGTATAGAGGTGGTAAGGCCTGAAAGACTTACCCTGGCCGTTTTTGACACTAACGTCCTGGAAGACTTTCCAAGGCCCGGCGAAGGCGATCACCTGAATATGGTCGCTTAGGACGACAGCAACGTTAATTATGCCGTCGTCTGATGCTTTTTTTGCTGCACTATTCGCTGACGCGGCGGATAAGGCCAGTGCTGTTGTCATTATGGCGAGAACGAGATACTTCACGACGCACATACCAGGCTTATTACGGCTTATTCGGGGAATGTAGCATCAATCATACGGAACGGTCAGGTCGATGGACCGGGCCGGGTTCCATAAGCCTGCCCATACCCATGTGTAGCAAGCAACGCGGTTTCGTTATGCCCCCGAATTCCTAGCGGATTCCACCTTATTGACCGGAGCTCAGGTACCTGTCCTTTAGCCGGACGTAGTGAGCTGCGGAGTACTTTAGCATTTCATGCTCTTCGTCGGTTATCGGCCGCGCTTCACGCGCCGGCTGGCCGCGATAAAGATAGTTCGATTTGATTCGCTTATTGGGGCTGATAAGGCTTCCAGCGGCAATTATGACGTCGTCTTCGATTACGACGCCGTCCATTACGATTGCGCCCATGCCGATCAGGCAACGGTTGCCTATAGTGCAGGCGTGGATGATGCAGCCGTGGCCTATGGTGACGTCGGCGCCTATTTTTGTTGCGCAGCCGCCGGGGGTGTAGGGGCCGTCGTGGGTAACGTGGATTATGGTGCCGTCCTGGATGTTGGTGCGGGGACCTACCGTTATTGTGTTGACGTCGCCGCGGAGAACTGTGCGGGGCCAGATTGAAGCGTCGTCGGCCAGGGTGACCTGGCCTATTACTTCGGCGGATGGGTCTATGTAGACGTTGGCGCCTATTGTTGGGGATGCACTTTCGAATTTTCGGATTGGCATTCTGGTTTCCTTGAACTGATGTATCGCTCGCTGGAATGACAGAATTTAACGCATGGTTACCAATTCTTCGGCGCTGGTGGGGTGGATGGCCACTGTGTCGTCGAGGTCGGCCTTGGTTGCGCCCATTCTGATGGCTACCGCGAAGCCTTGCAGCATTTCGTCGGACCCCGGACCGATCAGGTGGCAGCCTATGATTTTTTCTTCTGTGCCGGTAGTAATCAGCTTCATTGCAGCCTGCGGCTTTTCTTCGGTCATTGCGTAATACATCGGCGTGAAGCGGCTTTGATAAACCTTTATGTCGTCGCCGTATTGCTCGCGTGCTTCCTTTTCCGTCAGACCGACGCGACCTATCGGCGGGTGGCTGAAGATGACTGTCGGGATGTTGCGGTAGTCGAGGTGGCGATCGGGTTTGCCGCCGAACAGGCGGTCCGACAGACGGCGACCGGCGGCGATGGCGACGGGCGTCAGATCGGCCTGACCGGTGACGTCGCCAATGGCGTAGACGCCCTCGACGCTGGTGTTTTGATAACTATCGGCGATTACGTGACCGCTCTCGGCCACTTCTACGCCCGCGGCCGCCAGATCGAGATTGGCAATGTTCGGCTCCCGCCCTATCGCCCATAACACGCAGTCGAAGCCGGTCAGTTCCCGGTCGGCCAGCGCGGTGACGGTGAGCGTGCCGTCTTCCGCGCGCGAGACCTTTGCGCCGATCGTATGGGTCTGCAGGTCGATGTGCTGGCGGTGCATTTCGGCGATCAGCGTTTCGCGAATCAGTTCGTCGCTGTCGCGCAGCGGGCCGTCGTAGCGCACCGCATGAACGACTTCCGCGCCGAGCGCGCGCAGCACGCCGCCCAATTCGACTGCTATGTAGCCGGCGCCGGCAATGAATACGCGCCGCGGTCGGTCTTCCAACTCGAAGAAGCCATCTGACGTAATGCCGAGTTCCGCGCCCGGAATGTCCGGCCAGCGCGGACGGCCGCCGGTGGCGATGATGATGTGTTTTGCTGAAAACGTTTCGCCGTCGACCTCGAGCGTGTGTGCGCCGGTGAACTTCGCCGTGCCGCGGATCAGATCAATATTGCGCTTCGCAAGGTTGCTTTCGTAAATACCGTTCAGGCGTTCGATGTAGGCATCGCGCTTGCGCTTGAGTGTCGGCCAGTGCAGCGCGCTGTGGTCGACCGCGAAGCCGTATTGACCCGCGTCGTGGATTGCGTGGGCGAGCATCGCGCTGTTCCACATGACCTTCTTCGGCACACAACCCACATTGACACAGGTGCCGCCCAGCCGCCCCGCCTCGATCACCGCCGCCCGCGCGCCGTATCCCGCCGCGCGCTGCGCCGCCGCCAGGCCGCCGCTGCCGCCGCCGATCGCGATCAGGTCGTAGGTTTTGCTCATGATTCCCCCGCTTGGCTGCCCAGCGTATCGACGAAAAAACCTGTATTCTACCGTACGCGGGATTCGGGATTCGGGATTCGGGATTCGGGATTCGGGGGTCGGGGTTCGGGGACAGGATAACGTGTCAAGGGGATCCGGTAGCTTCTTTCCAGAGCGTGTGAGGCAGGATGCCGAACCCGGAGCCTACAGGGATGTATTTACGGCGTTCTGGAAAGAAGCTACCGGATCGCCCTCTGCGACAACCCACAACCAGCATCGCCATGAAAATAGCAACCTGGAATGTCAATTCGCTGAACGTCCGCCTGCCGCACGTCCTCGCGTGGCTGAAAACGAACCAGCCGGACGTGCTGGCGCTGCAGGAAACCAAGCTCGTCGACGACAAATTTCCGCACGCCGACTTTGAGAAACTTGGCTACCACACGATGTGCTGCGGTCAGAAAACCTATAACGGCGTCGCCATCGCCAGCCGGGCGCCACTCGCCAATGCGGTGCGGGCACTGCCGGATTTCGAAGACCCGCAGTGCCGTGTTCTCGCCGGCACCGTCGGCGGCGTGCGCATCATCGATGTCTACGTGCCGAACGGCCAGTCCGTCGACTCGGAGAAATACCGCTATAAGCTGGCGTGGCTGGACGCACTGCGCCACTGGCTGCAGGCGGAACTGGCTGAGCATCCGGAACTGGCGATCATGGGTGACTTCAATATCGCGCCGGAGGCGCGCGATGTGCACGATCCCGAGGAATGGGAGGGCAAAGTGCTATGCAGCGAGCCTGAACGCGCCGCGCTGCGCGCGCTGCTCGGCCTCGGCCTCAAGGACAGCTTCCGACTGTTCGATCAGCCGGACGGCGCGTTCAGCTGGTGGGATTATCGCGCGGCGTCGTTTCGCCGCGACCGCGGCCTGCGCATCGATCTTGTGCTTGCGAGCGACGCCCTCGCGGCTCGCTGCCAGGCGGTAACGATCGATCGCGACCCGCGAACCTGGGAGCGGCCGTCGGATCACGCACCGGTCACGGCAACGTTTCGATAGTCGACTTCTTCACCCCATCTGTTCCAGCAGGTTGACCAGATCGTCGGCGTGCTCTTCTTCCTGCGCGAGGATGTCCTCCATCAGGCGCCGCGAAGTCGGATCCTTTTCGCCCATGTAGTTTGCCATTTCGCGATAGCTGTCGATCGCAATGCGTTCGGCGACCAGGTCTTCCTTGATCATGTCGACCAGACCGTTGCCTTCCTTGTATTCAGCATGGCTGCGGTGCGTCAGCGTGTCGGGATTGAGGTCCGGTTCGCCGCCGAGCTGGGTGATGCGCTGGGCGATCCGGTCCGCGTGGTCCTGTTCCTGCTGGGCGTGCTCAAGGAATTCCGCGGCGACGCTTTGTGCATGTATACCGGACGCCATGAAATAATGGCGTTTGTAGCGCAGCGTGCAGACAAGTTCTGTCGCCAGCGCCTCGTTGAGTAACTTGAGCACCGTCTCCCGGTCGGCCTTGTAGCCGGCGGTGACGGCGCCTTTTTCCATGTGTTCGCGTGCGCGCTGGCGCAGCGTCTGCACATCAGTCAGAAATTCTTGTTCAGCCATGGGTCCATCCTCGGTGGGTTTTGATGTAACTGATTAGACTCAGTCTAACCGAATAGCTGTACAGTAGAAAGTTTTCCGATAAAGAGATAGTCCGCTGATCCATCATTACCTGCAACTCGCGCAGCCCTACATTGAACAGTACGGCTACGCCGCGGTTTTCATAGCCGTGATGGTCGAAGGTTTCGGCATTCTGGCACCCGGGCAGACGCTGATGGTGGCGAGCGCGGTGCTTGCCGCGCAGGGCCAGATGAACATCGTGCTGGTGGCCGGACTCTCGTTTGCGGCCGCCGTTCTGGGCGACAATATCGGCTATGCGATCGGCCGCTTCGGCGGGCGAAAGCTGCTGTTGCGCCACGGGCGCTACATCGGCCTGCGCACGCGGCACCTCGACAAGGTTGAGGACTTCGTTCACCGTTACGGCAGCAACATACTGCTGTTTGCGCGCTTCATCGACCTGCTGCGCCAGACGGCCGGCATCGGCTCGGGCATCGGCGAAATGCGCTGGTGGCGGTTCGCGCTGTTCGACGCCATCGGCTGCGCGCTGTGGGTAGGCGCATGGACATCGGTCGCCTACCTGTTCGGCGAACATCTGGACGCGATCGTCGGCGCGGCGAGTGCGCACCCGGTCTGGCTGATTGGCGGCGGCGTGCTGATCGTGGTGCTGATCGGCGGCGTGATTGTCTACAAATGGCGCCATCGCATCTTCGGACGCACAAGCAATGATGATTAGATTCTTCAGGAGGTACCGCTGATGGCGCGTTCGGCGCTCGTCATCGGCGGTGGCGTCATCGGCACGACCACCGCCTGGTACCTGTCGGAGCGCGACTTCGAGGTCACGGTGCTGGAGCGCCGCGACGGCGTCGGCCTTGAAACGAGCCTCGCGAACGGCGGCCTGTTGACCCCGAGTCAGGCCGATCCGTGGAATGCGCCTGGCACGATGCTACGGCTGCTCCGGTGGCTGGGGCGGGAGGATTCACCGCTGCTGCTGCGTCTGCGTGCGTTGCCGGGCATGGCGCCGTGGGCGCTGCGCTTCCTGCTCGCGTCGCGGCGGCCCTCGTACGAGCGCGCCGCGCAGGCGAGCCTGCGCCTCGGGCTCTATAGCGTGCGCGCTCTTGACGAGCTTCGCGAGACGCTGGGCCTGGCGTATGACGACCGGCAGGTGGGGACCATCAAAATTTTTCAGGATGCGGCGTCGCTTGCCGAGTCGGTTGAACTGGGGCGGCTTCTCGCCCGCGGCGGGCTTCAATTCGAGGCGCTGGATCCAAGCGCGGCAGTGGCGCTCGAGCCGGCACTGGCACCCATTCGGCCATCGCTGGCGGGCGCCATTCATTACCCGGCAGATGAAAGCGGCGACGCGCACAAGTTCACCGGCGCGATCGCGGCGGCTGCTCAGCGACGGGGCGTGCAGTTCCGCTTTGGCGTGACGGTGCGACGCATCCGGCGCGGTCCAAGAGGTATCGCCGCCGTCGAGACGGATGCGGGCGAAATCTCGGCGGATGCCTACGTCCTGGCTGCCGGCTGCCAAAGCCATCGGTTGGGCCGTGCCTGTGGGCTGCGCCTGCCGGTGTACCCGGCCAAGGGCTATTCCGCGACTCTGCCGCTCGGGGACTGGCAGGGCGCGCCATCTATTCCGGTCGTCGATTTCGAGCGCAAACTCGTCGTCACTCCGCTCGGCGATCGCCTGCGAATCGCCGGCACGGCGGAATTCACCGGTTACGACACCACGCTGAACGCGGCGCGCAGCGACAGCGTCTTGCGGCAGGCGCTCGAAATATTCCCGACTTACGTGCCGCACGTCGAGCCCGAGCAGGTCACGCACTGGGCAGGCCTGCGCCCGATGACGCCCGACGGTCCGCCGATCATCGGCGCCACGCCATGCAGAAACCTGTTCGTGAATACGGGCCACGGTCCGCTCGGCTGGACCTTCGCGGCCGGTTCCAGCCGGCTGACGGCCGACATCGTCGCTGGTCGGAAATCGGAAATCGAGCTTGAGGGCTTGAGGTATGGACGCTAGCGCAGTCGCAGCTGGGCGCCCTCACTCCATCCCCTCTCCGGAGGAGAGGGGGCCGTGATTATATGGGCGTGAAGCTGAACTTCTGCCCGCCGACCGAGGCTTCATACATCAATCCGGCCTTGGTCAGCGTAAAAATCGCGACACCATTGCTGTAATTCGCGTTGGCGGCGGCACCGCTGGTGACCGCCACGGCGGAGGCCTGCGCGCTCAGCGTGAATCCGCCCTGCTTGAAGCGCTCGAGCGCCTGCGCGTCCTTGAAGAACACGATCTCACTGTAGGTCTGGCCGCCCATCTGCAAGCCGATGGTCGCCTGGGTGAGCGACGACAGCCCGATCAGCCGCTCGTGTACGTAAACCTTGCCGGTGCCGTACGCGCCGCCAACGACGAATCCGCCCTTGCCGACAGTCGGAAACACCGCATAGCCGTAGGCGTCGTGAAAGTACGGCACCAGGCTCGGATCCTTGTTCTTGAAGCTGGCGATGGTTTGGGCGATCTGCGGATCTTCGACCGGCTGCGCGGCCGGCGTGACATTCTCACCCGGCCGGTAGCCGGTCGTGGTGCAGGCGCCGAGCGTCAGAGCGATGGTGACTGCGGCGATGGCGGCAAATAGCGTTTTCAATGTGTCCTCCTTTACTCCACCGTGACCGACTTCGCCAGGTTGCGCGGCTTGTCGACGTCAGTGCCCTTCATCACCGCGACGTGATAAGAGAGCAGTTGCAGCGGAATCGTGTACAGAATCGGGTCGATCAGGTTGCCGGTCTGGCGCGGCAGATCGATTACAGTCAAGCCCGGCGCCGAGCGCATGCCGGCCTGCGGGTCGGCGAACACGATCAGCTCGCCGCCGCGCGCGCGCACTTCCTGCAGGTTCGACTTCAGCTTTTCAAGCAGCTGATTATTCGGCGCCACGGCCACCACCGGCATGTCCGCGTCGACCAGCGCGAGCGGGCCGTGCTTGAGCTCGCCGGCCGCGTAGGCCTCGGCATGGATATAGCTGATTTCCTTGAGCTTGAGCGCGCCTTCCATTGCGATCGGGTAATGCACACCGCGCCCCAGGAACAGCGTGTGACGCTTTTCGACGAACCGCTCGGCGAGCGTCTTGATGGCCGGGTCCAACTCCAGCACTGTCTCGATCAGCCCGGGCAGCGATTTGAGCTGCGCCACACAATTGGCTTCAGTGTCGGCGGCGAGCCCTTGCCGCTGGGCCAGCGTCAGCGCCAGCAGCGCAAAGGCGGCCAGCTGGGTGGTGAACGCCTTGGTCGAGGCGACGCCGATCTCCGGGCCGGCACGGGTCATCAGCACCAGGCCCGATTCGCGCACCAGCGAGCTTTCCGGCACGTTGCAGATCGCAAGCGTGCCGCAGTAATTCGGGTTCTCGCGCGCCGCGCGGAGCGCCGCGAGCGTGTCGGCGGTCTCCCCGGACTGCGACACGCTGACAAACAGCGTCCCCGGCAGCACGACCGGCTCGCGATAGCGGTATTCGCTGGCAATTTCGACGTTGCACGGCAGGCCGGTCAACTGTTCGATCTGGTAGCGCGCCACCATCGCGGCGTGATAGCTGGTGCCGCAAGCGACGATATGGACACCGCGTGTTTCTGCAAAAACGCCGCCGGCGCGGTGGCCGAACGCCGCCTCCAGCACCTGGCCGTCCCCGAGTCGCTCCGCAAGCGTATCGGCAACCGCATACGGCTGCTCATAGATTTCCTTGAGCATGTAATGACGGTAGTCGCCGCGCTCCACCGCGTCGGCATCAAGTTCGCTTTCCTTGACGGGCCGGTCGGCAGTCTCGCGGTTTTTGTCGAAAACGTGCACCGATCCGCGCAGAATTTCGGCAATATCGCCCTCTTCGAGGAAGATAAAGCGACGCGTTACCGGCAACAGGGCTGCCACGTCCGAGGCAACAAAATTTTCTCCAATGCCCAGACCGACCACCACCGGGCAACCGCAGCGGGCGACCACCACCCGTTCCGGATCGGCCTTGGCGATCACTGCCAACGCGAAGGCGCCGGCCAGTTCCGCCACCGTGGCCTGAACAGCAGCCAGCAGATCACCATGCGATTTCAGATGTTGATGTATCCGGTGCGCGATGACTTCGGTGTCGGTTTCCGAGGCGAACTCGTAGCCGTTTTTTTCCAATTCTGCGCGCAACTGGTCGTGATTTTCGATGATTCCGTTGTGAACGAGCGCGATCTCGTCGGTCGAGAAGTGCGGATGGGCGTTGCGCTCGTTCGGCACGCCGTGCGTCGCCCAGCGGGTATGTGCAATACCGGTATGGCCCCGCAGCGGGCTCGCCTCAAGCGCATCCGCCAGGCCCTGCACCTTGCCCACCGCGCGCTGGCGCGCCAGCGTTGCATCACCGTTCAGCACCGCAATGCCGGCCGAATCGTAGCCGCGGTACTCAAGCCTCCGCAGGCCTTCCATCAGAACCGGGACCACGTCGCGTTCGGCGACCGCGCCGACTATTCCGCACATCTTTAGTTGACCTTTTCGTTCGAACGGGGGCCTAGTTTACCGTGAGGTGCCGGTTCCGCATAAGGCTGTTTTATCGGAATCCCGGGTTTCGCTTGGCCAGCTGCCGCCTGGACGGTTAGAATCTTGAGTATTGCTTGGGCAAGGAACGCGCAAGATGAAATTCGTCCGCACAGGCATGGTGTGGTGTTCTGCCTTTGCCGGATACCTGCTGTTTGCCGGCACAGTGAGCAGCCACGAACTGGCAACATCGGCGGCGCTGGCCGCCGGCGCGGTGGCGTGGTCGCTTTCAATTCTGCACTGCTCATCCAGGCGCTACGCGCTGACGCCTGCGCACGCGGTCGCCTGGCTGAAGGCGACGGCAGGCCTGGTCGCCGCGCTCGGCAGCACCCTGTTAGTGTTCATCAAAGCCGCGGCGCTCGGCACCTCGCCTGGGCGAGCGCTCGAGCTGCCGTTCCTGCGCGGCGCGGAAGACGACCCCGAAGATCGCGCGCGGCGGGCGACGGCAGTGCTGATCGCATCGCTCGCGCCAGACAACTTCGTGGTGCGCGCGCCCCCGCACAAGGATCGCGTGCTGGTGCACACGATTGTGCCCGGCGACGCTACGCGCGATTCGCGCTGGTTGACCTCCTGATGAGCGGCTGGCTGCTCGCCACGCTGGGACTCGCGCCTCCCCTGGTCGCGGCAGTGGTGATGGCCGGGCGCGGCGCTGTGCCGGGGCGGTTGGTGGCGGTTCAGCTTGCAGTATCGGCAACTGTCTTCCTGCTGATGCTGTTCGAATTTGCCATCCGGCAGCCTTCCTCGCTCGATCTCGTGCTGGCGCTGGCGCTGCTCGGCTTGCCGGGCACGCTGGTGCTCGTGCTGTTCCAGGAGCGCTGGTTGTGAATCTTGCGGCCGAATGCCTGCTTGCCTTCGCCGTGCTGATGGCCTGGATCGTAACGCTCGCCTTCCTGCGCCTGCGCACGCCGTTCGAGCGGCTGCACGCGGTCACCTTCTTCAATATCGTCACCGGCGGCGCGGTGACCGCGGCAGTAATTGCGAGCGATGGCTTCACCCAGCGCACGTTCAAGTGCCTGTTGATCTGGGTCGCGATGGTGGGCGCCAGCGCGCTGCTTTCGCACGCGACAGCGCGCGCCTTGCACTTGCGCGGCGGAGAGCGGCTGTGAGCTGGCTGATCGGCGTGATGCTGGTGATGAGCGCCTTGTCGGGCTGGCTGGTAGTGCTCTCGCGCGATCCCAAGCGGCAGGTTTACGCGATCTGCGCCAACGGGCTCGTGCTGGCGACGCTGTTCTTCGTCCTGCAGGCGCCGGATGTAGCATTTTCCGAAATCGCCGTCGGCACGGTCATCGTGCCGCTGCTTTTTCTGATCACGCTGGCCGCGGTCGCAATGAACAAGGCGCGGCAATGACGTCGCGCTGGCGGTTGATATTACTCCTCCCGGCTTTCCTCGTGCTGGCCGCGGCCGCGGCGGAAGTCATTCTCGGGTTGCCGGCGTTCGGCGATCCACTGACGCGCTATGGCACGGCGGTCAATACGCTGGCGCCAGCATTGCGCAACGTGTCCAACGTGGTGGCGTCGGTCATGTACGACATCCGCGGCATCGACTCGCTCGGCGAGGAATCCATGCTGGTTTGCGCGGTCACCGCGGCGGTGATGCTGCTGCGGGGTCGCCGCGGCGAGGATTCGAGCGAGGAAGCCGGCCGCATACCCGGACGCGCACAGGGCGAAAGAATGGATGCAATGGTACTGATGTGCCGCCTGTTCGCGACCGCGCTGTTCCTGTTCGGCGCGTACGTTGTGCTGCACGGCACGATCACGCCCGGCGGCGGATTTCAGGGCGGCACCATCGCGGCCTCCAGTTTCGCCCTGCTTTACCTCGGCGGTGGTTACGCGGTGTGGCGGTGCCTGCTGCATTCGCCGGTGCTGGTCGCGCTCGAGGGCTTCGGTGCGCTGGCATTCGTACTGTGCGCCGCCGTTCCGCTGGCTTTCGGATACACCGCGTTGCAGAACGTGTTGCCACTTGGCACTTGGAAGGACTTGTACTCCGGCGGCCTGATGGTAATCGTCAACGCTGCGATTGGCGTGGCCGTGATCGGCAGCTTCGGCGCGTTGCTGTTGGAGTTCATGGAAGAGACGCGCGCGCCGAAAGGCCGGGTCGACGAGGAGGACACATGAACGTGCTGGCCTGGTGCGTCGCCGCATGGCTGATGGGAGTGGGCATATACGGCGTCGTGACCTCGCGCAACTACGTACACCTGATCGGCTGCCTGAGCGTGTGCCAGTCCGCTACTTACGTGCTGCTGCTCGGCATCGGTTTCCGCTGGGGCGCCGGGCCGCCGATCTATTACGATCACCCGCCCGGCACGCCAGCGGTGGATCCGGTGGTGCAGGCCTTTGTGCTGACGGACATCGTGGTAAGCGCGGCAATGACCGCGCTGCTGCTGGCGATCGCGTTGCAGGTTCACAAGCGCCGCGGCACGCTTGATCCGCAGCATCTGCGACCCTTGCGGCCCACCGAGTGACGCCGCTCGCGATCCAGCTCGCGCCACTGGCGGTGCTGCTGCCTCTCGGGGTGGCATTTTTTTTGCTGGCACTCGCGCATTGGCTGCCGCCGCGCTGTGCCGACCCCACTGCGGTCGTCGTCTGCCTGATTCTTGTTGGCTTGTGCGGCTGGCTCGCGAGCCAGGCGTTGAGCGTACCGGTTGTGCATTGGTTCGGCGGCTGGAGCCCGGCTGTTTCGCATAAGCCCGGCGTCGTGCTCGGCATTGCGTTCTCGGTCGATCCGGCGAGCGCCGCCGTCGCCGCATTTTGCGCGCTGGTGTTCGCCGCCGCATTCCTGTTCGCGTGGGGCTATTTCGACAAAGTCCACGCCCACTTCCACGTGCTGATGCTGCTGTTTCTTGCCGCGATGATCGGCTTCTGCTTCACGCGCGACCTGTTCAACCTGTTCGTCTGGTTCGAACTGATGAGCATCGCCGCATTTGCGGTGACCGCATATCCGCTGGAAAAAAGCTCGCTGGAAGGCGCGCTCAATTTTACCGTGACCAACGCGCTGGGAAGCTACCTGATGCTGGCGGGGGTCGCGCTGCTTTATGCCCGCACCGGTACGCTGGACTTCGTGGCAATGGGACGAGTCGTTGCTGACACGGGGTCCGACCCGGTCGTCGCCGGCGGCTTCTGCCTGGTCGCCGCGGCGCTGCTGACCAAGGCGGCAATCGTGCCGTTTCACATGTGGCTGTCTGACGCGCACGCGGTTGCGCCGAGCCCGGTATCGGTGGTCTTTTCGGGCGTGATGGTGGGTCTGGGGCTGTTCGGCTTGTTGAAACTGGTTGCGATCGTGTTTGCGGCCGACGCGCAGATCATGGCGCTGGTCCACGTCGGTCTGTTGTGGCTCGGCATCGCAACGGCCATCGTGGGCGGGCTAATGGCCTGGCAGCAACGGCACCTGAAACGGCTGCTGGCGTTTTCGACCATCTCTCACTTGGGCATCATGCTGCTCGCGGTCGCCGCGATGAATTCGATGGGCGCGAAAGGATTCCTGCTCTATTTCGTCGGGCATGGGCTGGTGAAGGGCACGTTGTTCATGGTGGCGGGCATCCTGCTTGCGCGCTTCGACTCAATCGACGAACTCGAGTTGTCGGCAAAGGCAAGGGTTTGTGGCCTGCCGGCATCGTCATGGGCCTCGCCGGCCTGTTGCTCGGCGGGCTGCCGTGGGGCGTGCTGCATGACGCGACCGACCATGTGCACAAGGCCGGGCACGGGCTCGCGCCGGTCGTCGCGATTGTCGCGGGGACCTCATTGACGGGCGCCGCGGTGTTACGCGCGGCGTTGCGGATATTCCCGGGCTGGAGCGGCGTGCCCGGCATCGAATTCGCCACGCCGACCGAACGCGAGCGGGAGCAGGAAGATCGCCCGCTGTGGCTGATGCTGCTGCCTTGCGTGGTGCTACTCGCCATCGCGCTGCTGCCGGCGAGCCTGGCGGAATCGTTTACGCATCATGCGGCAACGCACCTGGTCAGCGCGACCGCGGAGCCGTCCGGCGGCGGCACCTTGATGTCGGCCATCACCTTTGCGTTCACCATATTGATTCCGGCGGCGTCGTTGCTGCGCCGGCGTGCCACGCGGCGGTGGGCACGCCTGGCTTCGCGAATCGAAACGATGCCATTCAGGGCGCTGCACGCCGCGCACAGCGGCCGTGTCACAGATTACGTCGTGTGGATGACGGTCGGGCTGGCGGCGCTCGCGTGTCTGGTGAGTCTGCTCTAGCCAGCCGGCGTCAGGTCTTCTTTTTCTCAGGCCGTTTCCAGCCCGGCACCGTCGTCTGGCGGCTGCGGCTCAACGCGAGCTGGTCGGCCGGCACATCCTTGGTAATCGTCGAACCGGCACCGATTGTTGCGCCGGAGCCGACGGTGACCGGCGCCACGAGCTGGGTATCGGAGCCGACGAAGACGTTGTCGCCGATGACGGTGCGATACTTGTTCACGCCGTCGTAGTTGCAGGTGATCGTGCCGGCACCGACGTTCACGCCGCTGCCGATGCTGGCGTCGCCGATGTAGGTCAGGTGATTGGCCTTCGAGCCGTGGCCGATCTCGCTCTTCTTGACCTCGACGAAATTGCCGACGTGAACCTCGTCGGCGAGCCGCGCCTGCGGACGCAGGCGCGCGAACGGCCCGATGCGGCAGTTCGCGCCGACTTCGGCGCCGTCGATCAACGAGTTAGGCAGGATTTCGGTATCGGCACCGATTTGCGCGTTACGTACGATGCAGTTGGGGCCGATATGAACGCCGTCGCCGACATGCACGCTGCCTTCGAACACGCAGTTCACATCGATCAGCACGTCGCGGCCGCAAACCAGGTCGCCGCGCACATCGATGCGACCGGGATCGCGCAGCGTGACCCCGGCGGCCATCAGTGCCGCGGCGCTGCGCTCGCGTAGTGCGGCCTCCGCCACGCTGAGCTGAACGCGGTCGTTCACGCCCAGCACCTCATCGGGCGGGGCGGCAATACCGGCAACCGTGATCCCGTCGGCGACTGCCATTGCAATCACATCGGTCAGGTAATACTCACGCTGCGCGTTGTCGTTGCCGAGCTGTTCGACCCACTTACGCAGCATCGAAGCCGGCGCGGCCAGAAGGCCGGTATTCACTTCATCAATCGTCCGTTCGGCTTCGCTCGCGTCCTTGTCTTCAACGACGCGAGTGATTGCATCGCTGTCGTCACGGACAATCCGCCCGTACCCGGCCGGATCAGCAAGCCGCGTTGTGAGCAGCGCCAGCGCACCATCAGCCGCAGCCTCAGTCAGCGCGGCCATGGTGTCTGCACGCACCAGCGGCACATCGCCATACAGAATCAGCACGACATCGTCGTCGGCCACGCGCGGCAGCGCCTGCGCCACCGCGTGGCCGGTGCCCAACTGTTCCGCCTGGTGCACCCAGGTTACGTCGAGATGATCGAGCGTCTGCTTGACCTGCTCGCCGCCGTGACCATGAACGACGTAGAGCAGCGCCTCGGGCAGGCTCGCCGCGGTATCGACGACATGTTCAAGAAGACAATGTCCGCCGAGCGGCTGCAGAACCTTCGGCAGATTGGAATGCATGCGCTTGCCTTGGCCGGCAGCGAGGATAACGATGCTGGTGGGCATGAAAGAGGGTCGGCTCTCTTTTCTTGTCTATGCCGTAATCATAGCGAAGGGCGCGGAGATATGCATAGGACCTGAGACGTCAGGACTGAGTGCTGGGCGCCTGGTACTGAGTGGAAAAAAGAGGGGGCCGTCTTCACTCAGTCCCAGGCATTCAGTCCTCATTCCTTTTTAGTGCTGCCGCATCGTGCGGCGGAGGTGCTCCAGGGCTTTGAGGCGGGCGATGGCTTCGGCCAGTTCGGCCTCGGCCTTGGCGATGTCGATATCGGTTTGCCGGTCGCGCAACGCTTCTTCCGCACGCCGCTTGGCTTCCTGTGCCGCCGCCTCGTCGATATCGCGAGCACGCTGAGCGGTGTCGGACAGAACGGTGACGATGTGCGGCTGGATTTCCAGCACACCGCCGGACACGTAGAACACCAGATCTTCGGTGTCGTCGCCGCGGCGCACGCGCACGGTGCCCGGCACCATGCGGGTGAGCAGCGGCGCGTGGCGCGGTGCGATGCCGAGTTCGCCTTCTTCCGCCGGCGCGAAGACCATCTCCGCGGTATCGGAGAAAATCTGCTCTTCGGCGCTGACGATGTCGACGTGGAAGGTCATGGCCATAGCTTACAAGTTCTTGGCTTTTTCGACGGCTTCGTCGATCGAGCCGACCATGTAAAACGCCTGTTCCGGCAGGCTGTCGTATTCGCCGTCGACAATGCCGCGGAAGCCGCGGATCGCGTCCTTGAGCGAGACGTACTTGCCCGGCGTGCCGGTGAACACTTCGGCGACGAAGAACGGCTGCGACAGGAAACGCTGAATCTTGCGCGCCCGCTGCACGGTGAGCTTGTCTTCTTCGGACAGCTCGTCCATACCCAGGATCGCGATGATGTCGCGCAGTTCCTTGTAGCGCTGCAGCACGCCCTGCACCGCGCGGGCGGTGTCGTAGTGCTCCTGGCCGACGACGCCCGGGTCGAGCTGGCGGCTGGTGGAGTCGAGCGGGTCGACCGCCGGATAGATGCCCAGCTCGGCGATCTGGCGCGACAGCACGACCGTCGAGTCCAGGTGCGCGAACGTGGTGGCCGGCGATGGGTCGGTCAGGTCGTCCGCGGGCACGTACACGGCCTGCACAGAAGTGATCGAACCCTTCTTGGTCGAGGTGATGCGCTCCTGCAGGATGCCCATTTCCTCGGCCAGTGTCGGCTGGTAGCCCACCGCCGACGGCATGCGGCCGAGCAGCGCCGAGACTTCGGTGCCAGCCAGCGTGTAACGGTAGATGTTGTCGATGAACATCAGCACGTCGCGGCCTTCGTCGCGGAAGTACTCGGCCATCGTCAGGCCGGACAGCGCCACGCGCAGGCGGTTGCCCGGCGGCTCGTTCATCTGCCCGAACACCAGCGCGACCTTGTCGAGCACGTTCGAGTCTTTCATCTCGTGGTAGAAGTCGTTGCCTTCGCGGGTGCGCTCGCCGACGCCGGCGAATACGGAGTAGCCGCTGTGTTCGATCGCGATGTTGCGGATCAGCTCGAGCATGTTGACCGTCTTGCCGACGCCCGCACCGCCGAACAGGCCGACCTTGCCGCCCTTCGCGAACGGGCACAGCAGGTCGATGACCTTGATGCCGGTTTCCAGCAGCTCGGTGCTGCCGGCCTGCTCGTCGAAGCTCGGCGCTTCGCGATGAATCGGCCAGTGAGTGTCGGCCTTGACCGGGCCGGCTTCGTCCACCGGCTCGCCGAGAACGTTCATGATGCGGCCCAGCGTGCCGGTGCCGACCGGCACCGAAATCGGCGCGCCGGTGTTTTCGACCGTCATGCCGCGGGTCAGGCCTTCGCTGACGCCCATCGCGATGGTGCGGACAATGCCGTCGCCCAGCTGCTGCTGCACTTCGAGCGTCAGGCCGGTTTCCTCGACCCTGAGCGCGTCGTAGACGTTCGGCATCGCGTCGCGCGGGAATTCGGCATCGACGACCGCGCCGATGATCTGGACGATCTTGCCGGTGGTGACTTTGGTCTGGTCTAGCATGTTGGCTTACCGTTTAAAGCAAAAATCAAAACTAAAAATTTATACCGCGGCGGCGCCGCCGACGATCTCGGCGAGTTCCTTGGTGATACCGGCCTGGCGGCTCTTGTTGTACGCCAGTTGCAGGCCGTCGATCAGCTCGCCCGCGTTGTCGGACGCGCTCTTCATCGCGACCATCTGCGCGGCCTGGAAGCAGGCCAGGTTTTCGACCACGGCCTGGTAGACCTGCGATTCGACGTAGCGCGTCAGCACGCCGTCGAGCAGCTCGGCCGATTCGGGCTCGTAAATGTAGTCCCAGTGCGCCTGCAGGTCCGGGTCTTCCTCGCCCACCACCGGCACGATCTGCTGCACGTGCGGCTTCTGGCTCATCGTGTTGACGAATACGTTGTGAGCAATGAACACGCGATCGACATTGCCGTCCCGATAGGCGTCGAGCATGACCTTGACCGGTCCGATCAGGTCGTCCAGGTGCGGCGTGTCGCCGAGCTGGGTCGCCTGCGAGACGATGTTGAAGCCGAAGCGACGGAAGAACGGCGGGGCCTTTGCGCCGATCAGCGTCAGGTCGATTTCGGCGCCCCGGTCATGCCATTCGCGGATGCTCGTCAGCGCCTTCTTGAACAAGTTGACGTTCAGGCCGCCGCACAGGCCGCGGTCGCTGGCGATGATGACAAAGCCGACGCGCTTCACTTCCTCACGCTCGACCAGGAAAGGATGCTTGTATTCCGGGTTTGCGTGCGCCAGGTGACCGATGACCTTCTGCATTTTTTCGGCATACGGCCGCGAGGCGGCCATGCGCGTCTGCGCCTTGCGCACCTTGCTCGCCGCAACCATCTCCAACGCTTTCGTGATCTTCTGCGTGTTCTGGATGCTGCGGATCTGCGTCCGGATTTCTTTCGCGCTTGCCAT
>DASSNT010000044.1:0-33421 GCA_035701285.1 Gammaproteobacteria bacterium | reverse complement strand
GACACGATGACGCGCTGCCCGCCGGACAGGCCGGACAGCACGGTGACTTTGCCATTCTGCTCCGGCCCGACCGTAACCGCGCGGCGTTCGGCGCGGCCGTCGGCGATCAAGTAGACGTAGCGGTCGGTGCCGCCGCCGTGCACGGCTTTTGCCGGCACCAGCAGCGCGATCGGCTCGTGTTTAGCCTTCGGCGCGGCTTTTTCGTAGAACCAGACCTGCACGCCCATCTCCGGGACGATGCGCGGGTCGAGCCGGTCGAATGCGATGCGCACCTTGACCGTGGCTTTCTGTCGATTCGCGGTCGGCACGACACTGATGACGTGCGCCGGGATTCGCCAGTCCGGGTAAGCGTCGAGCACCGCTTCCACGCGCATGCCTTCGTGCACGCGCTGAATATAGGCTTCGTTCACGTCCACATCGATTTCCAGCGAATTCATGTCGACGAGCTGGCAGACGCCGGTTTTGGTGAAGCCGCCCACTGCCGCCGGCGAGATCATCTCGCCCGGATGGGCGTACTTTTCGGTGACGACGCCGGTAAACGGGGCGCGAATGACGGTGTAGCCGAGTTGAATCTGCGCGGAATTCAGGCTGGCCTGCGCGACTGCCACTTGCGCCTGGGCCTGCTTGAGCGCCGCCTCGTCGACGTTGACCGCGGATCGGGCCTGATCCAGCGAGGCGCGGCTGGTCAGGTGCTGCGATGCCAGTGTCTGGGTCCGTTGGAGCTTCAGCCGGGCCTGCGCCAGAGTGGCTTCGGCCTGCGCGACCGCCGCCTTGCTCGCCAAAAGCTGGCTTTTTGCGTTTGCCACTTGTGCCTGTGCCTGCGCGTCGTCGAGGTAGGCCAGTATCTGACCCTCCTTGACGTGCATACCTTCGGTGACCAGGACTTTCTCGATCATGCCAACGGTTTGCGATGCAACGGTCGTGGACAACTCGGCCACCACATAGCCGGAGGCGTTGAGCACGCTGCCGGCGCTGCTTGAGCCGCCACTGCCGGTGACTTCGACAGGCGCGGTTTCGACGGCCACCGCATGCGGCGCGAGAAAGGCCCACGCGGTAATGCCGCCGCCGATCAGCACCACCAGCGCGACCAGCGCCGAGGCGATGCGACCGCCGCGGCCGGTCGAAGGCGCTTCGGCGTCGCGGTCGATCCGCAGGGCGTCGAGTGCTTCTTTTTTATCCATTCAGGTCCTCGGCAACGGGAATTCGATCTTCGCTGGCAAATTTAGGCGTGCCGAATCGAACCGGCAACGGAAATGTGACGAACCGCGGCCGCGGTGGGGTGAATCGTGGCGATCCAGGGATGAGCCGTGGCGATTGGTGCGGGGTCAGGCGCCGAGTACGGCGTCGATTTTGTCGCGGTAGGAGCGGCTCATCGTGATTTGGGTGCCGTCGTGCAGCGTGATGCAGCGGTCGCCGTTGAACAGCGGCTGCATCGATTTGATCCGGTCGAGGCGCACGATGGTGGAGCGGTGGACGCGCGCGAACGATTGCGGGTCGAGCTGCGATTCGAGCCGCGCCATCGTCTCGCGAATCAAATGCGTCTCCTTGCCCGCGTGCAGGCAGAGATAGTTGCCGGCCGTTTCGATCCAGTCGACATCGGCGACGTCGACGAAGATGGTCTTGCCGACCGACTTGACGGCGAAGCGGCTGAGCGGCCGGGGCGCCGATGCGTCCGGTTGCGGCGCGTCCAGCCGTTCGCGTACCCGCGCAAGCGCCTGTTTCAGCCGCTCGTGGTCGAACGGCTTCAGCAGGTAGTCGACCGCGCGCACCTCGAATGCGGGCACCGCGAATTCATTGAAAGCCGTAATGAATACCACCGCCGGGCGCCGCTCCGCCGGCACCTTTTCCAGCAGTTCGAAGCCGCTCATGCCGGGCATCTGCACGTCGAGGAAAATCAGGTCGGGCTGCTCGTCGGCGATGGCTGTAATGGCCGCCTCGCCGTCGCCGCATTCGCCGACGACCTCGATGTCGGTTTCGTCTTCCAGGTAACGGCGCGTGCGCGCGCGCGACAGCGGCATATCGTCAATAATTAGCGTGCGCATCTTCATCGTAGGCCCAGGCTTCGTGGAATGGCAGGCGGATGCGGGCAACCGTCCAGCCGTCGGCGGCGCTTTTCAGCTCGAAGTCTTGCGCATTGCCGTAGAGGTGCGCAAGCCGGTCGCGGGTGTTGCTTAAGCCGACCCGCTCCGGACCGGCATTCTGCAGGCCGGGCCCATCGTCGCGGATTTCCAGTACGAGCATTTCGCCGTCGCGATGCGCGGCGACATCAATGCAACCGCCGCGGGTCGCGGTGATGCCGTGGGTGACCGCATTTTCCGCCAGCGGTTGCAGAATCATGCTCGGCACCCGCGCCGACAGCGTGTCGGTTGCCACGTTGAACTGAATCCGCAGCCGGTTCTGCAGCAGTGTCTGCTGAATGTCCAGGTAGCGCCGCAGGATATCCAGCTCGTCTTTCAGCGCAATTTCGTAGCGATTATCGGTATCGAGCGAAATCCGCAGCAGGTTACTGAGCTGCGTGACGGTGCGGTCGGCCGCGCCCGGGTCGTGGTAGCCGAGCTCGGATACCGCGGTAAGGGCGTTGAACAGGAAATGCGGATTGAGCTGGCTGCGCAAGCGGCGCGCTTCGAGCCGGTGCAGCTCACGCTGGAGACACTGCGCGCGCCGGTAAAAGGTCACGGCGCAGATGGCAGCTGCGACCGCGACCAGCGATGCAACGACCAGCCAGACAGCAGTCAAGATATTCCAATGTAGGCCGGCATAAGCCGCGAAGCGGCGTTGCCGGCATCCAGCTTGCCCGCAACGCTTCGCTTATGCGGGCCTACGTCGACAATGGGCCGAAATCCGGTGCTAGTAGCGAGGTACATCCGGGTCAACAGTCTCCGACCACCCGTCGATCCCGCCATCGAGATTAACCACATCGCGAAAGCCGTGCTGCTCGAGAAAGCGGCCAACCATGGCGCTGCGATTGCCGTGGTGGCACATCACCACCATGGTGCGCGCCGGCTCCAGCTCATCGAGACGATTGGAGACTTCGCCCATCGGAATCAGCGTCGCGGCCGGAATCGACGCCAGCTGGTGCTCCCACGGCTCGCGCACATCGAGCAGGGTGATGTCGGCTTCGTCCTTGAGCAGTTCGGCCAGTTCGGTGGCTTGAATCGCACGCATCAGAAGCTGAAAGGCGAGGGCGCGGGGGCGTTGTCGAGCGGCGGCAGAATGGTTTCGAACAGGCTTTCGCGCGCCCATTCGTTCTCGTCGATGCGGGTCAGCAGAAGAGCTTCCATCGCCGGCGCCTGGCCGACGACGACAAACAGCCGGCCGCCGATTTCGAGATGATCGGCAAAGCTCGGGTCGAGCACCGGCATGGATCCGGTGACGCAGATGACATCGAAGCGGCGGTCAGTCCAGTCCACTCTGGCGCAATCCTGATGCTGGAACTCGACCTTCTCGTCGAGATCGAGGTCGTGCAGCGCGGCGCGCGCGCCCGGCAAAAACGCATCGCGGATGTCGCAGCTCAGGACTTCGCGGCCGAAGCTCGCCAGGCAGGCGGTGATAAAGCCGCTACCGGTGCCGATTTCGAGAATCGAATCGTCCGGCCGCACGTCCAACGCCTGCAGCATGCGGCCCTCGACCTTGGGCGCCATCATGATCTGACCGTCGCCGAGCGGAACTTCGGTGTCGGCATAGGCGAGGTTGCGATGGCGGTCCGGCACAAACCGTTCGCGCGGCAGGGACTCGAGCAGATCGAGCACGCGCTGATCGAGCACGTCCCACGTGCGAATCTGGCGTTCGACCATCATCCGCCGGGCATAGTCCATCCCGGCTGCAGTTGCTGCCGCCATTTCTGACCTCTTCGACTGAGAAAAATCGCGGTTATTTTACGCAGTTTTCGCGTGCAGCGCGATCCGGTTGCCTTCAGGGTCGATTACGATGGTGCGAAAGCCGTGCTCGCCGATCTGGTGCTGGGGTTCGACGACCTTGCCGCCGTGCCGGTCGGCGGCCAGTACCGCCTCATCCATTCGGCCGTCCACGTTCAGGTAGATCAGCGGCCCGTTGGCCGTGGGCGGGTAGTCCTCGGAGACGTACAGGCAGCCCCCGCTGCTGTTTTCGTCGTGCGGCAGCAGGCCGATAGTGACGCCGCCGGCGTCCATCCGGTCGACCCGGTCGCCCAGCACGGCCGAATAGAAATCGATCGCCCGATCGAGATCGGTGACCGGAATGTCGACCCAAACAACCTGGTTTTTCATGGCGAAGCTCCTTTTCGCGTTCGTTAGTGTTGCCTGTAGACGTGACGCCTATGCGCCACTTTTACAACGGTGATTACGAGTTTTTTGTCCTGAATCTCGTAAAGAATTCGATACTTTCCCTGGCGAAGCCTGTAACGTTCCTGCGCGGACAGCTTCTCGCATCCGGCTGGCCTGGGTTCGTCCGCAAGTGCTTCAATCCGGCGAAGGATCCTCGCTACATCGCCTTTTGGAATACGCCGAAAGTCCTTTTGTACCGAACGCCTGAAGACGAGGCTATATCTTGCCATTCGCCTTCAGGTCGTTGAGCAGCGCCTCGTAGGTTACTGTTGGCTCCGCAACTCGTTCGTCAAAGGCGGCCAGATCTTCCTGATCGTCCCGGAGCGCGTCGCGTAGCGTGTCGTTGACGATTTCAGACACCGAACGGCGTGTGGACGCAGCCTTGAGGCGCAGCGCGCGATGAATGTCCGGATCGAAATAAATGGTGGATCGGGTCGACAATTCGCTCATCAGAAAAAGCCTCCTGATGTCACCATAGCGCTACGACGTTATAGCGTCAAGCTGTCATGCTTTTCGGTACAGTTCCGCGCCTTCTTCGGCGAACTCGGCGGCTTTTTCCTTCATGCCCTCGGCCAGCGCCTGATCGTCCGACAGCTCGCGCGATTTGGCGTAGTCGCGCACGTCCTGGGTGATCTTCATCGAGCAGAAGTGCGGGCCGCACATCGAGCAGAAGTGGGCGAGCTTGTGCGCCTCTTTCGGCAGTGTCTCGTCGTGGAACTGCTGTGCCCGCTCCGGGTCGAGGCTCAGGTTGAACTGGTCTTCCCAGCGGAATTCGAAGCGCGCCTTGGAGACGGCGTTGTCGCGTAACTGCGCGCCGGGATGCCCCTTGGCCAGATCGGCGGCGTGGGCCGCGATCTTGTAGGTGACGATGCCGTCGCGCACGTCGTCCTTGTCCGGCAGGCCGAGGTGCTCCTTGGGCGTGACGTAGCAGAGCATCGCGGTGCCGTACCAGCCGATCTGTGCGGCGCCGATCGCGGAGGTGATGTGGTCGTAGGCCGGGGCGATGTCGGTGGTCAAAGGCCCCAGCGTGTAGAACGGCGCCTCGAAGCAGTTGGCCAGTTCCTTGTCCATGTTCTCCTTGATGAGCTGCATCGGCACGTGACCGGGACCTTCGATCATGACCTGGCAATCCTGATCCCAGGCGAATTTCGTCAGTTCGCCGAGCGTTTCCAGTTCGGCGAACTGTGCTTCGTCGTTGGCGTCGGCGATGCAGCCGGGGCGCAGGCCGTCGCCGAGCGAGAACGAGACGTCGTAGGCCTTCATGATTTCGCAGATGTCGGCGAAGTGGGTGTAGAGGAAGCTTTCTTCGTGGTGCGCGAGGCACCACTTGGCCATGATCGAGCCGCCGCGCGACACGATACCCGTCACGCGATCCGCCGTCAGCGGCACGTAGCGCAGCAGGACGCCGGCGTGAATGGTGAAGTAGTCGACGCCCTGTTCAGCCTGTTCGATCAGCGTGTCGCGGTACATTTCCCAGGTGAGCTCTTCGGCCTTGCCGTCCACCTTTTCCAGCGCCTGGTAAATCGGCACGGTGCCGATCGGCACCGGCGAATTGCGGATGATCCACTCGCGCGTTTCGTGAATGTTTTTGCCGGTGGACAGGTCCATGACGGTGTCGGCGCCCCAGCGCGCCGCCCAGACCATCTTTTCGACTTCTTCGGCAATCGACGAGGTGACGGCGGAATTGCCGATATTCGCGTTGATCTTGACGCGGAAGTTGCGCCCGATGATCGTCGGCTCAAGTTCGGGGTGATTGATGTTCGCGGGAATGATGGCGCGGCCGCGCGCGATTTCGTCGCGGACGAATTCGGGGGTGACAACGTCCGGCAGTTTGGCGCCGAAAGCCTGGCCGCGATGACGGCGCATGAGGCCGGCCTTTTCATAGGCTTCGCGCAGCTCGGCGAGCCGGAGGTTTTCGCGTACGGCTACGAATTCCATTTCGGGCGTGATGATGCCGCGGCGCGCGTAGTGCATCTGGCTGACGTTGCCGCCCTTTACGGCCCGGCGCGGCGGGCGCACGTTGGGGAAGCGCAGGTTGGCGAGCGCCTCGTCGCGGGCGCGTTCGCGGCCGTAGGATGAGGTCTGGTCGGCGAGGTGTTCGCTGTCGCTGCGCGCTTCGATCCAGGGTTCGCGCAGTGCGGCGAGGCCTTGCGTCAGGTCGATGTGAGCGTCCGGATCGGAGTAGGGGCCGGACGTGTCGTAGAGGGTGATCGGCGGATTGTCGGCGATGCCAAACATGCTCGGCGTCGGCGCCTGTGTCGCTTCGCGCATCGGCACGCGCAGACCGTTTTTGGCGTCCACGTAAATCTTGCGGGAGCCAGGCACCGGCCGGGTAACGTCTTGCGACAGCCGTGTCGTCTCTTTGATTAGATCCTTGGGAATGGCGCTCATGAAATAGTCCGTGTTGTGCGTGTTTCGCGAAAGGTCATTATGAGCCGCGGCTTGGTTGCGCGGCAAATTCTCCACGTTCCCTCTCCCTCAGGGAGAGGGCTAGGGTGAAGGGATCAAGATGGCGTTCTTACAGCTCGCAGCTTCGTTTCCGGCGCCTGCCGCGGCAGCTATTTCCCGGGACGCCGTAAATCCATCCCTGGAGGCTCTGGGTTCGGCGTCCTGCCTCACACAGCCCGGGAAATAGCTTCCACGGCATGCACCTGCGCGCATGCGGGTCGTATGGGCTTGTATGTGATGTAGGCCGGGATAAGCTCGCGAAGCGAGCGTTCCCGGCACCTGCCGGCAACGGCCTCCGGCTCTATGCCGGCCTACATTGAGCCCATGATCGAGCGAAGCTGATCGAGCCGCGCATCGAGTTCTTCCCGCGTCGCCGCCCGCAGCGTGCAGTGCCCGAGCTTGCGGCCCGGCCGCGGGCTTTTGCCGTAGTCGTGGTAGTGCGCGCCGGGAATCTTGAGGACCGCGTCAAGCGGCGGCATTTCGCCCAGGAAGTTCACCATTGCGGAGTGGCCGACCGGCTTGGTGTCGCCGAGCGGCAGGTCGGCGACCGCGCGAATGTGATTCTCAAACTGGCTGGTTTCGGCGCCTTCGATGGTCCAGTGCCCGGAGTTGTGCACGCGCGGCGCGATTTCGTTGGCGATGAGATTGCCGTCCTTGACGAAGAATTCGATCGTCAGCACGCCCACATAGCCGAAATGCTCCATCAGGGTGCGCGAGTGGCCTTCCGCTTTCGCCTGCAACTCCGCGTCGACGTACGGCGCGATCGAGTGATGCAGAATGCCGCTGCGATGGGTGTTGTGGGAGAGCGGATAGAACCGGCATTCGCCCCCGATCGAGCGCACGCCGATGATCGACACTTCACGATCGAAGGCGATGAATTGTTCGAGGATCAGCGGTACGCCACCCAGGTCGCTCCATGCGGAATCGATGTCGACCGGTTCGCGCAGCATGCGCTGGCCCTTGCCGTCATAGCCCAGCCGGCGGGTTTTGAGCACCGCGGGCAGGCCGATCTTGCCGACCGCCGCTTTCAGTTCTTCCAGCGTGTCGATCGGTTCGAAGGCCGGCGTGGCGAGGCCCTGGGCGACGAACAGGCGCTTTTCGAGCAGCCGGTCCTGAGCGGTTTCGAGGGCGTTGATCGACGGCCACAGCGGCGTCTTTTCAACTATCGGCGCGAGCGGCTCAACCGGAACGTTTTCGACGTCGAAGGTGAGCACGTCGACCTGGCTTGCCAGTTTGGCGAGCTTCGCCGGGTCGTCGAAGCCGCCGACGATGATGTTGCCGACCTGGCCGCCGGGGGCGTCGGCGCTCTTGTCGAGAAACAGGAAGCGCAGGCCGAGCGGATAGCCGGCGAGCGCCATCATGCGACCGAGCTGGCCTGCGCCAATGATGCCGATGGTTTGCATAACGATGCCTGAGTTGATGTAGGCCGGCATAAGGCCGAAGGCCGTTGCCGGCAGGATTGCCGGAAACGCCCGCTGCGCGGGCTTATCCCGGCCTACATTGAATTGTTGTCCTGTGGTTCCGGTTGCGACAGCACGCGCTCGGTCTGCTTGCCGCGGTATTGCTTTAATGCCTCCGCAATCTCGGGATGCGAAAGCCCGAGAATCGAGGCGGCGAGCAGGGCGGCGTTGGTTGCGCCGGCCTTGCCGATTGCCAGCGTCCCCACCGGCACGCCGGCGGGCATTTGTGCGATCGACAGCAGCGAGTCCATCCCTTTCAGTGCCCGCGATTCGACCGGCACGCCGAGTACCGGCAGCAGCGTCTTGGCAGCCGTCATGCCCGGCAGGTGCGCCGCGCCGCCGGCGCCGGCGATGATGACCTGGATGCCGCGTCCGGCCGCGCCTTCGGCGTATTCGAACAGCAGATCGGGTGTGCGGTGCGCCGAGACTACCCGCTTTTCGTGCGGCACGCCGAGTGCGGCCAGCGCGTCAGCCGCGTGCCGGAGCGTGTCCCAGTCCGACTGCGAGCCCATGATGATGCCGACGAGCGGCTTGGTTTGTGCGTCCATCTGCCCATTTTACCGGGTCATCCCGCGCATTAGAAACCACGAGGCCGGGCCGCTTCCTTGTTAGAATGAATTCCTCACTTTCGACCAGGCAATATTTTGAATAACAACGTCTCTTCCACATACACCCAGGCCGACCTCGAACAGCTGGTCGCGGACGTGCTGCGCCAGGCGAAGGAGTGCGGCGCGAGCCAGGCCGAAGCCGGCGTCGGGCTCGAGTCCGGGCTGTCGCTGAACGTGCGCCTGGGCGAGGTCGAGACGCTCGAGTATCAGCGTGACCGGAGTTTCGGCGTCACGGTCTATTTCGGCCACAGCAAGGGCTCGGCCAGTTCGGCGGATTTCAGCCCGCAGGCGCTGAAGGACACCGTTCAGGCAGCCTGCAGCATCGCCCGCTATACCGCTGACGATCCGGCGGCGGGTCTGGCCGACGCCGAGCTGATGGCGCGCGAGATACCGGATCTCGACCTGTGCCATCCGTGGGATCTCGATCCGGATCAGGCGATCGAACTGGCCTTGAGCTGCGAGAACACGGCGCGCGAGTTCGATCCGCGAATCCAGAATTCCGAAGGCGCGGCGGTCAATTCGCACCGCGGGCTGCACGTCTACGGCAACAGTCACGGCTTCATCGGTGCACAGGAACGCACCCAGCACACGATCAGCTGCTCGATGATCGCGCGCGATGGCGACAACATGCAGCGCGACGACTGGTACACGATTGCGCGTGACGCCGCCGAGCTGGAATCGCCGGAGGCCGTCGGGCGGCGTGCGTCCGAGCGTGCGGTCAAGCGGCTCGGCGCGCGGCGGCTGTCGACCCGCAGGGCGCCGGTGCTGTTCGTGCCGGAGCTGGCGCGCGGCCTCATCGGCCATTTTCTCGGCGCGATTCGCGGCGGCGCGCAATACCGGCGCTCGTCGTTCCTGCTCGATGCGGTGGACACGCAGGTGTTTCCGGAATTCCTGAACATCAGCGAGCGCCCGCATCTGCCGCGCGCGCTCGGCAGCGCCGCGTTTGACGGCGAGGGCGTCGCCACCCGCGATCGCGAATTAATCGCCGGCGGCGTGCTGCAGCACTATCTGCTCAACAGCTATTCGGCGCGCAAACTCGGCTTGCAGACCACCGGTCATGCCGGCGGTGTCCACAACCTGTTGCTGTCCGACGGCAGCCACGACTTCGACGCGTTACTCAGGCAGATGGACACCGGGCTGGTCGTCACCGAACTGATGGGCCAGGGCGTCAACGGCGTCACCGGCGACTATTCGCGCGGCGCGGTTGGCTTCTGGGTCGAGAACGGCCAGATCGCCTATCCGGTGGAGGAAATCACCATCGCCGGCAATCTGCGCGACATGTACCGGCACATCGTCGCCATCGGCAACGACGTCGACGCGCGCGGCAGCATTCGAACCGGCTCCGTGCTGATCGAGTCAATGACCATCGCCGGCGAATAGCGGAATTCCCCGCTCGCACCGGTGAGCGGGCTGTTCAGAAGGATCTGCCAATGACGTACTGCGTCGCCATCAAGCTCAATGAAGGTCTGGTGCTGGCCTCGGACTCGCGCACCAGCGCCGGGGTGGACGACATCAGCGTTTACAGCAAGATGCACGTCCTCGACGCCGGCGACGACCGGATGCTGGCGCTGCTGCCGGCGGGCAACCTGGCCACCACCCAGGCGGTGCTCGCCGAGCTGGAGCGCGAGGTGGAAGGCGGCGCGCGGCCAAGTCTCGGCAGCGTCGGGTCGATGTTCGAAGCCGCTGCCCATGTCGGCGAACTGAGCGCGCGCCTGCAGCGAACCTATCTTGGCAACGGCGACCGGCGCGGCAGTTTTAATCCCGAGGCCACCTTCATCCTCGCCGGCCAGATCGGCAAGAAGCCGCCCGACATTCTGCTGGTCTACCCGCAGGGCAATTTTATTTGCGCGTCCGAGGCGCAGCCGTTTCTGCAGGTTGGCGAGACCAAGTACGGCAAGCCGATCCTCGACCGCGTGATCCGGCCCGACACGCCGCTCGACATCGCGGCGCGCTGCGCTATGGTGTCGATGGATGCCAGCATGCGCAGCAACCTGAGCGTCGGTCCGCCGATCGACCTGGTGCTGTACAAGACCGGGAGCCTGCGGGTCGATCATCGGCTGCGTTTCGACCAGAACGATCCGTTCTGGGATGCGGTGCATGAAGCCTGGGCGGAAGGCTTGCAGCAGGCGTTGCGCGATTTGCCCCGCTTCGACTGGGAGCGGTAAGGTACTTCATCATCACTATCAAGGGATATGTATGAGAAATCGCTTCCTTTTGTCTATCGTCGCCGCGCTGGCGATCCCGTTTGCGGCTGCGGCAGCCGGCAACCACGACATCGCCATCGTCATGCATGGGGGCGCCGGCACGATCGAGCGCGGCGACATGACGCCGCAACTGGAAGCGCAGTACCGCGCGAAGATGAGCGAGGCGCTGAAGACCGGCTACGCGCAGCTCAAGCAGGGCCACGCCAGCCTCGATGCCTGCGTCGCGGCCATTCAGGTTCTGGAGAACTCGCCGCTGTTCAACGCCGGCAAGGGCGCGGTGTTCACCCACAACGGCCAGACCGAACTGGACGCCGCCGTAATGCGCGGCAAGGACTTGCGCGCCGGCGCGGTTGCCGCCGTGCAGCATGTCGCCAACCCGATCGCGCTCGCGCGGCTGGTGATGGAAAAGACGCCGCACGTGCTGCTGGTCGGCGAGGGCGCGGAGAACTTCGCCATCGCGCAGGGCATCGATCTCGTGCCGCAGGACTACTTCTACACCGAGCGCCGGTGGCAGTCGCTGCAACAGCAATTGAAGGAAGATCGCAAGAGAAGCCATCCGGAAAATATTCCCGGAACGGAAAAGAATGCTTTCGGCACGGTCGGCTGTGCGGCGCTTGATCAGGATGGCAACCTCGCCGCCGGCACCTCGACGGGCGGGCTCACCAACAAGCGCTTCGGCCGCGTCGGTGACTCGCCGCTGGTGGGCGACGGCGTGTACGCCAACAACGAAACCTTCGCCGGCTCCGGTACCGGTGTCGGCGAGTTCTACATCCGGCTCAACCTGCTGAAGGACATTTCCGACCTGATGCAGTACAAGGGCTGGTCGCTCAAGAAAGCGGCGAACTACGAGATCAACGACAAGCTTGTCGAGTTCGCCAGCAAGGGCACCGGCGGCATGATCGGGCTCGACCGCCAGGGCAACATCGTCATGCCGTTCAACACGCCGGGCATGTATCGCGGCTATATCGATACCGATGGAAAGCTGGTGGTCAAGATTTACAAGGACGAGTGACAGTCACGTCGATATGGTAAGGTCTGACCAATAAGAACGAGCGGCACCGCGCATTCGAACAAGGAGAGGATCATGAGAAAACTATGGACAGTTATTGCGCCGGTAACGCTGCTGCTCGCGGCCTGCGCGACCTCGCCGACCGGCAACCCGCAGCTCAGCTTCTTTCCCGAAAGCCAGTTGGCGCAAATGGGCGCGGCGACTTATCAGAAGGAGAAGCAGGAACTGCCGGTCGCCAAAAACCCGGCCGTCAGGAGCTACGTCCAGTGCGTGGCGCAACACGTCACCGCCGTCGCCGGATCGTCCTCGAAGTGGCAGGTCACCACTTTTCAGAAAGATGTCGCCAACGCCTGGGCTTTGCCCGGCGGTTATATCGGCGTCTACACCGGCCTGCTCGACTACGCCCGCGACCAGGCGCAGCTCGCCGCCGTGCTCGGCCACGAGGTGTCGCACGTGCTGGCGCATCACGCCAATGCACGCCTCTCGACCGCGTATGCCACCCAGGCCGGCTTGCAGGTGACGCAGGCGTTGCTGGGAGAAGGCGGCACCAAGAGCGGCCTGATCATGGCCGCGCTAGGGCTGGGCGCCCAGGTCGGCATTCTGCTGCCGTACAGCCGTTCTCAGGAATCCGAGGCGGACGTGCTCGGCTTGAAGCTGATGGCGCGCGCCGGTTTTGATCCCCGCGAGGCGATCAAGCTCTGGCAGAACATGGCCAAGGCCGGGGGCAGCGCGCCGCCGGCCTTTCTATCCGATCATCCTGCCAACGCGGCGCGGATTCGCGATCTCAAGGCGCACATGAACGAGGCCATGGCGCTGTACCGTCAGGCGCGGGCGGCCGGGCGGCATCCGGAGTGCCAGGCGCCTTCTTGATTTGCTTTGTGCCGCTTTCAGCGGCGGATGATTAAGTGCCGGCTTCCGGCCCGGCACCCAATCAACCCGCCGCCGCAGGCGGCACAAACTTATCCCCCGGCTAGCTGCCCGTCGACAAACCGCCACTCATACACGAAACGCAGCACATCGGTGTCCTTGCTGATCGTTTTCGGGAACGGCGGGTACGGCGCGCCGGAGCGCACGATCGTCAGCGCCGCCGCGTTCAATTCCGAATGCTCTGACCGTTTGACCAGTACCAGGTCGTGAATGCTGCCATCGGCATTCAACGCGACCTCGAGCGTCAGCTGCCCGCTCAAATGCTTGGCGCGAATCGCCTGCGGATAATTCAGGTTGCCGATGCGGGTGACCTGCTTGCGCCAGGAGTCAAGGTAGTTCGCGTACTTCGATTCTTTTGTGTTGACCGAAATCGTCCGGTTGCGCGGGTTGTCTCCGGGCGCGCGGGCCTTGCGGCTTCGCGTTGGATCCGCCGAAGCGGCCTCCGGCGTCAGCAGGCGGGCAATCAGCAGGCGGGGCGAGTTGTTGGCGTGCGCGACGGCGTGGTCGCCGGCGTAGGCGCGCTCGGCGTCGCCGCGCGTGGTGACGATGCGTTCCGCGCTCGATTCGACGGCTGGCGCGGCGCGGCTGGCGTCGTCGCGGGCGCGCAGATTTCCTTCGCGGTTGGCCGCCGCCGGGCTGCTGACTGGCGATGACGGGCGCACTTGCTCCGACGTGCCGCCGCGGCCCACCTGGTTCGCCTGGGCAATGTAGTCGGCGTGATCCGGCGCCTTGACGCTTCGGCTTTGCACCAGCGTGACCGCAAACGTCGGCCCATTCGGATTGGCGTCGCCAGCCGAGAAGGTGATGCCCAGGATCGCGACGCCGTGCAACAGCAGCACGAAGAACGCGGCCGTGATCAGGCGGTCCTTATGGCTGACACCGGCAACCTGGCTGGCGTCGTGGTAGGGCAGGCGCTTGACGGATTCCGTCATGCCAGTCGGGCCTCCATCGCGTCGAACAACCCGGCGCAAATGTTGAGGCCATACTGCGCATCCAGTTCGCGCACGCAGGTCGGGCTGGTGACGTTGATTTCAGTAAGCGAGTCGCCGATGACATCCAGGCCGACAAACAGCAGCCCTTTCTGGCGCGCCACCGGCCCGACCTGGCTGGCAATCCAGTAGTCGCGGTCGGTGAGTTCGACACCCTTCCCGCGGCCGCCGGCGGCCAGATTGCCGCGGCTTTCGCCTTTCATCGGGATGCGGGCCAGCGCATACGGCACCGGTTCGCCGTCTACCAGCAGGATGCGCTTATCGCCGAATTCGGTAATTGCCGGCAGGTAGCGCTGCGCCATCGCGAAGCGCGTGCCGCGCTGCGTTAGTGTCTCGAGCGCTACGCCGACGTTGAGGCCGCCCTCTTCAAGTACGAACACTGAAGCGCCGCCCATGCCATCGAGCGGCTTGATGACGATTTTCCTGTGCTCGGCCAGAAAGCGGCGCAGCCGGCCAACGTCGCGGTCGATCACGGTCGGCGCGGTGCACTGCGGAAACCAGCTGATATAGGCCTTCTCGTTGCAGTCGCGAATCGCGCCCGGCCGGTTGACCACCAGCGCGCCGGCAGCCTCCGCCCGCTCCAGAATGTAGGTCGCGTAGACATATTCCATGTCGAACGGCGGGTCCCTGCGCATCAGGATTGCGTCGAGTTCGCCGAGGCAAAACTCGCGCCGTTCGCCGAGCGTGTACCAATCCTGCGGATCGTCGCGAACTTCGAGCGGACGGCCGGAGCCCCAGGCTTCGCCGTCGGCAATCCATATATCGCCAACCTCGAAGTACCACAAATTCCAGCCTCGGCGCGCCGCCTCAAGCAGCATCGCCAGGGTCGTGTCCTTCTGCGGCTTGATTCCGACGATCGGGTCCATAATGACCCCTAAACGGGCGCTTGCCACGGTTTACACTTCCTTCCCAAAGTCCCAAGATTTGCACACGGCAGCGATTGTAGGTGGCCGCGGCCCGGCGAGCAAAGCCGGATCATGACGGACGCTGCATCGTGCCGCCTCTACGGCGGCTTGATGAATAAGAACCTGAGCGAATAATGCGATTGCCGATTTCCCCCATTTTGCGCGCATTTTGTACGGCGAAAAAATGGCGGCAAATCCATGGATTATGACCAAAGTTTATGGTAAAAGGTGAGCAGAACAGCGGAAAGGGTTATCCCTGCGGGGATTTCGGGCCGCTATGCCACGCCCTTGTCGAACCGCATCGGAGGTAGGGAGTAATAATGGCGTCCAGCAATATGTCGGGCCTCAAGGTTCTGGTAATCGACGATAGCAAAACCATCCGGCGGACCGCCGAAACGCTGTTGGCGAAGGAGGGCTGCCAGGTCGTCACCGCGGTGGACGGCTTCGAGGCGCTGGCGAAAATCGCCGACGACCGGCCAGATATCATTTTTGTCGATATCATGATGCCGCGCCTGGACGGCTACCAGACCTGCGCGCTGATCAAGCATAACAAGCAATTCCGGCGGACGCCGGTGATCATGCTGTCCAGTAAGGACGGCCTGTTTGATCGCGCCCGTGGCCGCATTGTCGGCTCTGAACAGTATTTGACCAAACCTTTCACGCGCGACGAGCTGCTCGGCGCCGTGCAACGGTATGCCAGCGGCGCCGCCGCCTGACCTATTCAAACAAAGGAGATCGGATTCCATGTCCACGGTGTTGATTGTCGACGACTCACCGACCGAAGTTCACGTCTTCCGGGGCTGGCTTGAGAAACAGGGCCACCAGGTGGTGACGGCCGAAAACGGCCAGGACGGTATCGCAAAGGCCAAGGCCGAGAAGCCCGATGCGATCATCATGGATGTCGTCATGCCGGGCATGAGCGGCTTCCAGGCGACGCGGCAACTGTCGCGCGACGCCGATACCAGCGAAATCCCGGTGCTGATCGTCACGACCAAGGACCAGGAGACCGACAAGATCTGGGGCATGCGCCAGGGTGCGGTCGATTATCTGGTGAAGCCGATTACCGAGGATCAGCTTCTCGCCAAGGTCAAAGAGGTCATCGGCGACTGATGAACGATGCGGCTGCGAGCGCTTCATCGGCTTTGGCCGAACTGGCCAACCGGCCGTTCGAGCTGCTCAAGACGCTGGAGGCGAGGGCGCGTGCCGCGGCGTCCGACCGCCGTGCCGGTCTCGAAGCCGACGAGGAATGGGTCGGGCTCGGTTTCCGGGTTGGGGAACTCAGGCTGGTCGTGGCGCGGGAGCAGGTGCGGGAGCTGATGCACTATCCCGGGGCGCATCCGGTGCCGGGCTCGAAAGACTGGCTGCTCGGCATCGCCAACGTGCGCGGCCAGTTGCTGCCGATCACCGACATGAAGCAGTTTCTGGGGGGCGGTGAAAGCACCATTTCCCGGTCGACGCGCGTACTGGCAGTCGATCACCCGGAAATGCCGGCCGGATTGCTGGTCGACGAGGTTTACGGCTTCCGACGCTTCCACGAAGAAGACGGTGAAGATTTTGATGCGGCATCGTTGCCGGTGGCAGGCGCCTGGTTATCCGGGGGCTATCGCCGCGGCGAGGCCGTGTGGGGAATTATCAACTTGCAGGCGCTGGTCGAGGATCCGGCGTTTTTGCAAGCGGCAAAGTAGCGGCACGAGCACGCTCCGTGGAGCGGCCAGCTGCTTGAGCACATTGCGGCTAAGGGTGAACCAAAAATGGCTACAACCGCTGTAAGGACCGGGCGCAACAAGATTGTTGTCGCGCTCGTTATCGTCGCCTCGATCGCTATGGCGATCGCAGTGGCCGACATTGCGCTGTCGGTGTTCACGGGCACGTTCGACGGTGAATTCCGGGGATATGCCGCCGAGCAGGCGCTTTATTCGCAAAGCATTGCGGCGGATGCCAACCTGGCGATGAAAGGCGACAAGGACGCCTTCAAACGCCTGTTCAACGCGCGCAAGCGGGTCGACCAGAGTCTCAGCATGATGCTCAACGGCAACCCGTCGACGCTGATGCCGGGCGCCAAGGGCGACGCGCTGGCCGAGGTCAAGCTGATTCGCGGCACCTGGGAGGGCGCCCGCAAGAGCATTGCCAGGATTCTCGACGAACGCGATGCCATCCTGCTGGCCAACCAGATCAACGATAAGGTGGACGCGGCCATGCCCGGTCTGCTCGCGGAATGGGACGCCATCGCCAAGGATCTGGCGCAGTCGTCCGGGGCGACGGAGCGGCAGGTCTACGTTGCCGGTCGCGAAGGTTTCCTGGGGCAGCGTATTCTGAACGAGGTAGATTCCCTGATTGGCGGCTCCGGCGATCTGGTGACCGCCGCACGCCAGTACCCGGCTGATCTCGAACGCTTTACCGGCATCAGCCAGGGCCTGCTGGTCGGCGATGCGGCACTGAACATCAGCCCGGTGCGGATCGACAGCATTCGCGAGAAGCTGAGCGACGTCAACACCCGTTACGCGCCGATCAAGGACAGCCTCGACACCCTGACCTCGTTGACCGCGCAGCTCGTTCAGGCGCATCAGGCCGTCGGCCGGATCGAAGCGGCCAGCGGCGAACTGCTGGGCTATGTCCGAAGCCTGCAGAACGTGTACGAAGGTCAGGTCAAGGCGCGGCCGTTCCAGCCGACCTACGGTTACATCATCGGTGGTATCGCCCTGATTATTCTGCTGATCACGCTGTACATTTATCTGCTGAGCGGCGATGCCCGTAAGGCGGCCGCCTTCCAGGCGCGCCAGACCGAGCGCAACCAGGAGGCCATTTTGCGCCTCCTCGACGAGCTGGGCAGCCTCGCGGACGGCGACTTGACGGTGGAAGTCACGGTGACGGAAGACATCACCGGCGCCATCGCGGACTCGATCAACTTCGCATTGGAGGCGCTGCGCGACCTCGTTCGCACCATTAATGATACTGCGGTGCAGGTGGATGCCGCCGCGCGCGAAACCCGTGCGACCGCGGCCGAACTGGCCGAAGCCAGTGAAAGCCAGAGCCACCAGATTACTTCCGCCGGCTCGCAGATCAGCCAGATGGCGCACTCGATCGAGCAGGTGTCGGCGAACGCCGAACGCTCTACCAAGGTTGCGCGCCAGTCGGTCGAAATCGCGCATCACGGCGGTGAGGCGGTGCGGCGCACGATCGAAGGCATGAATGCGATTCGCGAGACCATTCAGGAAACCTCGAAGCGTATCAAGCGCCTCGGCGAAAGCTCGCAGGAAATCGGCGACATCGTCGAACTCATTAACGACATCGCCGAGCAGACCAACATTCTCGCGCTGAACGCCGCCATTCAGGCGTCGATGGCGGGTGAGGCCGGCCGCGGCTTCGCGGTGGTTGCGGACGAGGTGCAGCGACTCGCAGAACGCTCAGCCAACGCGACCCGCCAGATCGAGGCGCTGGTGAAGACGATTCAGACCGACACGAACGAAGCGGTCACCTCGATGGAAGAAAGCACCTCCGGCGTGGTAAACACCGCGGAACTGGCCGAAAACGCAGGTTCCGCGCTGGATGAAATCGAAAACGTGTCGAACAACATCGCGACACTTATTCAGAGCATTTCGCATTCCGCCGGCCAGCAGGCCAAGGCCGCCGCTGGCGTGTCTCATACGATGAACGCGATTCAGGACATCACCTCGCGAACTTCGCGCGGCACCAGCGCGACCGCGCGGTCCATTGGCAAGCTCGCCGAACTGGCGACGCAGTTGCGCACCTCGGTGGCCGGCTTCAAGCTGCCGGGCCAGCGTGATGCGAATGCTTCCGTCCAATCCGGCGCCGAAGGGGACGTTGCAGCCGGCAACGAGTCTGCCGGGGGCGCAGACGAGCAGCAGGAAGACGTTTATCTGGCTGAGCAGAGCGCCTGAGAAGGCGGCGGTCGAGGGGCCGTAGGGAGAGTCATAAATGAACCAACTCGCAACCGACTCCCTGCTTTGGATCAAGGGCGAGCTCGACAGCGTGCTCGTGCTGGCCCGCCAGGGTCTCGAGGCGTACGCCGAGAATCGGAACGACAACGAATCGCTCGGCCGATGCGTCAAAAGCCTGCATCAGATTCAGGGCACCTTGCGGATTGTCGAGGTGCACGGCGCGGCGCTGCTCGCCGAGGAAATGGAAGCGGTCGCCGGGGCCGTCCATCGCGGCGAGCTGCAGCCTACGGACGACATTCTTGAAGCGCTGATGCGCGCGATCCTGCAGCTGCCGGATTATCTTGAGCGCGTCATCCGCGGACAGCGCGACATGCCGCTCGCGCTGCTGTCCCTGCTCAACGATTTACGCAGCGTGCGCAATCAGCCGCTGCTCAGCGAAGGCGGGCTGTTTGCCAGCACGCTTGACGACAGCGGCGTCAAGTTGCCACAACTGCCCAGCGCATCCGCGCCGAAGACGGTCGATCTGGGCGGGCTGGCGAGGAAGCTGCGGCCGAAATTCCAGACGGCGCTGCTGTCGTGGTTCAAGAACGACAGCGCCGTGCAGCCGCTGCAACGAATGGCCGCCATTATCGGCCAGTTCGAGCAGGCGGCCAGCCGGCCGGCAGTGTTCGAGTTGTGGTGGATCGTCGGCGGCGTCATCGAAGCGCTGCACGACGGCGGGCTGCCGGTCAGTGTCGCGCTCAAGCAGATGCTTGGCCAGATCGACCGGCAGATCAAGCGGCTCGCGCAGGAAAGCGAAGTGGAATTTGCCAACGAACCGCCGCGCGAGTTGATCAACAACCTGCTGTATTACGTCGGCCGCGCCAGTTCCACCGGCGAGCGCGTCACCAGCATCAAGCAATCCTTCAATCTGGCCGAACTGCTGCCGGACGAGGCGCATCTCGACGAGACGCGCGCGGCGCTCTCCGGTCCCAACGCCCAGTTGATGCGGACGGTATCCGCCGCGATCAAGGAAGACATCATTCAGGTCAAGGACAGCCTGGATATTTTCGTGCGCACCGGCCGGCGCAACATCGAAGATCTGGCGCCGCTGGCCGAACTGCTCAAGAAAGTGGGCGACACACTCGCCGTTCTCGGCCTCGGCGGACTGCGTGGTGAACTCAACGACCAGATCAAGGCGTTGCAGGCCGCGGCAGCAGGTGGCGACGGCGAGGCGGACGAAGCGCCGCTGATGGCGGTCGCGGAGTCGCTGCTCGGCATCGAATCGCGGCTCGACAGCGACATGTCGGACCTCATCACCGAAGCCGGCGACCGGGCCGCGGCGCCGCCCGATCCGGACGGTGCAAACGACACCGAGTACAAGAACACGTTTGGCGCGGTCATCCGCGAGTCGATTGTTAATCTCGCTCGCGTCAAGGAAATCATGACCGAGTACAGCCGCGGCGAGAGCACCGCTGAAGCCACCGCGCGGGTTCCCGGCCATATCCGCCAGGTTCAGGCCGGGCTCGGCCTGCTGGGGATGGAGCGTCCCGCCGCGGTCCTGGACGGCGTCCGGCGCTTCGTCGAGCAGCGGGTACTGAACCAGGGCGCGCAGCCGTCCACCGATTTGCTGGAACGAATGGCCGACGCCCTGGTCAGCGTCGAGTTTTACCTGGAGACAGTGCAGAGCGGGCGCGGCGATCCGCAATCGATGCTCGACAACGCGGAAGTCTGCGTGGCTCAGCTCGGCGTCGAAGCCGATGCCGCACCGTCTTTGAGCATCGTTGAAGATCCGCCGGCCGCGACCGAAGACGCGCCGGTGGAATCCGCGCCCGCCGCCGAGGAGCCGCCGGTGCCCGAGGCGCCGGAACCCACGGCAGTCGAGGAGCCGCCGGCCGTCCAGCCGCCGGCCAGCGCTGCACCGTTGCCCCAGCCGGATGAGGTCGATCCGGAGATTCTCGAAATCTTCCTGGAGGAGGCCCATGAAGAGCTGGAGCGGTTGGGCGACTATTTCCCACGCTGGCAGCGCAACCAGGAGGATCGGGAAGCGCTGACGGTCGTGCGGCGCTCCTTCCACACGTTGAAGGGCAGCGGCCGGATGGTCGGCGCGCGACGGATCGGCGAGTTTGCCTGGGCGATCGAGAATATGCTCAACCGTGTCATCGACGGGACTGTCGAAGCGCGGGAACCGATCGTCGAACTCGTCGCCGAGGTGCTCGCCGCATTGCCGGAACTGGTCGAGGAACTGGAAGCCGGCAGCCCGCCGAAGCTTGATATTGACGGTCTGATTCATCGGGCCGAGGCGTTCAGCCGGAACGAACGGCCGGCGGAAGCCCCGCCCGCGGTTACTCCCGCGCCGGCCGCGGAAAAGACGCCCGAGCCTGCGGCCCCGCCGGCGGCAGAAGCCGCTGCCGCCGAGCCTGAGCCGCCGCCGGAGCCGGAACCGGAACCGGAACCGGAACCGGAACCTGTTCCCGAGCCGGCCATGGATCCGGTCCTGTACGACATTTTCAGCAAGGAAGTGGCTGCGCATCTCGAAGTGATCGAGGCGTTTCTGTCGGCGCGCGAGCACGGCAGCGTCGTGCTGGTCGAAGAGCCGGTGCTGCGCGCCTTCCATACCTTGAAGGGAAGCGCCTATACGGCCGAGGTCGATGCCGTTTGCCTGCTGGCGGAACCGGCGGAACATTATCTGAAAGACGCCGCCGCCCACCGGGCACTGCTTCCGGAAGCGGCAGTCGCTACATTACGCGAGTGCGTGACGGTGATCCGCGGCCTGATCGACGATCTGGCCGAGCCCGGCGCTGAGCCGCGTGACGTTCGGGCGCTCGCGGAACAACTGGGCCAGTTGGCGCTGCATCCCGAGGCCAGGCCAGCCGCCACGGCGCCGGCGGCGAAGCAGGCGCCCGAGCCCGACTTTGGTGCCATCGCCAGCGAAGTCGAATCCTTTGTGGCCGATGAGTTCGCCAACCGGCCCGCGGCAGAGACGCCGGCGGTCGCAGAGCCGGAGGACGCCGCAGCGCCTCCCGCCGAACCGGCTGAGGACGCGACTGCTGCTGATGAACGCGTGCCCGCGCCGATGGCGGACGATCCGGCCGACACGGCCGGTTCCGGCGAATTCGATCCCGAACTCGCGGCGATTTTCTTCGAAGAAGCGCGCGAACTGATTGAAAGCATCGACGTCGCGATGCAGGGGTGGTCGGAAAATCACCAGAACGAGATGTTCGTCACCGAGCTGCAACGTCATCTCCACACGTTCAAGGGCGGCGCCCGCATGGCCGGGCTGATGCCGCTGGGCGATCTCAGCCATGAGCTGGAAACGCTGCTGACGCGCGTGGTCGATGGCCGCACCGGCGTTTCGGATCATCTGCTGAAGGCCGTGCAGCGGGTTGTCGACCGCCTGCACCAGATGCTCGAGAGCAGCATCGCCGGCAGGCCCGTGCAATCAGCCACTGATTTGCTCGACGAGATCAGCTGGCTGCAGCAGCGCGACCGCGACGACGACACCGAGTGGGAAGCGGTACGCGCCACTCCGGACGAGACCGCCTACGCGGTGCCGGAAACCGAGGGCCCGGTCGACGTTCGGCCGGCGCCCGAGGAGAATCGGCGCAGCGGAACTCGCATTCAGCCGGAATTGATGCGCGTGCGCGCCGATCTGCTGGAATCTGCGCTGAATCACGCCGGCGAGGTCGGTATCTACCGTTCGCGGCTGGAGCAGCAAACCAGCACGATGAACTTCAACATCGCCGAGCTGGACCAGACGGTGGCGCGTCTGCGCGAACAGCTGCGCAAGTTCGAGATCGAAGCGGAAGCACAGATCGTCTTCCAGCATGAGCAGGAAGGTGGCGACGAACGAGGCGAATTCGACCCGCTGGAGCTCGACCGTTATTCGCAACTGCAGCAGTTATCGCGCGCGTTGATGGAGTCGGTGGGTGACCTGGTCAGCATTCAGTCGCTGCTGTCGAACCAGGCGCGTGAATCGGAAACGCTGCTGCTGCAGCAGTCGCGCGTGACGACGGAATTGCAGGACAGCCTGATGCGCACCCGCATGGTGCCGTTTTCCAACCACGCGCAGCGTTTGCGCCGAGTGGTGCGGCAGGCCGCGCAGGAAAGCGGGAAAAGTGCGGAGCTGAAGTTTGCCGGTGCCGAGGGCGAGATGGATCGCCAGGTGCTGGAGCGGGTGCTTGCGCCGTTGGAGCACATGCTGCGCAACTCGGTGGTGCACGGCGTCGAGGCGCCCGAAGAACGCAAGCGGCTGAGCAAACCGGAGACCGGACAGATTACGATCGGACTGCACCGCGAAGGGGCGGAAGTCGTGATCAACATCATCGATGACGGCGCCGGGTTGAATATCGAAGCCATTCGCAACCAGGCCGTGGCGCGCGGACTGCTCGAGGCCGATGCGCAGTTGCCCGAAAACGACATCATGCAGTTCATTTTCGAGACCGGCTTCAGTACCGCGAAGGAAGTCACCCTGTCCGCCGGCCGCGGCGTCGGCATGGACGTGGTGGCGAGCGAGGTCAAGCAGCTTGGCGGTGCGCTGGCGATCGATTCGGTCAGCGGCGCCGGCACCAAGTTCACGATCCGGCTGCCGTTCACGCTGGCCATCACGCAGGCGCTGATGGTCGCGGTCGAAGACGAAACGTTCGCGATTCCGCTGCCGGCGATCGAAGGCATCGCCCGTATACCGGGGCGCGATCTGAACCGTTTCTTCGCCGGCGAGCTGAAGGAGTTCACCTACGGCGGGCGCGCCTACCAGCTGCAGCACCTGTCGAGCCTGCTCGGCTACCCGGTGCCGGAAGCCGAGGAAGGCCGCGTAACGTATCCGGTGCTGCTGGTGCGTTCGGGCGACAACTTCGGCGCGCTGGTGACCGAATCGATGCGCGGCAGCCGCGAGGTGGTCGTCAAATCGATCGGCCCGCAGCTCGCCAGCATCCGCGGCCTGTCCGGCGCGACCATCCTGGGCGATGGCAGCATCCTGCTGATTCTCGACCCGGCGGCGCTGTTGCGCACGTCGCAGGGCCGGCCGATGCTGCGGACGCAGGCCGAACGTCCGGCAGCGGTCGATAACCGCAAGCTGGTGATGGTGGTGGACGACTCGATCACGGTGCGCCGCGTCACGCAGCGCCTGCTTGAACGCTACGGTATGCGCGTCGAAACGGCGAAAGACGGCGTCGATGCGCTGACCCAGCTTCAGGAGATCACGCCCGACGTCATGCTGCTCGACATCGAAATGCCGCGCATGGACGGTTACGAGCTGGCGACCAACATCCGCAACGACGCGCGGTTACGCAACCTGCCGATCATCATGATCACCTCCCGCACCGGTGAAAAACATCGCAACCGGGCCATGGAAATCGGCGTAAACGAATACCTTGGCAAGCCGTATCAGGAGTCCGACCTGCTGGAACACATCCAGCGGCTGGTTTCGGCGGCCGGCACGGCGGCATAAAGAGACAGCGGTATGGCAGAGAGACTAGACGAGGTTTACAGCCTGCTGATCCCGGTTGCGGATGCCCGGCTGTTGCTGCCGCGGCTCGCGGTGGCGGAGATCACCGGCTTTGTGCGACCGCGGCCGCCGGCAGCGGATGCGCCCACCTGGCTGCTGGGGCGTATGCCGTGGCATGACATCACGATTCCGCTGGTGTCGTTCGAGGCGTTCTGCGGCCGCCAGGCGCCCGAAGCGAGCCGCCGCGCTCGCGTGGCGGTGCTGCATGCCGTAGGCGCGGATATTCCCGAGCGCGTCTTCGGGCTGATAATTCAGGGCTACCCTTATCTCGTGCGCATGAACGCCAACGTGCTGCATCCGGCGGTCGACGGTGACGCCGAGCCCTGGGAAGGCCCGGTGCTCGCGCGCCCGCGGATGGCGAACGAGAGCCCGATGATTCCCGACATCGAGGCGATGGCCGCGAGCGTTGCCGGTCTGCAGCCGGCGGCGGTGCCGGCCTAAGCGGCGGCAACCGCCGTCATCAATCCCCACCAGCGGCTGATCTTGTAGCGCTCCAGCCGCTCAATCTTCAATCCTGTCCGCTCAAGCAGCCTGCGACATTCGGCGGCGCGGTACACCTGCGCAACCGGTCGTTGCATCAGCCTGAGGCCTGCGGCCGTCGCGCGGCAGGACACGTAGTCGCCGCACCAGTCCGTCATCGTAAGCCGGCCGCCGGGTCTCAGGACGCGGCGGAGTTCCGCCAACGCCCGGGCCGGTTCCGGCCAGTAATGCAGCACACTCGTGGAGAAGATCACATCAAAGCTGGCGGTAGCGAAGGGCAGTGCTTCGGCCGTCGCGTTGCACAAGGCGGCACTGGCGCTGAGCTTGTGTCGCGCCACTGCCAGCATGGACATGGATGCATCGGCTCCGACCAGTCTTAGCGCGGGGAATTGGACCTGCAGTCGCCGCAACAGCTCCCCGCTGCCGCAGCCGATGTCCAGAATGGTTTCGCCGCCGGACAGCGGCAATCGGGCGAGAGTCGCGTCCAGCGACGTATTGATGTAGTGGCGCCAACGCCGGTCATACACCGGCGCCAGCGCCTCATATTCCTGCCGGACCCGTTCCGATAGGGAGAGTTTCTCCCTCTTCACGGGTTTTTATTCGCTGGCGGCCTTCTTGACCAGGTAGTCGATGACGTCGGGCAGATCTTCGATACCCTGACCGGCATGCAGCGTTGCCGTGTAGCGGCCACCAACGGCAACGGTCGGCACGCCCATGATCCGGTACGCTTGCTGCAGGTTGGCAGCGCGCTTCACATTCATCGCCACCGAGAAGGAATTCCAGGCGCTTTCGAAGTCCTCCCCGCTCACGCCGTGCTGTTCGAAGAACGCCTTGAAGTCCTCCTTGCTTTTCAGCAAATGACGCTTCTGGTGGATTTCGTTGAAGATCGCGTCGTGCAGCTTGTCGACCACGCCGAGCGCTTTTTCGGTGTAGTAGGCGTGCGCCATGGCGTCGGCCCACTGAAAACCCTTCACCACCGGGACGCGCACGAACACGACGTTCTCCGGCTTGTACGCCAGCCAGTCTTCGAGGTACGGCTCGAACGCGAAGCAGTGCGGACAGGCGTACCAGAAGAATTCAATCACCTCGACCTTGCCGGCAGGTGCGCTGGTCGGCTGTGCGGTGTCGAGTACCTGGTAGTTGACCCCGGCCTCCGGCTGGTCGGCGGCAGCCATCTGCGGGAAGGCGAACACCGTCACCGCGAGCATCAGAATTGCGAACGCGTTTTTCATAACAACCTACTTCTTGCTGTCGAGCCGTTTGTTTACCAGAAAATCGATGATGTCGACAAACTGCGGGAAGCTGTCTGCCAGCCGCGGCTCGGCGGAGTACGCGCCGCCAATCGCAATCGTCGGCACGCCGAGAACGCGGTAGCGCTCGCCCAGCACGGCAGCATGCTTGAGCCTGGTGTTAACCGCGAAGGAGTTCCACGCGTTTTCGAACTGCTGCTTGCTGACGCCGTAGCGCGCGAAGAATTGCTGAAAGTCCTCTTCAGTCCGCAGGAAGTGACGGCGGACGTGAATCTCGTCGAAGATCGGCTTGTGGACCTTGTCGAGAATGCCGAGTACCTGAGCGGTATAGAATGCGCGGGCCTGCGGTTTCCAGGCGGGGTTGGCCATCGCCGGCACCCGCTTGAAAATGATGTTTTCCGGCTTGCGCGCAAGCCAGTTTTCAAGATACGGCTCGAATGCGTAGCAGTGCGGGCAGCCATACCAGAAGAATTCGATAACCTCGACCTGATTCTGCCCGGCATTGGTCGGCTGTACCGGCACCACGAGGTGGTAATCCTCGCCCTGCCGAAACTGCTGCTGCGCGGCCGCCGCCGCGCCACTCATGGCAAGCCCGAAGGCCAGTAGCGCCGTGATCACGAACTTCATCGAACGGTCCATGCCGAGGTCCTCCTTCAAGCGGGCTAACGACCGCCTGCTTACTCCCCGGTCAGCTGACCCGGGATCGGGTTGATTGCTTCCGGCGCCGGGTGCAGGCCCTGCAGGAACGACGCAACAGCCTTGATCTGCCCGTCGGTCAGATTATGCGCTACGTCCCGCATCACGTGCTTCGGGCCATTGGCGCGCGCACCGCTGCGCCAGGCTTCGAGTTCCGTAATCAGGTACTGCGCGTGCTGCCCGGCGAGCGCCGGCCAGCCGGCGGGGCCCATGCCTTCACCGGCAGGGCCATGGCAGGCGGCACAGGCCGGGATGCCCTTCGATTGGTCGCCGCCGCGATACAGCGAGCGGCCTTTCGCGACCAGGTCAGGACTGGCGGCGCCCGGCTTGATCTGCTGGCTCGAGAACCAGGCAGCCAGATCCGCCATCTCCTTCTTGCTGAGTCCGGAGGCGATGCCGTTCATGATCGGGTTCTTGCGCGCGCCGCTCTTGAAGTCCTCGAGCTGCTTGATCAGATAGATGGCGCTCTGTCCGGCCAGCTTCGGAAACTGCGGGCTGGCACTATTGCCGTCGGCGCCGTGACAGGCCGCGCACTGGCCGGATTTCTGCTGACCCGCCTGCGGATCACCGGGCGGGAAACCTCCCGCGTCCGCGGCGAAGGCCGTTGCGGTGAAGCCGAGCGTGCCAACGATGGCGGCGGCCATCAGGACTGTCTTGATCACGATTTGAAGCTCCCTCAAATAAGAGTGGCCGCGCAGCGCGGGCAAAGCCGGCATTTTACCAACAATCCGCTGGTAATGCCGCCGGTGGTCTGCCGCCAATATTGTTTTGACAGGCCACGAGTGCGACACTGCGCCGTTTTCCGTAGTTCATACCGCCATGAGCGACTTGTCCGGCCAGGCCCGGTTCATCAAAAGCGCCGCATCGCTGGCCGGGCTGCCGGCCGATGCCGGCGCCGAAGCCGCCTTCGCCGGGCGTTCCAACGTCGGCAAGTCGAGCGTGCTCAATACGCTCGTCGGCATCCGCAAACTCGCCCGCACCAGCAAGACGCCGGGGCGAACTCAGTTGCTGAACGTGTTTGGCCTCGGTGAAAGCGCGCGCCTCGTGGATCTGCCGGGCTACGGCTTCGCCCGGGTACCGCCGGCGGTGCAGCAACGCTGGCGCGGCATGATCGAAGCCTATCTCGGCCGGCGCGAGTCGCTGCGCGGCTTGTTTTTGATCATGGACATCCGTCACCCGCTCACCCCGTTCGACCGGCAGATGCTGAACTGGTTCCTGCCGGGTGGCCTGCCGGTGCATGTCGTATTGAACAAAGCCGACAAGCTGAGCCGCGGCCGCGGTCTCGCCACGCTCGCAGCGGTGCGCCGCGAACTGCCGGAGCAGGTGTCGGTACAGACGTTTTCGGCGTTGAAAAAAGATGGCGTCGACGAAGCGCGCGACGTGCTTCAAGCCTGGCTGCGCTGAAAAAAAAGGCAAAAAAAACCCCGGTGTTAAAGGGGGAAAACACCGGGGCAAGTTCACATCCGGCTTGGGGAAGACCGGATGGCTTGTCCGCTCAGGGAGGGGAGCGGACGAGCGTCATTGCGGCGCTCACTGAGTTAGTAAGGCCTCGCCGCTAAAAGTTCCACCCGCTGAAAAAAATTTTCATAAAAATTTTGAACTCCGTCACATTCTTCCAACCTGCGGGTTTGCCCTTAGGCCGTTGGTCCCACATTTGAATCGAGCATAGCAGCTTTTACCGGGTTTTCCAGTCGGCGGTTAATGCGCCTCGTCCCAGTTGGCGCCGACGCCCGTGTCCACCTGCAGCGGCACCGCCAGATCCGCGGCCGATTCCATCAGCCGCACGGCTTCGGAACGCAGTTCGTCGAGCGCAGCATCGGCGACTTCGAATACCAGTTCGTCGTGGACCTGCATCACCATCCGCCCGTCGATGCCGGATTCGGTCAGCCAGGCGTGCACCGCCAGCATTGCACGCTTGATGATGTCGGCTGCGGTGCCCTGCATCGGTGCGTTGATTGCCGTGCGTTCCGCATACTGGCGGCGCTGGCCATTGCGTGAATTGATGTCGGGCAGGTACAGGCGGCGACCGAACACGGTTTCGACGTAGCCCTGTTCGTGGGCCAGCGCCCGGGTGTTGTCCATGAACTGCTTGACGCCCGGGTAACGGTCGAAATAGCGGTCAATGTAGTCCTGCGCCTGCCCTCGATCGATGCCGAGCTGGCGGCCGAGGCCGAACGCGGACATGCCGTAGATAAGCCCGAAGTTGATCGCCTTCGCCGAGCGCCGCTGATCGTGGGTCACGTCGTCCGGCTTCATGCCGAACACTTCGGCGGCGGTCGCGCGGTGAATATCCTCGCCGGCCGAGAACGCTTTTTGCAGCGCGGTGTCGCCGGAAAGGTGCGCCATGATGCGCAACTCGATTTGCGAGTAATCGGCTGCGACGATGCGGCAGCCCGGCGGCGCGATAAACGCCTGGCGGATTCGCCGCCCTTCGGCGGTCCGCACCGGAATGTTCTGCAGGTTCGGGTCCGACGAAGACAAGCGGCCGGTCGCCGCGACCGCCTGATGATAGGAGGTGTGCACGCGGCCGCTCCCGGAATAAACGCATTCCGGCAGTCGGTCGGTGTAAGTCGACTTGAGCTTGCTGAGCGCGCGGTAGTCCAGAATCACCCGTGGCAGATCAAAATCCGCGGCGAGTTCCTGCAAAACGTCCTCCGCAGTAGACGGCTGGCCCTTCGGCGTTTTGCGCAGCACCGGCAAGCCGAGCTGGTCGAAGAAGATCTGCTGCAACTGCTTCGGCGAGCCGAGGTTGAAAGGCCCGCCGGCCAGATTGTGGGCTTCCTTTTCCAGCGCGGCCATCTTGCTCCGGATTTCGCCGCTCTGGTCGTTGAGCATGTCGCAGTCGACCAGCACGCCCGTATGTTCCATCGAGAACAGCACCCGCGCGAGCGGCATCTCGAGGTCGGTGAGCAACGCGGCAAGGCGCGGTTCGGCTTGGAGCTGCGGCCACAGCTCGCGGTGCAGCTTGAGCGTGACATCGGCGTCTTCGGCGGCATACTCGGTAGCTGCATCGATATCGACCTCATCGAAGCGGATCTGCCTGGCACCCTTGCCGGCGACGTCTTCGTAATGAATCGTCTCGAGCCCCAGGTACTTGAGCGCCAGCGAATCCATGTCGTGACGGCTCGCGGTGCTGTCGAGCACGTAGGACTCGAGCATTGTGTCGAAGGCGATGCCGTTGATCGCGATGCCGTAGCGCGCCAGCACGTGCTCGTCGTACTTGAGATGATGGCCAACCTTGGGCCGGGCAGGGTTCTCGAGCAGCGGCTTGAGCCTCGCGAGCACAGTATCGCGATCAAGTTGTTCCGGCGCGCCCGGATAGTTATGGCCGACCGGCACGTAGGCTGCTTCGCCCGGCTCGATCGAAAACGACAGGCCGACCAGTTCCGCCTGCATGTAGTCAATGCTGGTCGTTTCGGTGTCGAACGCGAACAGCTCGGCCGCCTGCAGCCGTTCGATCCAGCGATCCAGCGCGTCCATCGTCAGGACCGTCTCGTAGTCCCGCGCCGCCTCCGCCGCGGTTTCCGTCGGCAGTTCCTTCAGCCAGCTCGAAAAGCCGAGATGGACATAGGTTTCGCGCAGCGTCTCGATGTCGGGCGCGCAGGCGACCAGTTCATCCGGCTTGAATTCGAGTTCGACATCGCAGCGAATGGTCGCCAGCCGGCGCGAGAGTTCGAGCTGATTGATGTTGTCGCGAAAGCTTTCTCCGACCTTGCCCTTGATCTCCTCCGCATGCGCAATGACGCCGTCGAGCGAGCCATATTCGGCCAGCCATTTGGACGCCGTTTTCGGCCCGACCTTGGGCACGCCGGGGATATTGTCGGACGTGTCGCCCACCAGGGCCAGGTAGTCGATGATGCCGTCCGGCCCGACGCCGAACTTCTCCTGCACGCCATCGGTATCGAGCACCGTGTTGCTCATCGTGTTAATCAGCGTCACGTTGCCGTCGACGAGCTGCGCCATGTCCTTGTCGCCGGTCGAAATGACGACTTTCATTCCCGCAGCCGAGGCCTGCCGCGCCAGTGTGCCGATTACGTCGTCCGCCTCGACGCCCGGCACCTGCAGCAACGGCAGGCCGCGCGCCCGAATGATCGTGTGCAACGGTTCAACCTGCGCCGACAGATCGTCCGGCATCGCTTCCCGGTTGGCCTTGTACTCGGCGAACAGCTCGTCCCGAAACGTCTTGCCGCGCGCGTCGAACACGACCGCGATGTGTTCCGGCTGGTAATCGTTGACCAGCTTGTTCAGCATGTTGACCACGCCGTACACCGCGCCCGTCGGCTCGCCGGCCGCGTTCGCCAGCGGCGGCAGCGCGTAAAAGGCGCGATACAGGTAGGATGATCCGTCGACGAGGACTAATGTTTTCATTGCGGCGGCAGGGTAACGGGCTGAGGAAGAACGACACTGGCGGGCTCCGGCGCAGCGGGGGGCGCCGGCGTTGGCTGCCCAGGTGTTGGATGTTCAGGCCTCGGCAGAAACAGCGGCCCCTTCTGGCCGCAGCCTGCGAGCAGGCCGAGCATGAGCAGGGCCAGTAGGGCAAGACGCATTGGCGCTTCCTCGGAATTGAACGAAAGCGAGAGTATAAAGGATGTCCATGGGCGGGTTGGGGACAAGCGGCTGGCTCTATCTGGCCGTCATCGTGATTGCCGCGTTCGCGCTGATGGTCGTGCTGTCCGGCCTCATGCGCTTTCGCCGTCGCCAGATCGTGCGCGGCTCGGTGCAAACCTTGAGCGGCTGCTGCGTCGGGCTGATAGCAGCGGTTGTGTTGTTGATCGGCCTCAACCTGCTGACCTGGCAGCGTTTCACCCACGAGCGGCCGGTGGCCGAGCTGAGCTTCAGCCAACTGGGGCCGCAGCATTTCGCGGTCGACATGCATTTTCCCGACGGCCGCGAGCAGCGCATTACCCTGCACGGCGACGAGTGGCAGCTCGACGCGCGCATTCTTAAATGGAAAAGCCTCGCCACGCTGCTGGGCTTCGACCCGCTTTACCGCATCGAGCGCATCCACGGTCGCTACGACGACCTGCGCCAGGCTCAGACGACGCCGCCCAGCGTGGTGGGCCTGAGCGAGCCACGAGGTATCAGCCTCTGGAACATCGCGCACGACAAGGCGGGCTGGCTGCCGTTCGTCGACGCCAGCTACGGCAGCGCCACGTATCTGCCGATGATCGACGGGGCGCGCTATCGGGTGTCGATCAGCAACACCGGCCTGCTGGCCCGGCCGCTGAACGACGCCGCGTCTCAGGCGGTGAGGCGCTGGTAATTAAAAAACGCTGCCTTGCGCGCGGGCTATTCGTCCAGAATGGGTTGAAAGCCGCCGAAGATCATGCGCTTCCCGTCGAAGGGCATGTCGCCCATCTCCTTCATGCGGGGATCTTCCATCATTTTCTTCATACCGGCGTCGCGGATCTCCTTCGAGGGCCATTCGATCCACGAAAATGCAACAACTTCGCCATCTTCCGCCTTTACGGCGCGGCGAAAGTCGGTAGACTTGCCGTCAGGCACGTCATCGCCCCAGCATTCGACGTGCCGCGTGGCGCCGTATTCCTTGAACAGGGGCAGCGCCTTCCGAGCCTGCTCCAGATAGGCCTGCTTGTTGGCGGCGGGCACCGCCAGCACAAATCCATCAACGTATTTCATCTTGTCTCTCCGTTACGGTTGAGTTCGGCGTTTATCGCCTTCACTACTTAGTCGTTTGGAGCCCGTTGAGTTCGACAAAGGTACCGTCCGCACGTCCCAAGTACCAAAGAGGGGCGCCACGATATGCAACGTGATGCCGGCGGCGCGATAAAATGGCGGCCATGCCCGTACCCCCACGCAAGATTCTGCACGTCGATATGGACGCGTTCTACGCCTCGGTGGAGCAGCGCGATAATCCGGCATTGCGCGGCAAGCCGGTGGTGGTCGCGTGGCGCGGGGCGCGCTCGGTGGTGTGCGCAGCGAGCTACGAAGCGCGCCGCTTCGACATTCACTCGGCGATGCCGGCGTCGCGCGCCGAGCGGCTGTGCCCGCAGGCGGTTTTCGTGCCGCCGGACTTCCCGCGGTACAAGGCCGTCTCGCGGCAGGTGCGGGAGATCTTCGCCCGCTACACCGACCTGATCGAGCCGCTGTCGCTGGACGAAGCCTATCTTGACGTCACCGTTCCCAAGCGGGCATTGCCGTCGGCAACTGCCATCGCGCAGGCCATTCGCAAAGCCATCCGCTCCGAAACCGGTCTGACAGCATCGGCGGGCGTCGCGTCGAACAAGTATCTGGCCAAGATCGCGTCGGACTGGCAAAAACCGGACGGCCTGACGGTGATACGGCCGAGGCAAGTGGACGCTTTCCTCAAGCCGCTCGCCGTCGGCAAATTGCCCGGCGTGGGCAAAGTCATGAACCGGAAGCTCGCCGAGATGGGCGTGACCACGGTCGGCGAATTGCGCACTGTGCCGGCCGAAGCACTCGAACAGCGCTTCGGCCGCTGGGGGCAGCGGTTGTACGGGCTCGCGCGTGGCATCGATGACCGCGCGGTCCAGCCGGACCGGCCAACGTTGCAGGTCTCGGCCGAGGACACCTTCGAACGCGACCTGACGCTCGATCAAATCGAATCACACATCCGCCGGCTGGCCGAAAAAACCTGGGTCGCCGCCACGCGCGAAGACGGGCGCATTGCGCGCACCGTCGTGCTCAAGCTGAAGACCGCCGACTTCCAGATACTCACCCGCAGCTTCACGCCGCCGACGCACCCCGCTTCGGCCGAAGAGGTGGCGAACCTGGCGTG
>DASSNT010000043.1:0-30573 GCA_035701285.1 Gammaproteobacteria bacterium | reverse complement strand
GGCGCCCGCTTCCGCTGCGTGCTCGTGCTGATGCGCCACGGCGACGATCCCTCCCCGCTTATTTTCGAGGGCAGCTGGAACGGCCGCATCGCGATGGAGCCGGCCGGCGACAGCGGCTTCGGCTACGACCCGGTGTTTGTCGTGCCGGGAATGGGGAAAACAGCGGCGCAGCTTGCGCCGGATGAGAAAAACCGGCTGTCGCACCGGGGCCAGGCACTGGCGGCGCTGCGGGACCATCTCAGGACTAAGTAAAGCGCCGTATAATCTAATCGTAGCTCAGTCCTCAGTCCCCAGCCCTAGCGTATGCTTCCCCCGCCACTCAGTCTCTATGTTCACCTCCCGTGGTGCGTGCAGAAGTGCCCGTACTGCGACTTCAACTCGCACCCGCTGCGCGCCGCCCTGCCCGAGCAGGATTACCTCGCAGCGCTGCTGCGTGACCTGACGGACGAACGCGCGCGGATACCCGGGCGCGCAATCGACACGGTGTTCTTCGGCGGCGGCACGCCCAGCCTGTTCAGCGCCGACGCGATCGGCCGCGTGCTCAACGCGGTCGGAAGCCAACTCGCAGCCGATGCCGAGATCACGCTCGAAGCCAATCCCGGCACGGTCGAACATGGCGCCTTCGCGGCTTACCGCGCCGCCGGCATTAACCGACTGTCGCTTGGCGCGCAGACGTTCGACGCCGCCGCGCTGAAGCGCCTCGGCCGCATTCACGGTCCGGACGAAATCGAACGTGCCGTCGACGAAGCGCACGCGGCGGGATTGGATAACTTCAACCTGGACCTGATGTACGGCCTGCCGGAGCAGACGCTCGAGATGGGGCTCGCGGATGTCGAACGCGCCACCGCACTCGGCCCGATGCATCTGTCGCACTACCAGCTCACCCTCGAGCCGCAGACGCCGTTTGCCAAGCGCCCGCCACCATTGCCGGACGACGACACGATCTGGACGATGCAGACCGAATGCCAGGCCGCGCTCGCCACTGCAGGTTTCGTGCAGTACGAAACCTCCGCCTACGCGCGCGACGGACGGCCGTGCCGCCACAACCTGAACTACTGGCAGTACGGCGATTACCTGGCGATCGGCGCCGGCGCCCACGGCAAACTGACGGACGCGGCCGCCAACCGCATTGTACGCCGGGAGAAGCTGCGCCATCCGAGCCGCTACATGCGTGCCGCGGGCTCACCCGCGGTGTTCAGCGAAACAGCCGTCGCCGATAATGACCGCATGTTCGAGTTCATGCTGAACGCGCTGCGCCTGAACGCCGGCTTCGATCGGCGCCTGTTCGAAACACGCACCGGCCTGCCGCTGGCTGCTGCCAATGGCGCGCTGACACAGGCTGTGGAGCTTGGGCTGCTTGCACGCAACGGCGACCGCTATTATGCGAGCGAGCGCGGCCGCGCTTACCTGAACGACCTGCAGGCGCTGTTTCTGCCGGAGGCGGCATGAACCCACTCGAAGAAAAAGACGTCACCTGCCCGTATTGCGGCGAGACGTTCGGCGTGGTGCTCGATCTCACCGCCGGCGATCAGCGCTACATTCAGGACTGCGAAGTCTGCTGTCAGCCGATCGAGCTTGATGTGCAGGTGGATCTGGAAGGCGAAACGGCCACCGTCGGCGCGCAACGCACCGACGAGTAGCTCCGTTACGGTTGAAAGATGTAGCTCAGCGCCAGGCCGACGAAGATCGCGCCGCCAAACCAGTTGTTGTTCATGAACGCCTGAAAACACGCATCCGGCTTGCGCTTGCGAATGAGCCACTGCTCGTACACTGCGAACACCGCGGCGGCGCCCAGCCCCCAGTAGAACGCTGATCCAAGTTGCATCTGCCGGCCAACCAGCGCGAGCGCCAGCAGCACGACCACGTGCAGAATCGCGATCATCAGCCGGTCGTTATCGCCGAACAGGATCGCGGAAGACTTCACGCCGATCTTGAGGTCGTCTTCGCGATCCGCCATCGCGTAAGCGGTGTCGTAGGCCGTCGCCCAGAAAATATTGGCAATGAACAGCAGCCACGCCACCGTCGGCAACACGCCGGCCTGCGCGGCGAAGGCCATCGGAATGGCCCAGCCGAATGCCATGCCGAGATACGGCTGCGGCAACCAGGTGTAGCGCTTCATGAATGGATAGGTCACCGCGAGCGCCAGGCCGGCGATGGCAAGATACTGCGTCAGCCGGTTCATCGTCAGCACGAGGCCGACCGCGATCAGCACGAGCACGGCGAAGACGGCCATGGCTTCCGGCACGCTGACCTCGCCGGTGGCCAGCGGGCGCTCACGCGTGCGGCGCACGTGCGGGTCGAACTTGCGGTCGGCGAAGTCGTTCATCACACAGCCGGCCGAGCGCATCACGAACACGCCGATGACGAACACAACGAACACCAGCGGGTTCGGATGGCCGCCGCTCGCAATCCAGATCGCCCACAGCGTCGGCCACAACAGCAGGAACGCCCCGATCGGGCGGTTGAGGCGGGTGAGGCGCATGTAGGCGTCGAGACGGTCGCTCGCAGCCGGCAAGGTGCGCGTCGCAAATGCACTCTGGCGCGCACGCCGGAAGCGTTTAGCGAAATCCGGGGGGCCTTGCTCGATGCGCGGCAGCCGGTCGAGAACGCGCCGCCACCATGGCGGCCCGATCCGCGGCGGCCGCTGCGCCTTGAGACGCGGCGACAGTTTCGGCTTATTCCATTTCGAGCCCATCGACCGTCTTTTTCGGCGGGGCATCATTGCCATGGCGTACCGCCGTCGAGAAAGGATTCGGCAATATAGAGCGGTTCGCCGTCAACGTGCAGCACCGAGCGCCGCGTCCACTCCGCGCCGGGCTGCGCGACCCGCGCGATTTCGAGCGAATCGCGAGTGGTCGACGGCTGCTCGAATGCGCCATCGCCGAGCGGCGATTCGCCAAGCCCCCGCAGCCGCGCTTCTGCCGCGGCGCCGACGGCGATCGTTCGCGCGTGAACCCAGGGCGTTGCGCCGCAGCATAAATGGACTTCGCGAACATACGCGCGCGGGCAACCGGTCCAGTCGGCCTCACCGGCCGTTAGTTCCGATTCGCCGCTCGCGAGCACGCGCACCCGGAATGCGTCCCCGCAGTGCGCCCGCAGGCGCGCCGTCAGTGACCCCTCCTCCACCAGCCAGGGCCACAGTGCGGCCGGCCGCTCGCCGACGTCGATGATCTCAGGCCGCCGCCATCGGGTCGCGGCGCGTATGGCCGCTGTCGCTTCAACAGAGCAATTTTCCATGGCGCAATTTTAACAGGATGCGTCAGACACGCCCGTACCGCCCGCCGTCGCCGATCCACCGGCGGATCAACGCGCCGACCCGGTCCGGGTGGTGCGCCAGTAGCTCGCCGCCCAGACGCTGCACCCACGGCAACACGGCCTCGTCGCGCACGAGGTCGGCAATCTTGAGTTGCAATGCGCCCGTCTGGCGGGTGCCGAGCACCTCGCCCGGGCCGCGCAGCGCCAGATCGCGACGGGCGATTTCGAAGCCGTCGGTGGTTTCGCGCATCGCGTTCAGGCGGGCGCGTGCGGCAGCCGACAGCCGGCCGCGGTACAGCAGCACGCAACTGCTCTCGGCGCTGCCGCGGCCGACCCGGCCACGCAACTGATGGAGCTGCGCGAGGCCGAGGCGCTCGGCGTTTTCGATGATCATCAGGCTCGCGTTGGGCACGTCGACGCCGACTTCGATCACGGTTGTCGCCACCAGCAGGTGGATCTCGCCCTGCTTGAATGCGGCCATCACCGCGTTGCGCTCCGCCGGCTTCATGCGCCCATGTGCGAGGCCGACGCGCCACTCCGGCAGCGCTTCGGTCAGCCTCGCGGCGGTATCTTCGGCCGCCTGGCACTCGAGCACTTCCGATTCCTCGATCAGCGGACAGACCCAATAGGCCTGGCGACCTTCGCGCAGCGCGCGGGTGAGGCTTTCGACGATGTCGTTGCGGCGGCTTTCCGGCATCACCACCGTCCGGACCGGCTGGCGGCCCGGCGGCAATTCGTCGATGACGGAGGTGTCCAGATCGGCATAGGCCGTTTGCGCGAGCGTGCGCGGAATCGGCGTCGCCGTCATGATCAGTTGATGCGGATGGCGGCCTTCGCGCTCACCCTTCTCACGCAGCGCCAGGCGCTGGTGCACGCCGAAGCGATGTTGCTCGTCGATCACGATCAGCGCCAGGTCGGCGAATTCGACGCCGGCCTGAAACAGCGCATGGGTGCCGACGATAACCGCGGCCGCCCCGGATTCGATTGCCGCCTGCGCCTGACGCCGCGCCGCCGCGCCCAGCGTGCCGCTCAGCCAGACGACCTGGATGCCCAGCAGCTCGAGCCACTCGTTGAAGTTGTGAAAGTGCTGCTCGGCGAGCAGCTCGGTGGGCGCCATCACGGCCGCCTGGCGCCCTGCCGCGACTGCCGCAAGCACGGCCAGCGCCGCGACAACCGTTTTGCCCGAGCCGACGTCGCCCTGCACGAGCCGCATCATCGGCCGGACGGCCGTCAGATCGCGGCTGACTTCCTGGTCGACGCGCTGTTGCGCGGCGGTCAGATCGAACGGCAGCCGGTCGAGGAACCGCTGCCGCAGCTCGCCGCCGGCCGGCAACGGCCACGCGCGACGGCGGTCGCTCGCCAGCCTGATCCGCTTGAGACTCAAATGGTGCGCGAGCAATTCCTCGAATGCGAGACGGCGCTGCGCCGGATGCGTACCGGCGACCAGACGATTGCAGTCGGCATCTGGCGGCGGATTGTGCAGGTAGAGTACCGCATCCTGCAGCGCCGGGTATTCGGCGCGCGCCAGCGACGACTCGGGCAGCCAGTCCGGCAGCGTCAGTTCGCCGTTCTCGAGCCGCGTGAGTGCCTGGCCGACCAGCGCCCGCAGGCGTGGCTGCCCGAGGCCCTCGGTGGTGGGATATACCGGCGTCAGCGACTCTTCCAGCGCCGCGCCGCCCGAGACGATGCGGTACTCCGGGTGAATCATCTCCAGCGTGACCTTGCCGGGCCGCACTTCGCCGTAACAGCGCACGCGCGCGCCGCGCTTCAACGTAGCCGCCTGCGCGGCGGAAAAATGAAAGAACCGCAGCGTCAGCGCGCCGCTGCCGTCGCCGATACGGCTGAGCAGGCTGCGGCGGCCGCGGAAAACCGTCTCGGTGAGTTCAACTTCGCCTTCGACGACGGCGGTATGGCCGGGGCGGACGCTTCCGATGGGCACGATCCGGGTGCGGTCCTCGTACTGCCGCGGCAGGTGAAACAGCAGGTCCTGCAGCGTCTCGATTCGCAGTTTGGCAAGGCGCTCGGCGAGCTTGCCGCCGACGCCTCTCAGTACCGTGACCGGAACTGCCGAGGCGTCCGGCACCGCAGTCGCGGCCGAATTCAAAGCGCGAGAATGGCATCTACCTCGACAGCCGCCCCTTTGGGCAGACCGACGACGGCAATGGCGGCGCGCGCCGGATAGGGCTCGTTGAAGTAGTCTGCCATGACCTCGTTCACCACCGGGTAATCGGCGAGATCGGCCAGGTAGACGGTAAGTTTGACGACCGTGTCGAGTCCGCCGCCAGCCGCCGCCGCGACCGCACGCAAGTTGTCGAACACCCGGCGCGCCTGCTCTTCCACCGTCGCCGCGACCAGTTCGCCGGTCTCCGGGTCGAGGCCGATCTGGCCCGACAGGTAGACGGTATCGCCGGCGCGAATCGCCTGCGAATACGGGCCGATGGCGGCAGGCGCCTTGTCAGTGGAGATGGCTGCGAACTTCATTTAAACGGCTCCTTACCTCTAAAAGCGGGTGCGCGCGACACGCAGAACCTGCGGCATCTGCCGGATGTGGCGCATAATGCGCGCCAGGTGCTTGCGGTCCTGCACTGAAAACACGAGATTGATGGTCGAGGTGCGCCCGTCGCGCTCCTGCAGCGAAACGTGCTCGATATTGGATCCGAGTTCGGCAATCGTCGCCGCCACCGTCGCCAGCACGCCGCGTTCGTTCTCGACTTCGCAGCGGATCTCGACGGCGAACTCGCGGCCGATGTCCTTCTCCCACTGCACTTCAATCCACTTGTCCGGCTGGCTGCGGTAGTCGGCGAGGTTGCGGCAGCTGTCGCGATGAATGACGATGCCGCGCCCGGCGCTTAAATAGCCCATGATCGGGTCGCCGGGAATCGGATGACAGCAGCGACCGAGACTGACGACCATGCCCTCGGTACCCTTGATCGACAACGGCCCGGTGGATTCCGGCTCCGCTTCGCGCGCCTCTTCCGGCAGCAGCCGGCGTGCCACCAGCGGAGCCAGTCGTTCACCCAGGCCGATTTGCTCCATCAGGTCGTCGAGGCTTGCGAGCTTGAACTCCTTGAGTACCGCGTCAATGCGCTCCGGCGGCAGCTTTTTGAGCTTCGAGTGGTAGCTTTCCAGCGCGCGCTCCAGCAGGCGGCGGCCGAGGCCGATCGCCTTGTCGCGCTTGATGTTCTTCAGGTAGTGGCGAATGTTCGCGCGCGCCTTGCCGGTCACGACGAAGTTGAGCCACGCCGGGTTCGGAATCGCGCCCTTCGCGGTGATGATTTCGATCGTCTGCCCGTTCACCAGCGGCGTGCGCAGCGGGATCATGCGCCGGTCCACCTTCGCCGCAACGCAGGCATTGCCGACGTCGGTGTGCACGGCGTAGGCGAAATCGACCGCGGTCGCACCCCGCGGTAAACGCCGGATTTCGCCCTGCGGCGTGAATACGTAGACCTCGTCCGGAAACAGATCGACCTTGACGTTTTCGAGGAATTCGGCGGAACTGCCAGCGCCCTTCTGCATTTCCAGCATGCCGCGCAGCCATTCGCGCGCGCGCGCTTCCGGCGCGGTCGCCGCCGCTTCGTGCGACTTGTACAGCCAGTGCGCGGCAACGCCCGATTCGGCGATCTTGTGCATCGCCTCGGTGCGGATCTGGACCTCGACCGGTGCGCCCTGCGGGCCGACCAGCACGGTGTGCAGCGACTGGTAGCCGTTACCCTTCGGTATGGCGATGTAATCCTTGAAGCGCCCCGGCGCCGGCTTGTAACAGGCGTGCACGATGCCCAGCACCCGGTAACAGGTATCGACCTTTTCGACGACGATGCGGAAACCGTACATGTCCATGATGTCGCGCAGCGCCAGGCGCTTGGTGCGCATTTTCATGTAGACGCTGTAAAGATGCTTTTCGCGCCCCTGCACCTGTGCCTCGACGCCCTCCTGGCGAAGCGCCTGCTTGAGCGCCGCGGTGATCTTGCGGACGATTTCCTTGTGATGGCCGCGGTTACGCCTGAGCTGGCGCGCGAGCACCCGGTAGCGTTTCGGATACAGCGCCCGGAAACCGAGGTCCTCGAGCTCCAGGCGCATCGCGTTCATACCCAGCCGGTTGGCGATCGGTGCGTAAATTTCCAGCGTCTCGCGCGCGATCCGGCGACGCTTGGCCGGCGGCATGACGCCCAGCGTGCGCATATTGTGCAGCCGGTCCGCGAGCTTCATCAGAATGACGCGGATGTCCTCGACCATCGCCAGCAGCATCTTGCGGAAGTTTTCCGCCTGCGCTTCGACACGGCTCTGGAACTGAATGTGGGTCAGCTTGCTGACGCCGTCGACAAGCTGGGCGACTTCCTCGCCGAACGCGGCGGCGATTTCGTCCTTGGCGGTGGGCGTGTCTTCGATGACGTCGTGCAGCACCGCCGCACAGATGGTCGCCGCGTCCATATGCATATCGGCGAGAATGCCGGCGACCGCGACGGGATGGGAAATGTAGGGTTCGCCGGACAGGCGGCGCTGTCCTTCGTGTGCCTGCGCGCCGAAATCGTACGCGCGGCGGATGGTGTCAACCTGCTCGGGGCTGAGGTAGGTTTCCAGCCGCGCAAGCAGGTTGTCGATGCCGGCCGAACGCCTCTCGCGGCCGGCGCGGGTCAGTATGGAGGTCGCGTGAGCCATCAGCGCATCTTACACCGCTCGCCCGGCAACCTGCTTGAGCCGGTTAGTGGAGAGAGTCCGACTCCTCCTGGGGCGACGAGAAGTCTTCCGGCGTCGGCTCGGGCAGCGGCTCCTCGACCTCGACCGGCTGCGGACGATCCGGTTCGCTCAGGATGGCCGGGCCGACGTGGCCTTCGGCGATCTCGCGCAGCGCCACCACGGTCGGCTTGTCCCGCTCGAGCGGCACCGTCGCCTCCATGCCGTGGCTCAACTGGCGCGCACGTTTGGTCGCGACCAGTACTAACTGAAACAGGTTATCGACGTTGTCGAGGCAATCCTCAACGGTGACGCGTGCCATAAATGCTCCGGGGTTCTCGCAACTGCGCGGAAGATAAGCGATTTATTCTAGTAGATCGCCCAAAGCAAGTCTAATGCCCGTAGCCGGAATGCGTGACCTTGCCCCGGAAAACCAGGTACTGGTACGCGTTGTAGATCAGCATGACCGGGATCATCATGCCGATGCCGGTGAGCATGAACACCAGCGTCTTGCCCGACGACGCGGCTCCGTAGACGGTGACGTCCGGCGGAATGATGCTGGGATACAGGCTCGCCGCCAGGCCGATGAACGAGAACAGGAAAATCAGGATGCTCCAGGCGAACGGCGCGTATTCGTGGCGCCGCCGGAGGCTGTAGAGCAGCACGCCGAAGGCAATTGCCGCGCACAGCGGCAGCGTGCCGAGCGCGTACAGGTCCTCGCCGAACCACTTCTCACGCACGTAATCGAACTTGAGCGGCGTCCACAGGCTGACGCCCACGCCGACGATCACCGTCAGCCAGGCGGCGAAGGTCGCCAGGTGAAAAAAACGCGCCTGGATATCGTCGGTGGTTTTGACGATGAGATACGTCGCGCCGAGCAGCATGTAGCCGAATACCACGCCAACGGCCACCAGCAGCGAAAACGGCGAAAACCAGTCGAACACACCACCGCTGAAGCCGCGCGGCCCGACTTCTATGCCCGAGATGATCGCCCCCAATGCAAAACCCTGCGCGGCTGCGGCCATCAGGCTGCCGGTCCCGAAGGCGATGTTCCAGAAATGCTTGCGGTGGGAATTTTCCCGAAATTCGAAAGCGACCGCGCGGAACACCAGCCCGAACAGCGTCGCCATGATCGGAATGTATAGTGCGTGCAGCGCGATCGCGTAGACGTCCGGGAAGGCGCCGAACAACGCGCCGCCGAGCAGCACCAGCCACGTCTCGTTGGCATCCCAGACGCTGCCGAGCGACGCCATCATGATGCCGCGCTCGTCGTCGTCGCGCGCGCCCAGCGACAGGATACCGACGCCGAGGTCGAAGCCGTCAAGTACGACGTAGAGGATCAGCAAGACGCCAATCAGGCCGAACCAGATGTCGGCGAGAAAATGGTGAACTTCGTTCATGGCGGGGAATCCCCCTCCAGCCCCCCCTTCCTCGCTTCGCGAGCAAAGGGGAGTGCAAGATTCGCGACGCCGGGTTCCGGCTTGCTTACTCTCCCCTTTGCGGCCGCAGGCCGGAAGGGGGAGCCGGAGGGGGATCTCTTCATCATTTCATGCCCTGCTGCGACTGGCCTTCGCCAGTTTCCCAGGCAGTACGCGTATCGATCAGCCCGCCACCGCGGCGCGGCGGCGCCGGCGCCGTCAGGTCCGGCCCTTCCAGCAGAATGCGTCGCGCGAAATAAAGAAACGTGAGCAGCAGAATCGAGTAGACGATGGCGAAGAGAATCAGCGTGCTGGACACGGTCGACTGCGGCAGCATGGACGCGCCGTGTTCGGTGCGCATAATGCCGTAGATCACCCACGGCTGACGCCCGACCTCGCGTACAGTCCAGCCACACTCGACGGCAAGGTAACCGAGGGGAATCGCGCACAGCCACGTGCGCCACATGCCGCGGAACCGATCGGCATTGTCCGCATTGAGGCCATGGCGCCACCAGCGCCACACGGTCCACAGCATCAGCCCGAAAAAGAAAAACCCGATCGCGACCATGACGCGGAAGGTGTAATACAAAAGCGGGATCATCGGCGGCTGGTTTTCGCGCGGAATGTCGCGCAGGCCGGTGACCTGCCCGGTGAGCGTGTGCGTGGCCAGCAGGCTCAGTCCGTACGGCACCTCGATCGACCAGTCGTTCTTCTGCTCTTCCTGGTTGGGCCATGCGAGGAGTGACCACGGCGCCGGTTCACCGGGCGCATTGGTCACCCAATGCCCTTCAATCGCCGCGCCCTTCGCCGGCTGGTAGTCGAACACGACTTTGCCGGAGCCATCGCCGAGAAAAATCTGAACTGGCGTAATCACAATCGCGGCCACCAGACACACCTTGAACGACCGCAGAAAGAACGCGCGATGACGGTCGCGCAGGATGTACCACGCGCTCAGGCCGCCGATCACGAACAGGCTGGTTTCAAGGCACGCGACCCACATGTGGGCGATGCCCCACGGCGCGGAGGGATTGAAGATCGCTTCGATGTAATTGTCGACCACGAAGCGGCCGTTTTCGACATGGCCGCCAGCCGGCGTCTGCATCCAGGAGTTCGCCGACATGATCCACAACGCCGACATCGACGCGCCGAGCGCGACCATGCACGTCGCAAACATGTGGATAGCCGGCGCAACGCGGCGCCAGCCGAACATCATGATGCCGAGAAAGCCGGCCTCGAGCATGAACGCCATCGAGCCTTCGAAGCCGAGGATGTTGCCGAAGAAGTTACCGGCGAGGCGTGAAAACGGCGCCCAGTTGGTGCCGAATTCGAATTCCAGCGGCAACCCGGTCGCCACGCCGACGCCGAAATTCAGCAGCAGCAATTTCGCCCAGAAGCGCGCGTGGCGATAGTAGTCTTCGTCGCCGGTTTTCAGCCACAGTCCTTCGATAACGACCAGAAACGAAGACAGGCCGATCGTAAATACCGGCCAGAGGATGTGGAAATAAAGCGTCAGCGCAAACTGGCCGCGCGACAGGTCGACGCTGGGGCTGATGGGATCCATGAACCGTCCTTGTGATCAACGACACGGTCTCGCGCGGCATGCGGCGCGTGGACCCGATGCCATTGGCTCCTTACAATACCGGAATGCCAACCGATAATGAAACTGCCCCGCCCATTGCACTGGTCGTCGCAATGGGCGCCGAACGCGAGATCGGCCACGACGGCAAAATGCCCTGGCATCTGCCGGCCGACCTCAAGCACTTCAAGAACGTCACGATGGGCCACACGATGCTGATGGGGCGGCGCACGTTCGAGTCGATCGGCCGGCCGCTGCCGGGACGCGACAACTTCGTGGTCAGCCGGGACGTCAGTTTCCAGCCGCAGGGCTGCCGGGTGTTCGCATCAATCGATCTGGCACTGGCGGCGGCGCCGCCGGACGACATGCTGATGGTGGTTGGCGGCGCGACGATCTACGAGGTATTGCTGCCGCTGGCGCAGCGGATTTATCTCACCCGGATCCAGGCCGGCTTTCCTGCCGACACCTGGTTTCCGGCGCTCGATAACGATGAATGGGAAGAAGTCGAGCGCGAGGAGCACGGGCCCGACGAGAAGAATCTATACCGCTACAGCTTCGTTACCTTGGAGCGGCGATAGGGAGAGGGGAACGAAGCTTTTCCAGTGCCTGAGTTCTTACCCCTTCTCCCTCAGAACCTGCCCCGGACTTGATCCGGGGGAGAAGGCCGGGATGAGGGAAAGTAATTTCCTGCCTTCGCCAGCGCCGGCAAATCGCCTTCAAGCCCCAGCGCGCGACGAATAAACGCGTTCTTCACTGGCGGGCATCGGTTGACCATACTCAGCCCCCAGCCGCCCATGGCCCGGATCGGATCGGCCGCTCCGAACAGTTTCTGAAAGCCGTCCAGCGACCAGACCATCGCTGCATTTTCCGCGCGCCGCCAACGCTCGTATCGGCGCAAAAGAGATAACTCGCCGACGTCGCGCGAACGAGCGGCGGCCGCGGACAGCATTTCCGCCAGCGCGGCGGCATCCAGCAGCCCGAGATTGACGCCCTGGCCAGCCAGCGGATGCACCGAATGCGCCGCATCGCCGATCAGCGCGAAGCGCGGGCGCACGTAACGCTCCGCGTGCATGCGCACGAGCGGGAAGCTCGCACGCCGGTCGCTGGCGATGATGGCGCCGAGGACGTAATCGGTGGCTTTGGAAACGGCCTGGTTGAATTCCGCATCGTCGAGCGCCAGCAATTCGTCGGCATGGTCGTTGCCGGTGGACCAGATCAATGACGAGCGGCCATCGGCAAGCGGCAGCAGCGCGAGCACGCCGTTATCCAGAAAGGCCTGGCGCGCCACGCCTTCGTGACCCTGTTCAGTCGTCAAATGGCTCACAATCGCCCGCTGGTTATAAGGTTGTGCCGGCGCGTCGATCCCGGCCCACTGACGCAGACGCGACCCGACGCCGTCAGCCGCGACAACCAGCCGGGCGCGCGATTCCCTGCCATCGTCCAGCTTCAGGCTCATGCTGTCCCGATTGGCGGTCAGGCCGGTGCAGGCCCGCCCCCACAGCGTCGTAACGTTGCTGAAGTCGCCGATGCGTTTGAGCAGCGCGGATTGCAGCAGGCGGTTTTCGACGATGTGCCCGAGGTCCGGCTCGCCCACATCGACGGCATCGAAGTCGATCCGCCCGTCGCCGGCGGCGTCCCAGACCTGGATGCCGCGATAGGTGCATAGCCGGTTCGCGGATGCGACCGCGTCCCAGGCGCCAACGCCGCGCAGGATGCGTTCGGATGCGCGCGAAATGGCAAAGACGCGCAAATCCAGGGGCGCGTCTGCATTGAAGGCCTGATCGAGCGGAGGGGGTTCTCTCGCTTCGACCAGCGCGATTTTCAGGCCGGTTTCGGCGACCGCGGCGGCCAGCGTGCCGCCGACCGCGCCGGCACCAACGATGACGATGTCGTAATCGACACCCATCAAGCGCCCTGCCCCGGCACCCGCGGCACCCGGCCGGCAAGCCCCATCGTCTGGCGCGCGAACAAATGCTTCACACCCGGCAGCACATCGAATCCCAGCAAACTCAGGTTGCGCGCGGCCGCAAGCGGCGCGAAGCGCGGTGCGAATGCACGCATCAGGCCGTCCGTGATCCCGACGGTGAGTCGCTGGTCGCGCCGGCGCCTCGCGGCGTAACGTTCCAGCGCGGCAATTGCGCCAGGATCTTCGCCGCGCCCGATCGTGTTGCCGACGACTTCGGCAAGCGTCGCCACGTCACGCAGCGACAGGTTGAAGCTCTGACCGGCCACCGGGTGCAGCGCATGCGCCGCGTTGCCGATAACCGCAAAACGCGGCCCAACCTGGCGCTCAGCGCGCAGTAACTTCAGTGGATACGCGAACCGCCGGCCGGCGCGCAGGAAACGCCCCAGCCGATAACCGAACAACGCCTGCAGGCTGTGCAGGAACGTTGCATCGTCCAGTTCCAGCGCCGAATCCGCGGCTTCGGCCGCAACTGTCCAGACGGCACCGACGCGCCCCGCGCTCATCGGCAGCATTGCGACCGGGCCCTGCGAAGTAAACCGCTCGTACGCCCAGTAGCCGTGATGCTCGCTCGGCGTGACGTTGGCGATGATGGCGCTTTGCTGGTAGTCGTGCACGCTGACGTCGACACCCAGCCGTTCGCGCAACGGCGAGCGCGCGCCATCGGAAACAACCAGCAGTTTCGCGCGCGTGGCCACATCCCGGCCGTCTGCTTTCAGCTGCACGTGCGCCCAGGCTTTTTCGATCGTGACGCTCTCGACGCTCGCCGGGCACAGCATCGTGACGCCGCTGCGTTCGCGAAGCGCGCCGTGCAGTGCGGCGCCGTAAACCCGGTTGGGCATGATGTAGCCGAGCGCTTCGACGCCCTCGTCCGCCGCGTGCAGACGGCTGATGCCGCAGCGGCCGCGTTCGGAGACATGAATGTGTTCGATCGGAGTGGCATGCTCGGCCAGATCGGGCCATAACGCCATCTGCTCGAGAATCGCGCGGCTGCCGGCTGAAAAGGCCGTGGCGCGCTCGTCGTAACTGGGTTGCGCGTCGGACCGCACCGGCGTCGGTTCGACGACGGCAACGTCCAGGTCGAGACCGGACAGTGCCAGCGCCATGCTCGCGCCGACCATGCCGCCGCCGGCGATCAGAATGTCGTATTGGGGTTTTATTTCATCCATGGCTGTGAATAGAGCTAGGGGCTAAGGACTAAGGATTAAGGACTGAGTCCTGAGTCCTGGGTCCTGAGTCCTGAGTCCTGAGTTCATTATGCCGCTTCCGCCGTCTGCATGAATCGCTCGATTGCATCCGGCTCCTTCACCAGCTTGCCGCTCAACACATCCGGCTCGGCGCGCGTCACCAGCACATCGTCCTCGATGCGCACGCCGATGTTCCACCATTTCTTCGCAACGCCCTTGCTGCCGGCGGGGATGTAAATGCCGGGCTCGACGGTCAGCACCATGCCCGGCTCCAGCTCGCGCCATCGATCGTCGAGCCGGTAATCGCCGACATCGTGCACGTCGAGGCCGAGCCAGTGGCCGGTGCGATGCATATAGAAACGGCGGTACGCCTCCTCCTTGATCAGCTTCGACACCTGGCCTTTCAACAGGCCCAGCTTCACCAGCCCCGCGGTCAGCACTTTCACGACCGTTTCGTGCGGCTGATTCCAGTGGTTGCCCGGCCGCGCGGTGTCGATCGCGGCGAGTTGCGCGCGCAGCACCAGATCGTAAATCGCCCGCTGCGGCTCGGTGAAGCGGCCGTTGACCGGAAACGTGCGGGTAATGTCGGACGCGTAGCCGTCGACTTCACAGCCGGCATCGATCAGCAGCAAGTCGCCGTCATTCAACTCGGCATTGTTTTCAGTGTAGTGCAGGATGCAGCCGTTTTCGCCGCCGCCCACGATCGAGTTATAGGCCACGCGCGCGCCGTGACGGTGGAACTCGTGCAGCAGTTCCGCCTCGATTTCATACTCGTTCACGCCCGGCGCGCAGCAGCGCATTGCCCGTTCGTGCGCACCGACGGAAATCTTTGCCGCCTTACGCATCAGGCCGATTTCGGAACGGCTTTTGTACAACCGCATGTCGTGCAGAAACGGATCCAGCGAAACAAACTCGTGCGGCGCGCTTGCGCCCTGGCCGCGGCTGGTGCGCAACTGGTTCACCCAGCCGATCACGCGCTGGTCGAACTGTGGGTGCGAACCCATCGTGTAGAACACGCGGTCGGCGCGTTCCATCAGGCCCGGCAGGATGTCGTCAATGTCGGCGATCGGAAACGCGTCGCCGGCGCCGTAGTCGCGCAGCGCCCCTTCCTGGCCCGCGCGACGGCCATGCCAGGTTTCCAGCACCGGATCGCGTTCGCGGCAAAACAGGACGTAGTCGGCCGGCGCACGGCCGGGAATCAGCACCGCCACCGCATCGGGTTCCGGAAAGCCTGTCAGGTACTGGAAATCGCTGTCCTGCCGGAACGGGTAGTCGACGTCACGATTGCGGATTTTCTCCACCGCCGACGGCACGATGGCGATCGTGTCCCGGCCCATCATGCGCATCAGTTGACGGCGGCGCCTGGCAAATTCCTGTGGCTTCATACTTATATCTAAGGAGTGTTAATGCAGAACCGGCCCGGACGGCTTGCTGGCCGGATGCAGCGTTTCGAAGATGAGCTGGACGCCGACCCGGACGTACTCGACGATCTCGGCATAAGCCGCCTCGTCCGCTTCGCTGCCGATATCCGCCTCGAGTTCCTGGCGTGCGATCTCGCTGAAATCGCCCAGTATTTCGCGCACCTCGTCCGGCAACGGCGGCGCTTTGCCTGGCGCGAAGCCCAGGCCGAAACCGTACAAAAAGCCGCGGCACCAGAGCCGTAACGCGGCGGCGCGCGCATCGATCGTTTCGGCGTCGTCCGGCAGCAATGGCGTAAAGCTCATCGAGTCGTTGTTCAACTCGCGCGCCGTTTCCTCGCCCAGCGCGGTCAGCACCGCACCGGCCTTGTCCGAATCGGCCGCGCCATCCGACTGCGGGAGCGCCGCCGCCCAGTCCGTCTTTCCACCCGCGCCGCCGCAAGCCAGACCGGTCAATGCGCCGTGACACTCGGCGGCATTGGCCGAATCAAGTGCGCTGTTCAAGAGTGTATGCAGGTCGGAGGCGACAGTCATGGCGGCGGGTCGGGTCGTGTAGGCGCTTAATACTATCATCGTTGACCCTTTTCAGGCTCGGTTCTATAGTTGAGGCTTGTTCACCCGAGCAGACACCGATGGATACGGCGAACGACATAATTGAAAGCGAACTGGCACGGCTCGAGGGGCGTATAGACGAGCTGACGTCGGTTTGCACGCGCTTGCGCGCGCAGAACCGTTCGCTGATGGAACGACTGGAAACACTGACGGCCGAACGCGCTTCGCTGCTGCAGAAAAACGAACAGGCCCGCGGCCGCGTGGAAGCGATGATCGGCCGGTTGAAGACGCTGGAACACAACGTATGACGGATGCACAGACGCGAGTCAACGTGCGGATCCTCGACCGGGATTACCAGATCGCCTGTCCGCCTGATGAAAAGGATGCGCTGCTGGAATCCGCTGCGCTGCTCAACCGCAAGATGCAGGAGATCCGCAAATCCGGCGCCGTGATCGGGCTCGACCGGATCGCGGTGATGGCGGCGCTGAACCTGGCGCACGAGTTCCTGCAAACCGACGCCAGCCGGAAACATATTACTGACGATGTCGCCAAGCGCCTGCAGCGGATGCACGACAAGGTCGAGCTGACGCTGGTCGAGGAGCGCGCCGCTTCCTGAAATGAGCGCCGGCTCACGTACGCATGGCCGGCGCGGCGTTATAAAATGGTTACGACATCTCCTGCGGTGTTCGACGCGAGCTGGGTATCTCTTTGAGCCTAACTTCTACCCGGGGGTCCGAAAAGCGGTTGCCGTGAGCATGTTCGCCATCGAGCGAAAAGCCTGAAGCGCCGCCAACGCACCCCACCTGAGCCACTGGTTCAAGGGAAAAGTTCGCGACGGCATCGGCGGGAGGTGTCCCTTTGATTCGGATGTTCCCCTTTTGACCAACCTCGATCTGCTGCGCAAGCAGCTCTGCCGCCAGCGCCTGAACGTGCCTGCCGCGTCACGCGAAGCCGCATCGGCCGCCATCGCAGCACGCATTCGGCATCTGGATGCTTTCCGGCAGGCGCGCCATGTTGCCGTTTACAGCGCCATCCGCGGCGAAATCGATCTGCAGCCGCTGTGGCATGCCGAGCTGGCCGCAAAGCACTGGTATCTGCCGGTCATTCATCCCGGCTCCGAACGGCTCATGCAGTTCGTGCGCCACGAACCCGCGGCGATCTTGCGCAGGAACCGCTACGGCATTCCCGAACCGGATACAGCGAACGCGGTTGTCCGCGATCCGCGCGAACTCGACCTGGTGCTGACGCCGCTGGTGGCATTCGACTCATCCGGCAACCGCGTCGGCATGGGCGCCGGATACTACGATCGGGCGTTCTCCTTTATATCCGTCACCGCCCCCCCTCCGCGACCGAAGCTCATCGGAATCGGCTACGACTTCCAGCACGTCGAAGCGATCGAACCGCGGCCCTGGGACGTGCCGTTATGGGGAGTCGTGACCGACGAAGCTGTCTACGGCCACTTGAAAGAAGAAGGAAGCAATTGATGCGTTACTGGTTGATGAAGTCCGAGCCGGATACATTTTCGATCGACGATCTTGCCCGCCGACCTGCGCAAATCGAACCCTGGGACGGGGTCAGGAACTACCAGGCCCGCAACATGATGCGCGACGAGATGAAGCGCGGCGACCTTGTCTTTTTCTATCATTCCAACTGCCAGCCGCCCGGCATCGTCGGCACGATGAAGGTACATCGGGAGGGGTACCCGGACGATACCGCGTTCGACCCGAACGATCCTCACTTCGACCCGAAGAGCGATCCTGACAAGCCCCGCTGGTTTCGCGTCGACGTCAAATTCGTAAGTAAATTCAAGCACAAAGTGACTCTCGACGACCTTCGTTCGCACCCTGAATTGAGCGAAATGGCAGTCGTAAGACGCGGCAATCGTTTATCGATTACGCCCGTCAGCGAAGACGAATGGCACTGCATAATGAAGCTCGCAAAAGGCGTTTCGGAGGACAACTGAACCATCCTCCAGGTGACGACTTTCGGTCCATGTTTTTTTCGTCCAGCTTCCGAACATGAATCGTCAACGCGTAATTGATTGACGAACAAAAAAAATGTCCGCATAGTTGCGCTGGAAATTTGACTTTTCTCGTATATACTCAAGTGCGAGCATTCCAGTACCGGGAGACACTCAATGGCTACACGCAAAACTTCGGCGAAGAAAAAAGTTTCTGCCAGCAAGAAAAAGAAGACTACCGCCAGGAAGGCTACAGCGCGCAAAAAGGTCGTCGCCAAAAAGCGGGCAACGACTAAAAAGAAAACGGCCGCTCGTAAAAAGACGGCGACCCGAAAGAAAACGGTAGGCAGGAAGAAGACTGCCGCCAAGAAGAGTCCCGCCCGCAAGAAAGCAACGGCCAAGAAGAAAGCCGTCACTCGGAAGAAGAAGACTTCCACCCGGAAGAAAGCTACCGCAAAGAAAAAGACGACAGCCCGCAAGAAGACGGCGGCTCGCAAGAAGCCGGCAACCAAGAAGAAGACTCGGGCTGCCAAGAAGACTACGGCCAAGAAACGGCCGGCCCGCAAGAAGGCAGCGGCCAAGAAGCGGCCCGTCCGCAAGAAGGCGGCTGCGAAGAAGAAGCCGGCCGCACGGAAGAAGACTGCGGCGAAAAAGCGGCCCGCGACCAAGAAACGGGCTACCACCAAAAAAGCCACGGCCAAGAAGCGGCCGGCTGCTCGCAAGAAAAAGTCGGCCGCCAAGAAGGCGCGGCGCAAGACTGCCTCGCGGCGAACGACTGGTGGAGAAAGCCGAAGCAGAGCTTCGACGTTCATCATTCAGGATCTGCCAAGCTGACACGGCAGCCCTGGAGGCCGTAACCTGTTTACCCACACGCGTTGTGGGTTATCTTCAGGCCCGCACTGCGGGCCTGATTTTTTTTAATCGCATGAAAGGACCGGCATATGGACACAGGCGAAAAGAAACGAGCAGCTGCAAGGGCGGCCATGGATTATCTCGATGACGCTTCGATTGTCGGCGTGGGCACCGGCTCGACCGTTGACTACTTCATTGCGGAACTGACGAGCATCAAGGCGCGCATCGACGGCGCCGTCTCCAGCTCGGAAGCTACGACGGCTAAATTACGCGCCGCCGGTATCCCTGTCATGGAACTCAATCGCAGCGGCGACATCCCGGTGTACGTGGACGGGTGTGACGAAGCCAACAAGTACCTGCAGCTGATCAAGGGCGGCGGCGGCGCCCTGACGCGGGAAAAGATCGTCGCGTCGGCGAGCGAGCGATTCGTGTGCATCGCGGACGAGTCGAAACTCGTCGACGTCCTCGGCGACTTCGGCGTGCCGGTCGAGGTAATTCCGATGGCGCGAAGCTACGTGGCGCGGCAGCTGGTTAAGCTCGGCGGACGGCCGGTCTGGCGCGAAGGCGTCATTACCGACAACGGCAACGAAATCATCGACGTGAAAGGGCTCAGCATCACCGAGCCGGCCCGGCTGGAACGGGAAATCAACGCCATCGCCGGCGTCGTCTGCACCGGCATCTTCGCCGCCCGCCCCGCCGACGTGCTGCTGCTGGGCACCGACGACGGCGTCAGGACGCTATCTTAGGCGCATCCCCTAGGGAATCCGACAAGAGGCTGTGGTAGCTTAAAGCTCCCGTCGAATCAGAAACGTCAAGGAGGACGTAATGGACATCTATGAAGCGTTGAGACGAGATCATGACGAAGTCTCGGTGTTGTTCGAGAACCTCTTCGATACCAGCGACTCGGCGGTCCAAGGCCGGCGGGAAGCCTTTATCCGCCTGAGCCGCGCGCTCAAGGCGCACTCTTCCGCCGAACAGGCCTTGTTTTATCCCCTGCTGCAAGATCACGAACAGACCCACGACCTGGTGGAACACGCGGCCGGCCGGTACGGCAAAATGGACAGGCTGCTGCGCGAAATGTCGTCGATGAACCATCGCGGCGACGACTGGATGGAAAAATGCCGGGCGCTTCATCGGGATGTCGAGGAACATGTGGACGAAGAGGAAAATCGGATATTTCCGCAGGCGCGCCACATCCTGAGTGAAGAACAGGCCCGGCAGCTTGGCGAGCGGGTCTGGATGGAGAAGGAGCAGATTCAAAAGAAAACGGGCCGAACGAAGATGGCCTATCGCTGACGAGCTATGACTAAAAAAACGCCCTCCGGAGAGGGCGTTTTCGCAGTTGGCAGCGGTTGTCAGATGGTCGCGTTGTCATTATCGCTATCGTTGTCATTGCGGCTCGCATGCCCGATCAGCCGGACTTCGACACGCCGGTTTTGCGCGCGTCCTTCCCTGGTCTCGTTGGTCGCGACCGGGTCGGACTCGCCGTAGCCGTGAGAAATGATTCGGTCCGGGTCGACACCGTGTTCGACCAGATAATCGCGCACAGAGTCGGTGCGTCGCTGTGAGAGCTTCTGGTTGTATTCCTCCGTGCCGACGCTGTCGGTATAACCGGCGATTTCCACCACCGCCTGCGGGTACTTCTCCAGCGCCTGATTGATTTTGTTCTCTTCGTTGTCGAGGTAACGCATGTCCTCCTGCGTCAGCTCGGCGCTGTCGAAGGCGAAATGCAGGCTGTTCAGCTTGCGCGTTTCCAGCACTTCGCAGCCCTGGAAGTTGACCTCCACGCCGGGGCGCGTGTTGGGGCACTCGTCCTGCGCGTTCAGAACCCCGTCGTTGTCGGCGTCCGTCGGGCAACCGGTATCATCGACGGCGGTGCCGTAGGGCGTGTTCGCGCATTGGTCCATGTCGTCGTTGACGCCGTCGTTATCGGAGTCGATCGGCTGTGCCGGTGGCGGCGGTGGCGCGGGCTGCACCGGCGCCGGCGGAGGAGCGGGCTGTGCTTCTTCACCGAAGCCGAACTGCAGCGTCAGCATCAGCGTGTTGCCGACCCAGTAGACATCATTGTTGTCGAAGGTCGGATCGAACCCGAGCAAGTGCACCGGCGCGTAATAGCGATAGTCGACCGCCATGGCCACGTCGTCGCTGATATTGAATTTGAGGCCCGCGATCGCCTGCACTCCGACGCCGGCGTCGAAGTCGTCGATGCGAAAACCCTGCGGATGCGCCGCCGACCGACCGAACGGACCGGCATCACGGTATTCGACGCGCAGCGCACCGATGCCCAGGCCGAGATACGGGGTGACGGCGCTGCCGGTCTGGAAGTCGTACAGCCCGTTAAAAAAGAGGCCGTAGGATACGGCGTCGCCGGTGGCGTCGTAGCGGCCGACGCTGAAATTCCTGATGGAGTCGAAATCGTTGCGCCGGAAGCTGAATTCAACCTCGGTACGCCAGCCGCTCGAATAAAGGCGACCGAACGTCAGCATCGCGGCCCAGCCGGTGTCGTATTTCACCGAGTCGTGATAAAAAAATGGAGCGCCCATCTGGCCGTACACGCTGGAATCATGCAGCACGTTGGCGCCGATGCCGATGCCGAAGTAATTACCGGGCGTTTCGCCGCCGTCCGATTGCGCCGCGGCGAGGGCTGGTAATGCCAGCGCAAGCGCCGCAACCAGTGCGGCTATGCGGGTGCGGAGACGTGAGGATCGGTTCATGGTTGACCTCCGTATTGTTGTTGAGCGACTTCCTGTCGATTAAACGGTCGCCAGTCTAACAATGGGTCGGCCGCCGGACGATCAGAGGCATCCCGCACTGGGCCCGGTAATGTTCCGAGCCGCCATAAACGGCATCACAAGCGGCCGGCGTCGATTTTCGCGCCGCTGCGGGTTAAACTTCCGCCTTGCGTTTTGTTGTTTCCCCAGGTATCGGAACATGACAGGAAATTATCTCTTTACGTCGGAGTCGGTCTCGGAAGGACACCCGGACAAGATCGCGGACCAGATTTCGGACGCGGTGCTCGACGAGATTCTGCGCCAGGACAAGCACGCCCGCGTTGCCTGCGAGACGCTGGTCAAGACCGGCATGGTCATCGTGGCCGGCGAGGTCAGTACCAGCGCCTGGGTTGACCTGGAGGATCTGGTGCGGCCGATCGTGCGCCATATCGGTTACCGCGCGGAGATGGGTTTCGACTGGGAAACCTGCGCGGTGCTGAACGCCATCGGCAAGCAGTCCGCCGACATCGCCCAGGGCGTCGACCGTTCGACGCCGGAGGAACAGGGCGCCGGCGACCAGGGCCTGATGTTCGGCTACGCCAGCAACGAAACCGACGTGCTGATGCCGGCGCCGATCACCTTCTCGCACCGGCTGGTACAGCGCCAGGCCGAAGTGCGCCGCTCGGGCGCGCTGCCGTGGCTGCGCCCCGACGCGAAGAGCCAGATTACGTTCCGCTACGAAAACAACCGCCCGGTAGGTATCAATGCCGTCGTGCTGTCGACCCAGCATTCGCCGGACGTCGACCTGAAGACGCTGACCGAAGCGGTGATGGAAGAAATCATCAAGCCGGTGCTGCCGGCCGAGTGGATCGACTCCAGGACGCGCTACCACATTAACCCGACCGGCCGCTTCGTGATCGGCGGCCCGGTCGGCGACTGCGGCCTGACCGGCCGCAAAATCATCGTCGACACCTACGGCGGCATGGCCCGCCATGGCGGCGGCGCGTTCTCCGGCAAGGACCCGTCGAAGGTCGACCGGTCCGCCGCCTACGCAACGCGCTACGTCGCCAAGAACATCGTCGCCGCCGGTCTCGCCGACCGCTGCGAGTTGCAGGTGTCGTATGCCATCGGTGTCGCCGAACCGACCTCGATCAGCGTCGAGACCTTCGGTACCGGCAAGATTGAACCGGAGCGGCTGACGCAACTGGTGCGGGACCACTTCGATCTGCGTCCGTACGGCATCCTCAAGATGCTCGACCTGGTGCGGCCGATTTATCAGGCGACCGCCGCCTACGGTCATTTCGGCCGCGAAGACGCGGACTTCACCTGGGAGAAGACGGATCGCGCCGAGGAACTGCGCGAGGCGGCCGGACTGAAAGAAAAGGCGCTGGCCTGAAGCTATTTATATGTAGGCCGGCATAAGGCCTTAAGGCCGTTGCCGGCAAGCTGCCGGGAACACCCGCTTCGCGGGCTTATCCCGGCCTACATTTGATTGCTCCACTCCGAGGAGCGCTGCAACAGGCGTTAGACCTGTCAGGCTCGGAGATTCGGAGCATTTTATTTCGAACGGCGCTCGTTCAACGTTAATGGAGTCAACACGATGAACGCAGTCGTAGACAATCAAACTGCCGACTACCATGTCCGGGACCTCGGCCTCGCCGATTGGGGCCGCAAGGAAATCGCCATCGCCGAAACCGAAATGCCGGGCCTGATGGCGACACGGCGCGAATACGCCGATGCGCAACCGCTCAAGGGCGCGCGCATCGCCGGGTCGCTGCACATGACGATCCAGACCGCGGTGCTGATCGAGACGCTGAAGGCGCTCGGGGCCGACGTCCGCTGGGCGTCGTGCAACATTTATTCAACTCAGGACCACGCCGCCGCGGCAATCGCCGATGGCGGTACCCCGGTGTTCGCCTATAAAGGCGAGACGCTCGACGAGTACTGGGAGTTCACCCACCGCATTCTTGACTGGGGTGACGGCGAAACCGCCAACATGATCCTCGACGACGGCGGCGACGCGACGCTGCTGGCGACGCTCGGCGCACGCGCCGAACAGGATCCGTCGCTGATTGACAACCCGACCAATGAAGAGGAAACGGCGCTGTTCGCCGCGATCCGCAAGCGGCTCGATGCCAGCCCCGGCTGGTACGCCAAGGTCGTCGGCAACATCCAGGGCGTCACCGAGGAAACCACTACCGGCGTGCATCGGCTTTACGAAATGGCACGCGAAGGCCGCCTGCCGTTCGCCGCGATCAACGTCAACGACTCGGTGACCAAGTCGAAGTTCGACAACCTGTACGGCTGCCGCGAATCACTGGTCGACGGCATCAAGCGCGCCACCGACGTGATGATCGCCGGCAAGATCGCGCTCGTCGCCGGCTACGGCGATGTCGGCAAGGGCTGCGCGCAGTCGCTGCGCTCGCTCGGCGCGACGGTCTGGGTGACTGAAATCGACCCGATCTGCGCGCTGCAGGCGACGATGGAAGGCTTCCGCGTGGTGACGATGGACGAAGCCGCCGACAAGGCCGACATCTTCGTCACCGCCACCGGCAACTACCATGTGATCGACCACGACCACATGGCGGCGATGAAGGACCAGGCGATCGTCTGCAACATCGGCCATTTCGACTCCGAGATCAACATCGCGTCGCTCGAAAAATACGAGTGGGACGAAATCAAGCCGCAGGTCGACCACGTGATCTTCCCTGACGGCAAGCGCATCATCGTGCTGGCGCGCGGCCGGCTGGTGAATCTCGGCTGCGCCACCGGCCATCCGAGCTTCGTCATGTCCAATTCGTTCACCAACCAGGTGCTCGCGCAGATCGAACTGTGGACGCACCCGGACCAGTACGAGAACAAAGTGTACGTGTTACCGAAGCATCTCGACGAGAAAGTCGCGGCGCTGCATCTGGAACGCCTCGGCGCGCACCTGACAACGCTTACGCCGCAGCAGGCGAAGTACATTGGTGTGCCGGCCGAGGGGCCGTTCAAGCCGGATCATTACCGGTACTAAGGATTAGGACTTAGGACTTGGGACTGGGGACTGAGCGGGAGGGAGGGAAACCGCTTCTTGCTAAGTCCTTCGTCCTTGGTCCCGCCCTGAAGGCGCGTTAGGGAAAACCTCCGTTGCGCGCGTCCGCGTCACCGCGTTTAAATGGAATAACGAAAACGGAACAAGGAGAGTCCCATGTATTTGAAAAGTATCGTTGCGATCGGCGCGGCGGTGGTTCTTGCCGGCTGCGCGTCAATGCATGACGAGCCACCCGGCGCCCAACCACTGGAAGAACAAACGCTGGCGACGCAGGCGGCGGACGTGCTGCAGACGGTGATGAACGAGCCGCCGGAGAAGCAGATTCCCCAATCGCTGTTGCAGAATGCGCGCTGCATAGGGGTCTTCCCTTCGTTCACGCAAGCGGCCTTTATCGTTGGCGGCGCCCGCGGTCACGGCATCATTGCCTGTCAGAACCAGAACGGCGAGGGCTGGGACGATGCCTCGCCGGCCTTTTATACTTTGACCAGCGGCAGCATCGGTTTTCAGGCCGGCATCCAGTCAAGCGGAGTGATACTCCTGTTTATGACGCAGGAAGGGATGAGCGCGCTGACCGCCGACAACATCAACTTCGGCTCGGATATCGGCATTGCCGCAGGTCCGCTGGGCTGGCACGCGAGCATCCAAGGCTCGCCCGCAGCAGTCGTCAGCTACCAGGTGAGCAGATCCGGTTTGTTCGCCGGCATCAATCTGAACGGGACCAAGCTGAGCTTTGACCGCACCTCGACCAGCGACGTGTACGACAACCAGCAGATTTCCGGTCCGCAGGACGTACTGTTCCAGATGGACCAGGTGCCGTCGAGCGTCAACATCTTCAACAATACGCTCGCGCAGATGTCGTCCCGCAGCCAGCAAGGCACGATGATCAGCCGCTGAATGCGGCCGGCGAAAGGGACAGGGAGCGGCCGATCGGCCGCTCCCTTATCATTACGCGATACGCTTGCGCGCGAGCGTCAGGCCGTCGCCAATCGGCACCAGGCTCAGATCGACACGCTCGTCGGCATACAGCTTTTCATTGAACTCACGAATTGCGACCGTGTCCTCGCTGTCATCGGCCGGATCGATAACCCTGCCGCTCCACAGCGTATTGTCGATCGCGATCAGGCCGTCCGGCCGCAACAACTTGAGCACCCGCTCGTAATAATTCCAATAGTGCGTCTTGTCGGCGTCGATGAAGGCGAAATCGTATTGGCGGTCTTCGTCCGCATCGATCAGGTTCTCCAGCGTCTGCAAGGCCGGCGCAAGCTGCAAGTCGATCTTGTGTGCCACGCCCGCCTCGCGCCAGTAACGACGCGCCACATCCGTATATTCTTCGCTGACGTCGCAGGCCACGATGCGGCCGTCGTCCGGCAGCGCCATCGCCACGCTCAAGCTGCTGTAGCCGGTGAACACGCCGACCTCGATACAGCGGTGCGCGCCGATGATCTGCACCAGCAATGCCAGCAGCCGCCCCTGCTCCGGCGCGATCTGCATGTTCGAATTCTCCAGGCGGGCGGTTTCCTCGCGCAGACGGCGCAAAACGCCGGGTTCGCGCACAGACACGTCGAGCAGGTACTGGTAAAGTTCGCCGTTGAGATTGATGGTTCGATTGGACATGACCGCTAAAGCGTATCCCAAACACTCTATGGACGGAACCCTGCACCTGGTCCAGATTACCGACACTCATCTTTTTGCTGCAGCCGGGCAGCGCATGCACGACACCGATACAAGCGCAACTTTCGCGCGGGTGGTGGATGCGATTGCGGCCGATGAGTCCCCGGACCTGATTCTTGCCACCGGCGACCTGGCCCAGGACGAATCGCCGGAAGCCTATCGGCGCCTCGCCGGACTGCTTGCGCCGCTGGAGATCCCGGTACTGGCGCTGCCGGGCAACCACGACGACCCGGCCGCGATGGCAGACGCCTTTGCGGGAACGCCGATAAGCGTCGAGAAACTCAACGACGTCGGGCAGTGGCGCATCCTGCAGTTGCATACGCCGGTCGCGGGCGAAACTTATGGGTACCTGGGTGCCGACGAACTGGACTGGCTGGACGGCGCGCTTGGCGACGACCACCCGGCGCTGATCTGCCTGCACCACCCGCCGCTGGCGGTAGGCAGCCAGTGGCTGGACGCGATCGGCCTGACGAACGCCGAGGCGTTTTTCGACGTCATCGACCGGCACCGGTCCGTCAAAGCGGTACTCGCCGGCCACGTGCATCAGGAAACGCATGTCCGGCGTGGCGAGGTACACTTCTTCACCACGCCGTCCACCTCGGTGCAGTTCCGGCCCAGCGTCACCCGCCCGGCTTTCGACGAGATCGCGCCAGGCTACCGGCGGCTGCGGCTGCACCCGAACGGCGATATCGAATCCGAAGTCATCCGCGTCGAGGGATAATTAATTGGATATCCGCGAGGACCTGGTCCGCTACTATCGCTGGCTGCGTCAGCACGGCCTGAACGACTCGCACAGCGGCAACGCGTCGGTGCGCGACGGCGACACGATCTGGGTCACGCCGACCGGCGCCTGCGCCGACACGCTCGAAGCGGATCAGCTGGTCGCCTGCGGAATCGACGGCCGCTGCGGCGACGGCGCGTCGCTGGACGCGCCGCTGCACGTCAACGTCTACCGGCACAACGCGGCGGCACGCGCAGTGCTGCACAGCCACGGCCCGCACAGCGTAGCGCTGACGCTCGACGGCCAGCCGTTCACGCCGATCGACTTCGAAGGCGGGTTCTACTTTCCGCGGGTGCCGGTTATCAGCATCCCGTACGAGCAGTACGTCGAGCGCGCCCCCGAACGGGTGGCCACCGCGCTAAGCGATCACCCCATTGCTATCGTACGCGGCCACGGCGTCTATGCGCAGGCGGAGAGCCTCGACAAGGCATACAAATGGACCTGTTCGCTGGAGCTGTCGGCGAAGACGGCGTTTATCGCGAAGCTGGCCGGAACAGCCGACTGATCAGACCTCGATCATCTCAAAATCTTCCTTGCCCGCGCCGCAGTCCGGACAAGTCCAGTTCAGCGGCACATCCTCCCACTTCGTACCCGGTGCGATACCGGATTCCGGGTCGCCCTTGGCCTCTTCGTAAATGAATCCGCAGATCACGCACATGTAAGTCTTCATCGATGGTCGATTTTCGGTAGGAGCAGAAGTGGAAAGAGCGCTATTTTCCCATGATCGGCCCGACGGCGAAACCGCCGACCGGCTGATAAAATGGCGCGCATGACAACAACACCGCCAGCCGTCCTGGTCATTGCCGGGCTTGACCCGTCCGGCGGCGCCGGGCTGGTCGCCGACATTCAGACGCTGACGGCGCTTGATGCGCATCCCGCCGCCGTCGCCACCACCCTGACGGTGCAGGACACCCGCAACGCCTACGAAGTCCGTGCGCTCGACGCGGATTTCGTGGTCGCGCAGGCCCGCGCCGTGATGACCGATATGCCGATTGCGGCCGTCAAGCTGGGCCTGCTCGGCAGCGCGGCGACCGGCGAGGCTGTTGCCGCACTGCTGAACGAATTGCCGGACGTTGCCGTCGTTCTTGACCCGGTGCTGGTCGCGAGCGGCGGCGCGAGCCTGGCCGAAGACGCGCTGGTCGACACGATGCGCCACGCGTTGCTGCCGCGCGCCACGCTGGCCACGCCCAACCGCCGTGAGTTCGTGCGCCTGGCCGACCGGGGCCATGACGACGCCGGGCGGGCGGAGGCTTTGCTCGCCCGCGGTTGCGCGAACATCCTCCTGACCGGCGGCGACGACGACACCGCCAGCGTGCGCAACACCTTGTACAGCGCGTCGGCGAGGCCGCAGCAGTTCGAGTGGCCCCGGCTCGCCGGTCCGTTCCACGGCTCCGGCTGCACCCTGGCGGCCGCCGCCGCAGCCGGTCTCGCCCACGGAATGACGGTCCCGGTTGCCGTCGTTGCCGCGCAGAAGTTTACCTACAGGGCGCTCCAGTCCGCGCAACCCCTCGGCCGCGGGCAGCCGATACCCAACCGGATGCCATGACGCTGCCCGCCCGCGGTCTGTACGCGATTGCCGACACGGCGACCATCGGCAGCGATCTGGTCAGCGCAGTCACCGCCGCCATTGCCGGCGGAGCCGTGCTCATCCAGTACCGGGATAAAACAGCCGACGGCGAACGCCGGCGTCGCGACGCAGCGCAGCTGGCACAAACGTGTCGCGACCACGGCGTCGCCCTGATCATCAACGACGATGTCGAACTGGCGGCCGCCACAAGAGCCGATGGCGTGCACCTGGGTGCGGACGATACAGCCATCCAGGAGGCCCGCGCGCGTCTTCCCGGCGGCGCCATCATCGGCGTGTCCTGCTACGACTCGCTGGCTCGCGCACAACAGGCAGCGCGGCAAGGCGCCGACTACGTCGCCTTCGGGAGCGTCTATCCGTCGCCGACCAAGCCGGGTGCGGTCCGCGCGCCGCTCAAACTGCTATCGCAGGCACGCGCACAGTTGTCCCTGCCGGTCGTGGCAATCGGCGGCATCACACCCGCCAATACCGCGGCGGTGATTGAAGCCGGCGCCAACTTTGTCGCCGTTATCAGCGGGGTGTTCGGCCACAAAGACGTCACCGCAGCCGCGCGGACCTACGCCGGCTGCTTCGGCCGTTGAGATTTACCGAACGCAGTCGGCGCGGCGGGCGCTTGCGCTGATCCCCTCGGGAGCCTACATTTACACGATGGGCACTGACCACCAAAGGCAGAACGCATGGCCAAATGTACGCTCGCAACCGCCGCCGCAGCGCTGCTGATCAGCGCCACTACGGCCGGCGCCACGCCGCCCGACTTCGCCGCGCTCGTCAAGCGCGTTCCCCCTCCGCCCGGTTCCGTTTCCGCAGCGGCACAGGATGCGGCGCACAGCGAGTCGCTTGCAGCGCGAATCGCCAGTCTGCACCAGGATTTGCGCCAGGCGCGGATTCAGGCGCAGCACGGCATCACCGGCAGCCAGAGTACGAACAGTGCGCTCGCATCAATGGGCGTGCACGACGAAGCCAGCGCCGCCGCGATGAAGGAGAAGCTCGCCCATATGTCGCGCCAGCAAAAAATGGCCTGGGCGATGCAGCTCCGGCAGCGGCAGATGCAGGCACAAATGAGCCGAATGCAGCAGCCGGCTGCTCCCTCGGCGGCCACCCGGGATGCCCTCGAACAGCTTGAGCAGGTCAATACCGAGCTGCGCGGCCCATTCAACGACAGCACCGGCCGCTACGGGCCGTCACTGCTCGACAAGTTGAACGATGGATATGCCGCCGCGGATGCCGACCTCGACACGGCGCTTGAGGCGCTGAACGCGCGTCACCCGACCCCGTCGACCGAAGAACTCGGCCTGAAGGTGACGCAATTCGGCTCCGACTCCGAAGAAGTAATTACCGCTTATCTGCACGGACACAAGCTGTGCCACCGATACTGGGACGGGCATATCCGGCGGGCCAAAGCCTGGCCGGGAATCTACAGCAACTGGCTGCATGCGCGCCGGGACGCGTGGCGCGCCGCGCAATCCCATCTCGATGCCATCGCGGTGCGCGAGCAGGCGGCGCTGTCGCAAATTGCTCCGGGCAGCATCGATGGCCTCGACGCGAACAAGGTCCAATTCGTCCAGACCAGGACATTGGACACCGTCGCCGGCCTGATCGACGCATCCCAGGCCTACAAGAAAAACCGCCATTTCAGCAGGATGGCGGACCGCGCGTCGTACAGCATGGAGAATGCGAGCCACGACAGGAAGGTCATCTCCGGCATTAACGACGCCGCCGACTACTACAACAAACGCCTCAACGCCTGCCTGTCCGGCACGGTCCTGTAGGCAATTCTGGAGACATTGAAATGCGCTTTGTACTAATCCTGGCTTGCTGCCTGATTCTCTCTTCAACGGGACTGGCGCCCAACGCCTGTGCCGCCGACGACGGCGATCTGACGGGCCTGATGAAGCCCGGCCTTTGGGAGACGACGTACCGCTCCGACATGCCGGGCACG
>DASSNT010000042.1:0-18902 GCA_035701285.1 Gammaproteobacteria bacterium | reverse complement strand
GAGCGCGAAGTGCGCCGCATTCAGACCCACTTCAAGCGCCCGGTCGCGCACCTGGCGCAGCTGCCGCACGTATTTCCGGACCTCGGCGCGCTGCTCGTCGCTCAGGCTGAGCATGTTGCCGTCGATCCGGACGCGGCCGTCATTGTAGGCAAACGCATCGGGCTTGCCGTCGACCTGAAAGGTAACGCCGTCGTCGTTGAGATCGACGCTGCGCCCGTCTTCGCTGAACAGATTGGTGCCGGCTTGCGCGGTAGCCGCCGCGAACGACAGTGACAGCACCATCGTCAGCACGAGCAGGTTTTTGATTGATTTGGACATCGTCTTCGCCTCAACGAATCATGGTGTGCTGGTAATGTACAACACCATTCCTCAGGCCGTCAACAAGCTCAGCGCGCGGCGGTGGCCGGCTGTGTTCGGCCCGGGCTGTAGAACGATTTTTCGGCATTGCCCTGGGCGCATTCGCGGGCGAAACGGATCAGGTGGAAGCCGACCGCGCCGACATGAATTATTTCTTCCAGCCGAAGCTGCTTGAGCGCCGGCCAGGCCATCCGCCAGAACGTGCGGCGATGATCCGACAGCAGGCCGACGTGCCAGACGACCTGGGCAAGAATCTTCAGGCCATGCGCGATGTTGCGGGCGTTGACGCGCGCCTTGGTCGCAGGCAGGGCCTTGCGGTTCGGGTAGGTGTGTTCCATCTGGTAGGCGAACCGCCGGTAAATCGCTTCCGGCGTATAGGCGCGCGTGATGCACTCCCGCCAGCCATTGAGAACGGTGTCGTAGGGCAACAGGAAGTCGACGTTCGATTCGCGCCCGCCGCCCTCGATCAACCGGCCCTCCTTCTCCAGCCGGTCCCACAGCGGCGTGCGCGGCAGCGCCTGGATGACGTTGATGGTCAGCATCGGGATCGCCGACTTCTCGATGAACTTGACGATATTGCGGTAGGTGTCCGGCGTGTCGGTATCCAGGCCGACGATGATGCCGGAGACGACTTCCATCCCGTAGCTGTTCAGCGTTTGCACCGTTTCCAGCACCGGGCTGCGCATGTTCTGCGTTTTGTGCATCGCCTTGAGCGCCTCGTCTTCCGGCGTTTCGATGCCGCAGAATACGGTGGTGAAATACGCCTCGCGCATCAGCTCGAGGATTTGCGGCTTGCGCGTCATGTTGAGCGACGCCTCACAGGCGAACTGCACCGGGTAGCCCCGCTCCTGCTGCCAGCGCACCAGCTCCTCGAGCAGCGGCACCGTCGCCTTGGGATTGCCGATGAAGTTGTCGTCGACGAAGTAGACGCAGCCGGGATTGCCGCGCGCGAGCATGGCGTCCAGTTCGGCGGTCACCTGTTGCGGCGTTTTCAGGCGCGGGTTGCGGCCGTACAGCGCCGGAATGTCGCAGAACTCGCAGCGAAACGGGCAGCCGCTGGAATACTGGACGCTGGCGAGAAAATAATCGGTCAGCTTGAGGCGATCGTAGGCCGGGGTCGGAAAATCCGTCATCGGCAGGCGCTCGACGGTGGTGTAGTGCTCCTGCTCGGCCGGCCGTGAGATGTCGGCGTCGATGCGCGCGATCAGCTTGTCGGTCGCGTCGCCGATTTCGCCGATGTGCAGCATGTCGACGTCCGCGTACCAGTCCGGGCAGCCGGAGACCGACGGGCCACCGGCGGCGGTCAGCTTGCCGAACTCGTGAGCGCGGGCGTTGATCGCGTGGATGTGCGCGGACTGCACGTGCATGCCGGTGATGAAGACGGCGTCTGCCCACTCGTAGTCGGCGTCGCTGGCGCGCGCGATGTTCTCGTCGATAAAGCGCACTTCCCACTCGCGCGGCAGGTAGGCTGTGATCAACAGGATCCCCTGCGGCGGCATGAACGCCTTGACCGACAGCATCGGAAAAGCGTGGTCGAAGGTACCGAACGAATGCGCGTAATGAGGGAACACGCATAGAATGCGGCGATGGTTACGCACCGTGCCCGCGCAGGCGCGGGTTGAATTCCTTTCGGTGGCGGTCAACATATCCTTGTTCTCCAGCCGGGGGTTATTTTTGGTCTTTTCACTTTAGGCGCTGAAGGCTCGAAAATCAAAAGCCAGTTAATGAATATCAGTCACCGCACCGTCTGGCGCATCGCCGGCCCGATGATGCTCTCCAATCTGTCCGTGCCGCTGCTCGGCATCGTGGACACCGCCGTCGTCGGACATCTCAATCGGCCGGCTTACCTGGGCGCGGTGGCGGTCGGCACGACGTTGTTCAATTTCCTGTATCTCGGCCTCAATTTCCTGCGCATGGGCACGACCGGCGTGACGGCGCAGGCGGCCGGCCGCGATGACGCCGGGGCCGTGCGCGCGACCCTGGCACAGGGGCTGCTGCTGAGTTTTGCGCTGGCCTGCATCCTGCTCGCGCTGCAATGGCCGCTGCGCCGGATCGGGCTGGAACTGATCGCCCCGTCGGCGGCGGTGCAGCCGTTCGCGCAAACCTATTTCGACATTCGCATCTGGGCGGCGCCGGCGGTACTCGCGGACTACGCTCTGGTGGGCTGGTTTCTCGGCCTGGGCAACGCGCGCGCCCCGCTCGCACTGGTGCTGACGGTGAATGTCATTAATGCGGCGCTCGACATTCTGTTCGTGTCCGCTTTCGGCATGAACGTCGGCGGCGTCGCGCTGGCTTCGGTCATCGCCGAGTACTGCGGGCTGGCCGTCGGTGCGGCACTCGCCCTGCGGGCATTGCGGCAATATCCTGCGCCATGGCGGCACGTGCGCCTCTTCGACCGCGTGGCGCTGCGCCGGCTGGCGGGCGTCAACGGCAACCTGTTCGTGCGCACGCTCTGCCTGATGATGGCGTTCGGTTTCTTCACCGCGATGGGCGCGCGGCTCGGCACCGTCATCCTCGCCGCCAACGCGATTCTGCTGAACCTGCAAAGCCTGCTGTCCTACGCGCTCGACGGTTTCGCGCACGCGGCCGAAGCGCTCACCGGCCGTGCCGCCGGCCAGGCGGATGCGCAACTGTTCACCCGCACCGTGCGCGTCACACTTGGCTGGTCGTTGGCCGCCGCCGCTGTATTCGCGCTGCTGTATGCGTTGGCAGGTGGGTCGATCATCGGGCTGATGACGGACCTGCCGGACGTGCGCACGGCGGCGCTGGCTTACCTGCCCTGGATGATCGCCTCGCCGCTGGTGTCGGTCTGGGCGTTCGAGTTCGACGGTGTGTTCGTCGGCGCCACCCGCGCCCGGGAAATGCGCAACGCGATGCTGTTCGCGCTCGCCTGCTACCTGGCGATCTGGTACGCAACGCAGCCGTTCGGCAACCACGGACTGTGGCTGGCGTTTATCCTGTTCCTCGGCGCGCGCGGCGTATTCATGGGGCTGATTTATCTGCGGCTGGGGCGGCGCAATGAGTTTGTCGCCACGACGTGAGAAGCCGGCACCGTTATAATTACGAGATTCGTTCAATCCCGTCACACCAGCGGAGGCTGGTGTCCAGGCCAATCGTGTGCTTCGCCCCAACAATTCGGCTGGGTTCCTGCCTTCGCAGGAACGACAGAAACCTAAGCAGGTTTATCTCAATGTTCAGCAAACTCGCCCGTTTTCTCGACTCTGCACTCGCCCAGAACAATGACACCGGCCGACGCGAGGTGGCCCTGCGCACCGCCACGGCCGCTCTGCTGATCGAAGTGGCGCGCGCCGATTTCGACCGCAACGGCCAGGAGATAAAGACGGTCGAGCGGCTGCTGAGCGAGCGCTTCGATTTAACCGCCGACGAAACGCGGGATCTGATGGACGCGGCCAGAACGGAATCGGACGAGTCCGCGTCGCTGTACCGCTTCACTCACACCGTGCACGAGCACCTGGACGCGGAAGAAAAGCGGCACGTGATCGAGATGCTATGGCGCGTCGCGCTGGCCGACGAGACGCTGGACAAATATGAAGATTCGCTGATGCACAAGATCGCGGATCTGATCTATGTGCCGCATGGGGAGTTGATGGCGATGAAAGCCCGGGTTATCGAGGAACAAAGTAGCTAAGACTAAGTGCCTAGGACTGAGTCGGAAGAAAGAATCATCTTCTACACTGAGTCCTAGGCACTAGCGACTAGCAACTTTCTTAGAGCATATCCTTCAGGCCCTTCAACGGCTGCACCTTCACGGCCTTGCGCGCCGGCTTCGCCTTGAACACCGTCGGTTCGCCGGTGAACGGGTTGGTGCCCTTGCGCGCCTTGGTCGCCGGCTTCTTCACCACCTTGATTTTCATCAGCCCCGGCAGCGTGAAGATACCCGGACCGCGGCGGCCGACGTTTTTCTTGATCAAGCCGTTCAGCGCGTCGAACACGTCGCCGATTTCACGCTTGGTCAGATTCGTCTGCGCCGACAGGTGCGCGTAGATTTCCGACTTGGTCATCGGCTTGTCGGCCGATGCCGTGGTTTTTTTGGCAGCAGTTTTTTTCGCGGCCATGCAGATCTCCTGTGGGTTGATCTTACAAGTGAATAATAAGGCGGATGCAATCTAGCATAAAATCGGGTTAGTGGTTAGTGGTTAGTGGTGAGCGGAAAGTGGAAAAGAACTATTCTCCGCCGCTAGCCGCTAACCGCTCACCATCCTCACGAAATGAGGATCCGTATCACCTGCAACAGAATCATGACCGCGACGGGAGAAAAATCGATGCCGCCCATCGGAGGCAGAATGCGGCGGGCCGGACGCAACAGCGGCTCGTTCAGTGTCCACAAGATACTGGTGACGGGACTGTAGCTGCCGGGGTTGACCCAGCTCAGCACGGCCTGCAGCAGGATCGACCAGAAAAAGATTTGCAGCACCAGCAGGAACAGCGCACGCAGGCTGAACACCACAACCGCCAGCGCGTTCAGTTCGTAGCCGCCGAGAATGCCGACAATGACGACAAACTTGAAGACTTCCAGCACGAACATCACCAGCAGCGCGGCCATATCCACGCCGAAATAGCCGGGGATGATGCGCCGCAATGGCTTGAGCACCGGGTTGGTGATCTTGACCAGCGCCTGCGACACCGGGTTGTAGAAGTCGGCGCGCACGATCTGCAGCAGGAAGCGCAGCATGAACGCGAGCACGTAAAGCGAGATCAGGACGTCTATCAGAAAGACGCCGGCCTGGTTGGCGTTGTTACCGAAATAACCCACTAGTTGCTCCCGGATAGTTCGCGGCCACGGTCACGCGCCGCGGTCAGCGCCCGGCCGATCAGTTCGCGGATGCCGCCCTCCTCGAGCACGCCCAGCGCCGCGGCTGTCGTGCCGCCGGGCGAGGTGACGCGCCGGCGCAATTCGGCGGCATCGGTGTCGGCATTTTTCGCCATCGTCGCCGCGCCGAGCGCGGTTTGCACGACCAGCCGGCGCGCATCGGCCGGCTCGAGCCCCAGCTCGGCCCCGGCCTGTTCCATCAGCTCGATGATCAGAAAGAAATAGGCCGGGCCGCTGCCGGAGACGGCGGTGACGGCGTCCATCAACGATTCATCCTCGATCCACAAGGCTTCGCCGGCCGCGCCCATAATCGCCGCTGCCGTCTCCCGCTGCTCCGCCGTCACGGCCACATTGGCGTAAAGTCCGGCGGCGCCGCAGCCAACCAGGGCGGGCGTGTTGGGCATCGCGCGCACGATCGCCACGTCGCTGCCGAGCCAGGCCGCGAGGGCTTCGATCGTCACGCCGGCCGCCACCGACATCACCAGCGGTTGCGCTGCCGCAATCGCGGCCGCCGACGCCTGCGCCACGGCCGGCAGCATTTGTGGTTTGACGGCGAACACGACCACGTCGGCGCCATCGATCGCACGGGCATTATCGGTGTCGGCCTGAATACCATAGTCGTTTTTCAGCCGCGCGCAGCGGTCGGCATCGGGTTCCCCGGCGCGGATGTGCTTCGGGGCGATGCCACTGGCGATCAGGCCGCCGATAAGGGCGGTGGCCATGTTGCCGCCGCCGATGAAGGTGATGGTTTTGTTGTCGAGAGACAAGAACGAAACCTTTAATTCAAGAAGGTTGTACAGGATAACAGGAAGAATCCCCCTCCAGCTCCCCCTTCCGGCCTGCGGCCGCAAAGGGGAGGGCAGGAAAGCCAAAGCCGCGCCGCTTGTTCTCCCCTTTGCTCGCGTAGCAAGGAAGGGGGAGCTGGAGGGGATTCTTTAAGTTTCGCGCCTGGCCCGCGCCCCGAATATCGCCGTGCCGATCCGGACGACGGTCGCCCCTTCGGCAATCGCTGCCTCAAAGTCACCCGACATGCCCATCGACAAGGTATCAATCTCGTGACCCTTCGCGCGCAATTGCGCAAACAGTGCCGACAGCTTTTTGAACGGCTCCCGCTGCGCCTCGAATTCATCGGCCGGCGCCGGCAGCGCCATCAGCCCGCGCAGCTTCAGGCGCGGCATTCCGGCGACGGCTTCGGCAAGCGCCTCCACCTCGTCCGGCGCCGCGCCGGCCTTTTGCGATTCGTTGCTGACGTTGACCTCGAGGCAGACGTTCAGCGGCGGCAATTCGTCCGGACGCTGCGCGTTCAATCGGCGGGCGATCTTTTCGCGGTCGACGGTATGCACCCAGTCGAACCGTTCGGCGATCGCGCGCGTCTTGTTGGACTGGATCGCGCCGATAAAATGCCAGCGAAGCGCCGGGTCGGCGACAGCGTCGATCTTGGTCAGCGCTTCCTGCAAATAGTTCTCGCCAAAATCGCGCTGGCCGGCGGCGGCCGCGGCCCGAATGGCTTCCGGCGGCTGGGTCTTGCTGACGGCGAGCACGGTCATTCCGGCCGGGTCGCGGCTCCACCGTTCGGCGGCGACCGCAACCGTTCGTCGGACGTTGTCGAGATTGGCCGCGATAGCGGCATCGTTCAGCGGCATAATTCGTTCGTTTTTGACCGGTAAGTTATGATACCAGCGCAGGGAAGCGCCTCACGAACCAGACAAAGGGGTAGTAGGCAATGGCGGTCGATATTTCGCAACTGCTTGCATTCAGCACCAAAAACAAAGCCTCCGACTTACACCTGTCGGCCGGCGTTCCGCCGATGATCCGCGTTGACGGCGACATTCGCCGCATCAACGTGCCGGTGCTCGAGCACAAAGATGTCTACGACATGATCTACGACATCATGAACGACAAGCAGCGCAAGAATTTCGAAGAAGATCTGGAATGCGATTTTTCGTTCGAGATTCCGAACGTCGCGCGTTTTCGTGTCAACGCATTCAACCACAGCCGCGGCGCCGGCGCGGTGTTCCGGACGATTCCATCGGAAATTCTGTCGCTCACCGACCTTAAAGCACCGCCGATATTTACCGACATCTGCAATAACTCGCGCGGCATCGTGCTGGTGACCGGCCCTACCGGTTCCGGTAAATCGACTACGCTCGCGGCGATGATCAACCACATCAACGAAAACGAGTTCGGCCACGTGCTGACGGTGGAGGACCCGATCGAGTTCGTGCACCAGAGCAAGAAGTGCCTGATCAACCAGCGCGAGGTGCACCGCGACACGCACGGCTTTAACGAGGCGTTGCGCTCGGCGCTGCGTGAAGATCCCGACTACATCCTGGTCGGCGAGTTGCGCGACCTGGAAACGATTCGCCTCGCGCTGACGGCGGCCGAAACAGGGCATCTGGTATTCGGCACCCTGCATACCTCGTCGGCCGCCAAGACGATTGACCGTATCGTCGACGTGTTTCCGGCGGCGGAAAAAGACATGGTCCGCTCGATGCTGTCGGAATCGCTGCGCGCGGTGATTTCGCAGACGCTGCTGAAGAAAGTCGGCGGCGGACGCGTTGCCGCACACGAGATCATGATGGGCACGCCCGCAATTCGGAATCTGATCCGCGAAGGCAAGATCGCGCAGATGTATTCCGCGATCCAGACCGGCCAGGCGCACGGCATGCAGACGCTCGACCAGAACCTGCAGGAGCTGGTGGCGCGCAAGCTGATCGAGCCGAGTCAGGCACGCGCCAAGGCGGCCAACAAGGAATCGTTTTAATGGATCGCGATCAAGCAATCAAAATCATGCAGGACCTGCTGCGCGCGATGGTCGCGAAGAACGGTTCAGACCTGTTCATTACCGCCGGGTTCCCGCCGGCGATGAAGGTGGATGGCGAACTGACGCCGATGACCGAACGGCCGCTGAACGACGAGCAGAGCGCGCTGATCGTCCGGGCCATCATGAACGACAATCAGGCGAAAGAATTCGACGCGACCAGGGAGTGCAACTTCGCCATCAGCCCGGCGCAGATCGGCCGCTTTCGCGTCAACGCGTTCGTGCAGCAGGGCCGCACCGGTGCGGTGCTGCGCAAAATCAACACCGAGATTCCGACGCTGGAGCAGCTCGATTCGCCGCCGATATTGCGCAGCCTGGTAATGAGCAAGCGCGGCCTGGTCATTTGCGTCGGCGCAACCGGCTCCGGCAAGTCGACCACGCTCGCGGCGATGATGAACCATCGCAACCAGAACTCGCGCGGCCACATCATTACGATCGAAGATCCGATCGAATACGTACACCCGCACGCCGGCTGCATCGTCATGCAGCGCGAGGTGGGCGTCGATACCGAGTCGTGGCACGTGGCACTGAAAAATACGCTGCGCCAGGCGCCGGACGTGATTCAGATCGGCGAGATCCGCGACCGCGACACGATGGAATACGCCGTGCAGTTTGCCGAGACCGGCCACCTGTGCCTGTCGACGCTGCACGCCAACAGCGCCAACCAGGCGCTCGACCGCATCATCGCGCTGTTCCCGGAAGAAAGCCGCGCTCAGTTGCTGATGGACCTGTCGCTCAACCTGCGCGGCATCATCTCGCAGCGACTCATTCGCAAAGCTGACGGCAAGGGCCGCGTCGCCGCGATGGAGATCATGACCAACTCGCCGCTCATGGCGGACCTGATCTTCAAGGGCAACGTGTCGGAAATGAAGGAAATCATGGCGAAGTCGAACCGGCTCGGCATGCAGACCTTCGACCAGGCGCTGTTCAACCTGTTCGAGAACGGCGACATCAGCTACGAGGACGCGCTGCGCAACGCCGATTCGCAGAACGAGCTGCGCCTCAAGATCAAGCTGGAAAGCAAGCGGGCACAGCAGCGGCCGGCGGAAGAGGGCATTACCAAGCTGTCGCTGCAGGGCTCGGACGACGACGAAGCGGTCATCTTCTGATGGATTTGCTGCCGTATCTCAAGCTGGTCGCCGAGCGCAAGGCGTCCGACCTGTATTTGACCGCGCGCGCGCCGATCAAGATTCGCCATGAAGGCAAAGTACTGTCGGTTGGCAAGCAGGAGTTGACCGTCGACATGGTGCGGGCGGCGGCGAACGCGCTGATGTCAGACGACCAGCGCGAATTCTACGAGGCCAATCTCGAATGCGACTTTGCGATTGAGCCGGACGGCGTCGGGCGCTTCCGCGTCAACGTGTTTTCGCAACGCGGCGTTCCAGCGCTGGCGATGCGTTATATTCCCGGCGAAGTGCCGGAATTCGACACGCTCGGTGTACCGCCGGTGCTCAAGGACCTGATCATGCACCGCCGCGGGCTGTTCCTGATGGTCGGCCCGACCGGCAGCGGCAAAACGACCACGCTGTCGTCGCTGATCCGCTATCGCGCCAACGCGCGCACCGGCCACATCCTGACGATCGAGGATCCGATCGAGTTCTCGCACCCGAACGGCCGCTCGATCATCAACCAGCGCGAGATCGGCCAGGACACGCACTCTTATATGAACGCGCTGCGCAGCGCGGTGCGGGAAACACCGGACGTCATCCTGATCGGCGAGATTCGCGATCGCGACACACTGGAGTCGGCCATTCAGCTCGCCGGCACCGGCCACTTGACGATTTCGACGATGCATGCGAACAACGCCTCGCAGGCGCTGGATCGCATCCTCAACCTGTTCCCGGACCAACAGCAGCACAAACTGCTGATGGACCTGAGCGTCAACCTGCGCGCGATCGTCTCGCAGCGGCTGGTGCTCGGTCAGGATGAACGCCGCTTGCCCGCGGTCGAAGTGATGCTGAACACACCCTACATTGCCGAACTGATCGTCAAGGGCGACATCGAGGGCATCAAGCAGGCGCTGTCGAACGGCGGCGAACGTGGCATGCAGTCATTCGATATGGCGCTGCATCAGCTTTATCAGGCGGGCCAGATCAGTCTCGACGAGGCGCTCAGCCACGCCGATTCGCGCGCCAATCTCGAAGCGAAAATCAGCTTCGGTTAAAACACATCGACTAAAGACCGCTGCTCGTAATCCGGCGGTATGGCCGTCACCTTTTCGGACAGCTCGCCACGTCCAATGGTGTTCAGCAGGTGCGTCTGTCCCTGCCGGAAGTCCACATATTTGATCGGCACGCCGACGTCCTTCAATAGCAGTTCTTGCACTTGCGGCTTCAGCGTCAGGTTCCGACCGCTCAGGCGGCGCAGATCCTCGGCCATTGACGCCAGCGTTTGCGCATCGTCTTCCGATATTCCCAGCTTGCTCGCCGGCACCACGCATAAGCCGTAGCCGATGCCGCCATTCACACTGACGGTCAAGGTTCGGCAGGTGTAGTCGTCCGTGCGGACCGTCGCGCCGGTCGCGGCGATAGCGACCTGAGGCAGCGGGTATTTGAGCAACGCGCTGACCGTGGGCACATGGTTGTCGATCATGCCGCGTATCGAGTCCGGCAGCGCGCTCATTGCGCTTTGGACGCGGGCAATCATTCGCCGCAAGTCGTCAACCGCGCGTTGATCGACCACGCGGAAGGTCTTGTCGGCAGGGTCAAGGATCAGGAACCGGTGCCTGTCCGATTCGTAGATGATGACCGAGCGGCTTTCCCGCGGGTTCTCGAGGCGCACGCGGCCATCCTGCACATACACTTGCGCCGAATCGCGATGCGAGTCCGCTGTGATGTACGTCAGCCTGACATCCGCCAACGCCGGGGCAGCGAACACGGCGAGCGCCAGACACGCCAAAACCCGTGTGTGATTTCTCCAGTTCGTGACGGTCACTCGAATAAATGATCTGCCGCGACGACGCGCACGGCATCCGCGTCGAACCGCAACGGCAGTTTTCCAACCTGCTCGTCCTCGGCCACCACGTCGGCCGGCTTTTCGACGTTATAGTGCATCCGCGACGGCGTGTCGTTGACGAGCCGGGTCTTCAAATCCTCGGCGTTCTCCGCGACGAAGACGAATTTCATACGCGACGTATCCAGATGCCGTTTCAGCGCGGCATTGACGGCTTCGGCATTCAGCTTCGCGAGGCCGTCGCGCACGTAATCGACAAAATCCGGAATCCCGTAGTACGCGCTGTCGACGTCATAACCGAGTCGCCGCGCGGGCGACTTGACCATCAGTGCGACAAACTTGTGGAGGTAATCGCGAGTGCGTTTGAACGCGTCGACCGAGAGGCCGTTGTTGATGAGCTTCTCGAGTTCGTACAGCGCAAGCCGGAGCGCGAACACGGCGTCGGCATTGTCGCGCAGCGGCCGGAGCCAGACCTGGAAAATCTGCTGGCGGCGGGCGAGGTTTGGCGCGGGCTGCAGGCGGAACATGCCCTCGGGGAAGTATTCGATATACGCATAGTCGCCATAATTCATGCCGCGCAATTCGCGGATGCGCTGATACAAGTGACTGACGCTGGAACGGTGTTCGCCCAGCCACGCGCGAGCGAGCCACAGCGCCACCCAATCCGGGTCGCCGCGCCGGACGTCGATCGGCTGGCCGAACGACACGGCGACCGCGGGGGTTTCCTTGGCGACAATCAGCGCTTCGCGGCGTTCGATTGGCGGGGGCGGTGGCAGCGCGACGGCGGGCTTGGCGTCTGTAGTGAGAACGCCAAAGTCGCGTTTCATACGATCGACAAAATCTTCTGGATAGCCGCCGCCGAGGCCCAGCATCAGGTTGCCGGTGGTGTAGTGCTGCTCGTAAAAACTGCGGCAGTCGTCGAGGGTGAGCTTTTGCAGGTCGGCGACTGCGCCTGAATTCAGGTGGGCGTAGGGGTGGTTGCGGCCTTCGGCCGCATCTACTTCTGACTGGATTCCCGCCTGCGCGGGAATGACAGAGTGTTCCAGGCCACCATAAATCCATTCATATAGCGCTTCCTTGCCCAGCTCTTCGTCATTGTCGCCACGCAGATCGGTCCGAATGGCGTTAATCAGCCGCGTTTTCACCCGCTCAAAATCGCTCTTTCGCCAGCCCGGCGTCAGCAGCAGCTCGCGCAGCGTGGCGTAGTAAGCGTCCAGCCGGTCGCGATGCACCTCGCCCGAGAACGCGGTCATTTCCTTGTCCACGTCGACGCCCACATCGGCCGCCAGCGGATACAGCGCGTCCTGGATTGCGCGCCGCGGCCGCGCCTCGGAGCCGCCATCGGCAATCAGCATCGCAGTGAGCATCGCCAGGCCGCGCTTGCCGGGCGGATCGTTGGCCGCGCCGGCTTTGAATACCAGATCGAAATCTACCAGCGGTGCCTTGGTCGGCAGCAGCACCGTCTGTACGGCAGACGGCGACGGACCGGGCGGCGTCGGCATCGTGACCTTTTCCGCCATCGTTCGGAGGCCCAGATTGGCCTGGTGCGACAGGCTGACGATCGTGCGGCCGGCGGAGACGAAATGCTCGCCCGCCGCCTCGCGCAAATCGTCCGCCGTGAGGCTGTCGTAAAGCGTGAACAGGCGGTTGAGCACGTTTGGGCTGCGCTCGAAGCGCATGAAGCCGGCGAGCACGTCGCCAATGGATTCCGCCTCCGACAGCGAATGCGAAAAGCCGTAGCGCATCCGGTCGCGCACCGCGTCGAGCCGTGGCGCCTCGACGCGCTCGGACGCGGCCTGCGAACAGGCTTCCAGAATGGCTTCGGTGACCGCCTGCGCGTGCTGCTCGTCCGTCAGCCGCGCGGCGACGACCAGCAGGTACGGGTCTTCGTGATCGGAAAAGTCGGTGAACAGTTCATCGGCCTGCTGACGCTCGACCACCACGCGCTCGTACAAATCCGACTGCGGCGAGAAATACAGCTCGCGAATAAAATCCATCGCCGCCATCGCCTTGTTCTCGACGGAAAAGCGCGGGCCGCGAAACGCGACCATCACCCACGGCTGCGTCGGCGTCTCCCAGTGGATGTGGCGGTAGTACGGTCCCGACGATGTCGGTTCGGGCGGAATGTCGAGCGAATAGTCACCCGCCTGCCAGCCGCTCCAATGCTGTTCAACACGCGCGATCGCCGCGTCGGGATCGATGTCGCCGGTCAGCAGCATCGTCGCGTTGTTCGGCCGGTACCAGCGCGCGAAGAACTCGCGCGCGTAGTCGATCTGTTCCGGCATCGCCTCGATGTCGGCGAAAAAGCCCATCGTGGTGTGCCGGTACGGGTGCACGTTGAATGCCGTCTCGCGCAGCACCTCCTCCATCTTCTCGGTCGGGTCCGAGTAGTTCTTCAGGTACTCGCCCTTGACCGCCAGCGCTTCGGTGCGAAAGCCCTGTTCCTCGAGATGCAGATGCTGAAACCGATCCGCCTCCAGCGCCAGCATCGTGTCGAGATCGGGCTTGGTGAAGGTGACGTGGTAGTTGGTGAAATCGTCGGTCGTATAGGCGTTCTGGTCCGCGCCCGCGCGCGTCATCTCCGCCTGGTAAAGCTCCGGCGGGTAATCGCGCGTGCCGCGAAACATCATGTGTTCGAAAAAATGCGCGAAACCCGATTTACCAGGCTCGACTTCGTTGCGCGAGCCGGTGTGTACCGGAATTTGCAGGTTGACGACATCGGGCGCGCCGGCGCGAATGGCGATGACTTTGAGGCCGTTGGCGAGGTCGTGTTCGGTGCAGGGGAGATCGAATATCGGGCGGTTCGCTTTCATGCGTTTCACTATACCGCAGGCAATCAAATTTGACGCCGCCGCTAAAAACAGGAATTCTTGGGCGGTTTTGAATTCACAGGAATACCCTATGTCGACGCCCAGCGCCGCTCTCGACGCCGCCAAGCAACGCCACCCGCGCGGACTCTACACCTTGTTCTTCACCGAGATGTGGGAGCGCTTCAGCTACTACGGCATGCGCGCACTGCTGGTGTTGTTCATGGTCGAAGCGGTCAGGGAAGGTGGCATGGGCCTGACCGACAAAACCGCCACCGCGATTTACGGCCTATATACCGCGTCCGTCTATCTGACCAACCTGCCGGGCGGCTGGCTGGCGGACCGTGTGCTCGGCCAGCAGCGCGCCGTCTGGTACGGCGGCATCATCATCGCGCTGGGTCATTTCACGCTGGCGATTCCATCGCCGGCGAGCTTTTATATCGGCCTGGTGCTGGTGTCGCTCGGCACCGGCTTGCTGAAGCCAAACGCCAGCACCATCGTCGGCGACCTGTATCCGGAAGGCGGCGCGCGTCGCGACGCCGGCTTTTCCTTGTACTACATGGGCATCAATCTCGGCGCATTATTCGGCCCGCTGATTTGCGGCTGGCTGGCGCAGAAGATCGACTGGCATTACGGCTTCGCCGCCGCCGGCGTGTTCATGGTGTTCGGCCTGATTCAGTACCGGCTGCAGCAGCATCACCTGGGCGAGGCGGGACTGCACCGGCAGCCGGTATCGAGCGACCCGGTCAAACAGCGCGGCGTCGAGCGCCGGGTCTGGCAGATCACGGCCATCGCCATCGGTGTGCTGGCGGTCGTCGTCCTGCTGGCGCTGGCCGGCTCGTTGACGCTGAATGCTGTTGTGCTCGCGCATTACGCCGGGGTCGTCATCCTGTTGATCGGCATCGGGTTCATGTCATGGCTGGCAATATTTGGCGGCTTGGACAGCCGCGAGAAAAAGCATCTTGGAGTCCTCGCGATGCTGTTCATTGCCTCGGCGTTGTTCTGGGCAGGCTATGAGCAGACCGGCTCCAACTTCGCGCTGTTCGCCGAGCGTTACACCGACCGCGAAATGTTCGGCTGGATGGTGCCGGCGACCTGGTTCCAGAGCTTTAACCCGGTGTATATCCTGATTCTCGCGCCGCTGTTCGCCTCCGGCTGGGTCTGGCTCGCGCGCCGCAACCTGAACCCGTCGATTCCGGGCAAGTTTGCGCTTGGCCTGATCTTCCTCGGCGCCGGCTTCCTGGTCATGTTCGGCGCGGCCGAAATTGTCGTCGCCGGCAGCGACGTGCTGCCGTTCTGGCTCGCCTCGACCTACCTGCTGCACACGACCGGCGAGTTGTGCTTGAGCCCCATCGGCCTGTCGGCGACGACCAAGCTGGCGCCGCGGCGCTATGGCGGACGCATGATGGGCATGTGGTTCGTATCGATGTCGCTGGGCGAACTGGTCGCCGGCCTGATCGCCGGTCAGTTCAGCGCCAAGGATGTCTCGACCATGCCGCATATTTACCTGGAGCTGGCGCTGATCATCATCGGCGTCGGCATCGTGTTTGCGCTGCTGGCCAGGCCAGTGCAGAAGTACCTGATCGGAGATGACATTCGATGAACAGCGAAGCCAGTACGATGAACACGACCGCGGCAGCCCCGGCGCCGCTCAACGAGCTGACGATCCGCGGCCTGATCATCGGCATCTTTATAACGATTATCTTTACCGCCGCGAACGTCTACTTCGGCCTCAAGGCGGGTCTCACCTTCTCCACGTCGATTCCGGCCGCGGTCATTTCGATGACCATGCTGCGCGCGTTTCGCGACTCGACGATGCAGGAGAACAACATCGTCCAGACGGTCGCCTCGTCCGCCGGCACGCTCTCCGCGATTATTTTCGTGCTGCCGGGGCTGGTGATCGTCGGCTGGTGGAACGGGTTCCCGTTCTGGATGACCTTCGGCATCTGCGCCACCGGCGGCATCCTCGGCGTGATGTACACGATTCCGCTGCGCCGCGCGCTGGTGACGGATTCGGACCTGCCGTATCCGGAAGGCGTGGCCTGCGCCGAGGTGCTCAAGGTCGGTTCCGGCCGGGCGAAGAGCGAGGAAGTCGAGGCGGTCGATACCGGCGGCACCGGCGTCAAGGCAATCGTCGTCGGGGGCGTGGTCGCGGCGGCCTTTTACGTGATCGTGCAGACGCGCATTTTCGCGGCCGCGGTCTCGCAGTATTTCAGCTCCGGCAGCGATCGGGGCAGCGCCACCGGCTTCGACTTCAGCCTGTCGTTCGCGCTGTTCGCGGTCGGTCACCTGGTCGGCCTGTGGGTCGGCATCGCGATGCTGGTCGGCGCATTCATCGGCTGGGGCTGGGCGGTGCCGTACTTCAGTTTCCTGCACCCGGCTACCGGTGACGCGGTCGCCATCGCGCAGCACACCTGGAGCGAATACGTGCGCTTCATCGGCGCCGGCACGATCGGCATCGCCGCTATCTGGACGCTCGCCAAACTGGTCAAACCGGTCGCCACCGGCCTCGCCGGCGCGATGGCGGCCGCGCGCGTTCGCAAGTCGGGCCAGGCGCACACGCTGCCACGCACCGAGCAGGACATGCCGATCGGCACGGTCGCGATCATCAGCCTCGTCTGTCTCGTCCCGGTCGCGTGGCTGCTTGGCTACTTCGGCGACCTGAGCGGCCTCGGCGCGCACGTCTGGCCGCTGGTGATCGGCGGCGCGATCTTCACCATCATCATGGGCTTCCTGGTCTCAGCCGTCTGCGGCTATATGGCCGGCCTGATCGGCTCGTCCAACAGCCCGTTGTCGGGCGTCGGCATCCTGGTGGTCGTGATCGCCGCCGTGGCGCTGGCCGCCGGCGTGAAGGAAATGTACCCCGGCGACGTCGGCAAGGCACTGGTTGCGTTCGCGCTGTTCCTGACGTCGATCGTGTTCGCGGTCGCCTCGATCGCCAACAACAACCTGCAGGACCTGAAGACAGGCCAACTGGTTGACGGCACGCCATGGAAACAGCAGTTCGCGCTGGTCATCGGCGTCATCGCCGGCGCGCTGGTCATCCCGCCGGTACTGGACATGCTCCAGCAGGCCTACGGCTTCGTGGGCGCCCCCGGCGCCGACCCGTCGCGCGCCCTGCCCGCCCCGCAGGCCGGCCTGATCTCCGCGCTGGCCCAGGGCGTCATCCAAAGCAACATCGACTGGAGCCTGATCGGCATCGGCGGCGGCATCGGCATCGCGATCATCATCGTCGATGAAATCCTCGCCCGCACCGCCAAATCCGTCCGCCTGCCGCCGCTGGCAGTCGGCCTCGGCATCTACCTGCCGACCTCGACCACGCTGATGGTGGTCGTAGGCGCCATTGCCGGCTGGTACTACAACCGCCGCGCCGACCGCAGCGCCAAACCGGAAGCCACCAAACAACTCGGCGTCCTGCTCGCCTCCGGCCTCATCGTTGGCGAAAGTCTGCTGGGTGTTGTGCTTGCCGCGGTGGTCGCGTTCTCCGGCAGCAACACGCCGCTCGCGCTGGTGGGCTCAGGCTTTGAAACTGCATCGATCTGGATTGGCGGGATCGTCTTTGTCGGGAGCCTTGTCGTGCTTTACCGGTGGATTGCGCGGCTGGGGCGCGGATAAAACGCAGCCGACAGACACGAAGCGTAGCCGAAAAATGGCGCTGCCGGTTGATCCGCTGGTTGGGGGTGCAGGGCGCTATGCAATATCGGATGAAACGGCTCGCGGCCGGGGGAACCGCAGTGCGACGATTCGGCTCTGGCGCCACGCGAGGCTGAGCAGCACGACAGCCGAGATCAGGCACACTGCGACGGCGACGACGGATGCCTCCGGGCCGAAGCTTCCGCCGCTGACGAGGGGCGGCCCGGACAGCCGCGTAGCCAGCAGACCGTGCGAGTCGATGCCGGAAACGTCGGCACCGAAAATACCGCCCTCGGCGAAGTTCCAGGCGGCGTGCAGACCGATTGCCAGCCACAGGCGGCGCGTGTAGATGTATGCGGCCGCCAGCAGAACGCCTGCTTCGAGCGCTATGGCGATGCTGCTGGTTACGGTAGCGCCGGGGTTGCCCGCATGCAACGCGCCGAAGGCGGCCGCACTGAATGCGAGCGCCAGCCATGTGCCCAGGTGTTCCTCGACAATGCGAAACAGCACGCCGCGCACGGCGATTTCCTCGAAAAATGCCGTTGCGATCGCGCCGGCCAGCGGGTAGATCAGACCCGGCCACGCCGCGGCGTGCTCAAATGCTGCGAGTCCCGACAGGTACAGCACCAGCATGGTGATGCCGAACAGCGCCAGCCCGAGCGCGAACCCGGCCCCGAACTCGCCCCACGCGCGATGGCGGCCGAACTCCACGACGCGACGCTGCTCCAGCCAGCGAACCAGACCGACGTAAATGGCGCACGTGGCTACGATCTGCAACACGGCCACACCAATGCCCGCGGCGCTGCGTGACGCGATACCGGCAGTCGAGGACAACCAGCCGATGGCCGAGATCATCGTCGCCAGTGCAAACGCAAAAAGGACGATGCGGCTCAAAGGATTCTGCAGAATGGACCAAACGCGGCCGGGCCGCCGGGAGGTAATCGCTATTTCACCCATCTCGTTGTCCTTCAAGACCTGACCCTCAAAACACATAGCCATACCGAGAGCCGATACAGCAGAACGGCTGAAAACATCGGGTAGTACACGAAGCTGAGCCACGACGAACCGTGATGCTCGCGAAAGACCCTGACAGCCTCTACAAAATTCCCGAACATCAAGCACCTTAAACTGGCTGCGGCCTTTCGACAGGAGCAGCTGAAGCGATTCGAATTGATTCGCGATTGCTAGCCCAAATTCGGGCCGATGATACAGCGGGTCAGGGCGCAATATCTACAGCAGAAACCGTTGTTTTTAGCGAGCCAGCCAGTGCGAACGTCGGGCCTTTACCGTTGCCGACGTAGCATCCTAGCCGGCTGGTTTTCGGAAGCGATAGATGAATTGATCCGTATGACCACGGACAGACTCGTCGAAGACGATGTTGGTGTGCGGGTCGTTCGGATTGTGCAACGCATCGCTGGCACCGTCGAACACGAAGCCCGCGGCTTCGACTTCCTTCTTTACCACGGCGGGATCGATGCGGTGTAGCGTGTCCGTGTCGCGC
>DASSNT010000041.1:0-24814 GCA_035701285.1 Gammaproteobacteria bacterium | reverse complement strand
CCGTCGAACAGCGGCGCGACGAGGTCGATGTCCGCGTCGCTATTGCGAATTTCGCGCAAGTCCAAATTAAGTGCCATCGGCTCAGCTTCCTTCCGACGAAACAGCGACATTCTCACATGGAATCCAGCCGCGCTCACCGCTTTCGGTGGTAACCCAGAAGAAGCCGCTTTCCTCAAGGGCCACATCGACGACCGCGCCCGGAGCCACGGTCAACTCGATTGCATTGAAGTCGCGATCCAGCAGCCATGCGCCGCCCCGCTGCACCAGCCACCGCTCCGGCGTCCAGCCGGCTCTTCCATCCTCGGCGATACACCAGACCCACCCGGCAACGTCCGTGGTCTTGCCGAAATCGGGCGTGACGGGCTCTCCAGCCGAAACGGAGATGGGGTTATCGTACGGTCGTTCGTACGCTTTAATCACTACGGCTTTCATCGGACTCAACGACGGCCAACCTTGCGTGCCACCTCGCGTTGGTGAATTCGCAGTACCTGACCGGGTCCGGCTGCAAATGCGGCCGGCCGCGGCTGACCTTCATCGGCAGCACAAAACATGAAACGATCCCCTTCCAGAACATAAATGGCCGGCAACGTCTTGCCCGCGTCGGCGCCGACCGCGTCAATCCAGTCTACCGCCTTCGGCCTTTGCGTCGGATCAATGCGGAACTTGCCTTCAATTACGATGCGCCCATCCGCGGTCGTCACTAGATAGCTATCGCCATCGAAAGTGACGCGCGGTGAGGCACCGAATTCGTCCATTGCGTCTCTAACACCATCAATTTCACAGGCGACTTGCCGCCAGGTGCCCTGAAGTTTGGCCACTTCCTCGGCGACAACAGCTTGAAAATATCCATTCTGATCTTTCTTATTTTTCATTTACGTTTCTACCTTGAACTGATCAGTGCCACGGCAACCGCGGCGCAGCAAAGGCCTACCGCCTGCACACGCGTCCAACGTTCGTTAAGGAATATTCGTGCCAGTAGTATCGTTGCTGCCGGATACAGTGACGTCAGGACCGCCACGACTGCAAGTTGGCCCACGCCGGTGGCGGCGAGAAACAGAAGATTGGACACTCCGCCGAGGAGGCCGCCAAGCAGCACCGGTAGTGCGGCCGAACGCCACGCTTTGACGACGGCAGTCTTTTTGAGCGCAAGCGGTATCAGCAGCAGGAAAGCGGTCGCCTGGCCGATAACGAGCGGCCACGCGCCGGAACCGGTGCCAGCCTGGTCGAGCGCGATGAACAGCAGCGCGAAACCGACGCCGCTCAGCGCGCCTTCCACTGCGCCGGCGCGGCCCGTGTCGCCCGCCTCCTGTTTCTGCCACGACACCAGCGCGATCGACGGAATCGCGATGACGATGCCGGCGACGGCAAGGCCGGAGAGTCGATCGCCCAGCGCGACGCCGACCAGCACCGGGGCCAGCGCCGTCACGACGGCCGACAGCGTGGCGACCACGCTCATGCGGCCGATCGCGAAGCCACGATAAAGGGTCAGCGTACCGAGCGCATTGCCCACGCCGCTGAGCGCGCCCCAGCCGATGGGCGCCCACGTCGGACCCGCACCACTGAACAGGCTCAGTGCGATCGCGACGGTCATCAGACTCAACAACTGCACGCCGGCTGCCACCGCGCTGGCGCCGATGCGGCGGCTGCCGAGGCCGGCGGCGAAATCGGAGCCGCCATAGGCGACGGCGGCGAGCAAGGAGAGCAGGACTGCCATGTTGTGGTTAGGTGCCGGAATGCGGCCGGCCACGATAAGAGTTATCGGCGCGGAACGCAAAGCGGGCGCCACCGCAAGGCGAGACTAAAGCGGTTGGACGTTTTTGATTATGAAGCGGCTCGCCGGAATCGCCGGCAGGCGGGAGAGATCCACGCTCAAGTCCTGCTTAGGGACGTCATAGCGCATGGCCGTAGTGAGCAGACGCACCGCGGCTTTCATCAGGTCGATCGTAATCCATTCGCCCGGACAGCGGTGATCTTTGTAATAGTCGCCGGCACCCTGCGGGATCAGGTTGTACGGGCTCTGGTTGCCGCCGCGGAATCGATCGGGGCGGAAAACCTCCGGGTCATTCCAGGCGCGGGCGTCGTGATCGGTGCCGTAGATGTCGAGGACGACCCACGTTCCCTCGTCAAAATGGTAGCCGCGCCATTCAAATGTCTGTTGCACACGCCCGCCGATGAGCGGGAAGAACGGGTAGAAGCGGCGCACTTCCTGAACGAAGCGCTCACGCTCGTCGCCGCCGCCAAGCTTGCCGCGCCACTCGGGGTAGTCGTGCAACGCCAGCGCGGCGAAGGTGATGAACCGGGCGACGGCGACGGTGGGTCGCAGGATGTTGACCAACTCCACGGCGGCCGTATTTACGTCGAACAGCGTGCCGTCGCGGTTGCGGTAGCGCGCAATACGGTGCAGCGCGGTGTCTTCCGGCGCGGGTTGCGCGGCCCTGCGCTCTTCCTCGATCAGTTCCCGCGCCCAGCGCTCGGTGCGCGCGCGCAGCGCCATTCCCTGCCAATTGCGCGGGCCGACCGAGCCCGCACCATCGATCATTGCGCCGAATTCGCGGGTGCGCCGCTGCGCCTCCGATTCGGTCAGCGGAATGCCGGACCAGCGGCAGATGGCGCGGCAGAGGATGCCTTGCACCGCGTAATGCAGCACGACTTCCTCCATCGACTGCCACTTCGCGAGGCTCGCGCGCCACTCCTGTTCGAACAACTCCAGCAGCCGCTCGCGGTTCGCCTCCGTCATCAGCGACATGAACATGTGCTTGCGATGCCGGTGTGCGTCGCCGCTCAGTTGCTGAACGCTGCCCTTATCCTGCAGCAGCTTGAGCGCGGTAGGCGGCATCGCTCCCTTACGCGTGAAGCGGTCCGGGTGGTAGAAGACCTCGGCCGCCTCGGGGCCGGAGATACATACCGCCTTGCGCAGCATCAGCCGGGTTTCGAATATATCCGAGTGGTGGCGCCGGCACCGCTCGGGAATGAACCGATACCCCTCGGACAGCAGGGCGGCGGTTTTATCGAGACCGGTTTCGCGGGGGATTTGCGCCATGGCCTCAGCCTAACAAACGCCACCCGCTTTGAGACTCGGGGCAATCACCAGCCGGGCGCTGCCAGATGTTATGATATTCGGCTCTTTGCAAGATTCTCCCGATGAAAGCACTCTCGATCCGCAATCTCACCAAGACCTATCACGGCACCGTTCATGCGCTGAAGGGCATTGATCTCGATGTCGAAGAAGGCGAGTTCTTCGCGCTGCTCGGTCCGAACGGCGCCGGCAAGACCACCGCCATCGGCATCATCTCGTCACTGGTCAACAAGACTGCCGGCCATGTTGAGGTCTTCGGCCACGATATCGACCGTGAATTTCCGCTGGCCAAGTCCTGCCTCGGCCTCGTGCCGCAGGAAATCAACTTCAACCAGTTTGAGAAGGTTGAGGACATCGTCGTCAATCAGGCCGGCTTCTACGGCATTCCGCGGCGCATCGCCAGGCAGCGCGCCGAGAAGTACCTGAAGCAGCTCAGCCTGTGGGACAAGCGCGAGGAGATTTCGCGCAACCTGTCGGGCGGCATGAAGCGCCGGCTGATGATCGCCCGCGCGCTGATGCACGAGCCGCGCCTGCTGATTCTCGACGAGCCGACCGCTGGCGTGGATATCGAAATCCGCCGTTCGATGTGGGAGTTTCTGCGCCGCATCAACGCCGAGGGCGTCAGCATCATTCTGACGACGCATTACCTCGAGGAAGCGGAAACGCTGTGCCGGCGCATCGCCATCATCGACCACGGCGAGATCGTCGAAAACAGCAGCATGAAGACGCTGCTCGGCAAGCTGCACACCGAGACGTTTGTGCTCAACCTGCGCGAACCGCTGACGGCGCCGCCGAAGCTCAACGGCTACCCGACCACCCAGGTGGACGACACGACGCTCGAAATCGAAATCAGCAACGGCCAGAACGTCAACGGCATCTTCGAGCGCCTGTCGGCCCAGAACATCCAGGTGCTGAGCATGCGCAACAAGGCGAACCGCCTCGAGGAACTGTTCATCCGGATGACGGAGCGCAAAAACAATGACTAGTTTGCCGCTGCGCGACAGCTACATCGGCTTTCAAACGCTGGTCCTGAAAGAGGTCAACCGCGTCCTGCGCATCTGGGTACAGACCATCGTGCCGCCGGCCATCCAGATGACGCTGTATTTCATCATCTTCGGCAGCCTGATCGGCCACCGCATCGGCGAGATGGGCGGCTACAGCTACATGGAATATCTCGCGCCGGGGCTGATCATGAACTCGGTGGTGATGAATTCGTACACCAACTCGGTGTCGTCGTTTTTCGGCGCCAAGTTCGGCCGCCATATTGAGGAACTGCTGGTCTCGCCGCTGCCGAACGTGCTGATTCTGCTCGGCTACGTGGCCGGCAGCGTCTGCCGCGGGCTGCTGATCGGCATTCTGGTCGCGATCATCGCGACCCTGTTCACCCACCTGCCGCTGACCCATCCGTTCGTCATGGTGACGGTCGTGATTCTGTGCTCTATGGTGTTCGCGCTCGCCGGGCTGATCAACGCGATCTTCGCGCAGAAGTTCGACGACGTCACGATCATCCCTACCTTCGTGCTGACCCCGCTGATCTACCTCGGCGGCGTGTTCTACTCGATCGACCTGCTGGCGCCGACCTGGCGCATGCTGAGCAAGATCGACCCGATCCTGTACATGGTCAACGCGTTCCGCTACGGATTTCTGGGCGTGTCGGACATTTCGATCGGCATCGCCTACGGGATCATCTGCACGTTTCTCGTCGTGCTGTTCAGCGTCGCGCTGTATCTGCTCAACAAGGGCACCGGCCTGAGAAGCTGATTGCCGAAGCTAGTTCGTCCGGGCGAGGCTCCGCAGGAAGGCGACCAGCCCGAGGCGATCCGCGACGCGCGCGGCGAGTTCCGGCGAGACAGCCTGAAGCCCCATCAACAGGCGCGCCGGGCGCGGATTGACGACGATTTCGGCGGCGTTCGTTTCCAGCGCCTTGATTACCGCGCGGGCCACCTGCGTCGGCCGGCTCGTGCCGAGGCTGCCCGGCGGGTTCTTCTTGCGCCGCGCAAACACGCCGGCGTCGCCGACGAAGCCGGGCGACACTATCGACACCTTCACGCCCCGATCCGCCAGCTCCGTGCGCAGCGACAGGCTCCACTGCGCGAGCCCCGCCTTGGAGGCCGCGTACGCGACAGCGTAGGGCATGCCGGTGCGGCCGGCGAGGGAGGAAATGTTGACGATATGCCCGTCACCGCGTTCGAGCATGTCGGGCAGGATCTGGCGGGTCAGCAGTAGCGGCGCGAGCAGATTGACCTCGAGCAGCCCGCGGATTTCTTCCGGCTTCTGCCACTCATACTGAACGATGTCGTCGACGCCCGCGTTGTTGACCAGGATGTCGATGCGGTCGAATTCGATGCGAGCACGTTTGACCAGGTTGCCGCGTGCCGTGTCGTCGGTGATGTCGGCCTGAACGGAAATCGCTTCGCCGCCGCGATCGCGAATGGAGCGGGCGACATCCTCGAGCTTGTCGATCGAACGTGCGGCGAGAACCACCCGCGCACCTTCGACGGCCAGCGCACGGGCGATGAACGAACCGAGGCCCTGGGAGGCGCCGGTTACGAGGGCGGTTTTGTTTTTGAGCGAATTCATGCGCGCCGCGCAGGGCCGCGAATTACGCGTGTCAGTCGAGCCCGGACCCGGAACGCGGCAGCATGTGGAGCGGGCTGGGCTGCGACGAGAAATACGCCGCCAGGTCTTCCATGTCCTGCTCATCCAGACCGGCTACCATGCCGTTCATGATGGCGTTCTTGCGGGTGCCCGCCTTGTACTCCTTGAGCGCATGGAGCAGATATTCGTAGTACTGGCCGGCGAGGACCGGGAACTGGTCCGCCGTGCTGAGGCCGGTCGGGCCGTGACACGCCGCGCACGCGGTGGATTTCTTCTTGCCGGCAGCAATATTGCCGTCGGCCAGGGCGGCCGGGGTGGCCAATGCCAGCGTCAGCGCACAGGCGACGAATAACGCGTTCTTCATTGCGACGCTCCCTTCTCGGCCGCGCCGGCAACCGGCTTGGCCAGGCTTTCGAAATACGCGGCGATATCCTGCATGTCCTGTTCGCTCAGCGCCGAGGCCTGGGCCTGCATGGTCGGGAAATCGCGATTGCCGGACTTGTACTCCTTGAGCGCCGCCACGATGTAAGCGGCATGCTGGCCGGCGAGTTTCGGCACCGGGTACCCGGGGTAGACGGTCATGTAGCCGGGAATGCCATGGCAGCCCAGGCAGGTTTGCGACTTGATCTTGCCCTGCGCCGGATCGCCGGCAGCCTGGGCGGCAGTCGCAAATAGCGCGGCGCCGGCAAAAAGCGCAGCCGCGCCAAACAGTCGAATGGTCATTCGCTCAAGCTCCGGAGTAGAAGGATGGCGGAAGAAAAAGCGCCGGGAACTTTAACAGATTAGCAGCCCTTAATGCTAGTAAAGCCTGTCTCAGCGGGACCGCTGCCGGGTCAGATGCAAGGCGCGCGTTCGCCGGAATGGTCGCCCATTTCAAGAACGCGCAACGCCGCAGATGGCCCGGCAGCGGCCCGCCCGAAGGGAGCCCCGGAGAAGTCCGCCTGCCGCGTTGCGTCCGCTTGCCGTAGATGGCTACGCCGGCGCGAACGCGCCTTGCAGGCGAACTTCTCCGGGGCTCTGAGAAAGGCTTTACTAACATTAAGGGCTGCATGGTTCCATGGAGCCATGTGGTAAAATTGCAGCCATGAAGAGCGACAGGATTGCCAGGAGCGAGAGCGAATGGCGGGAAGTGCTGACGCCGGAGCAATTCGCGTCGACCCGCCAGGGCGCCACGGACCGGCCGTTTTCCGGCCGCTACGTGCATCCGGGCGCAGACGGCATTTTTCGCTGCGTCTGTTGCGGCTCGGAACTGTTCGATTCCGCCGACCAGTTTGACTCCGGGTCCGGCTGGCCCAGCTTTACGCAGGCGGTCGAGGCGGGCAACGTTACGACCGAAACGGATCGCAGCCATGGCATGGTCCGCACCGAAATCCGCTGCGCCCGCTGTGATGCGCATCTGGGCCATTTGTTTTCGGACGGCCCGGCGCCCACCGGCATGCGTTACTGCGTCAACTCGACAGCCCTTGAACTCGACGCGGCAGACACCTAGATTCCCCGTATGAAGCTATCGACTCTCTTGCGAATTGCCGGCGCTGCCGTGCTGGCCAGCGCGCTGGTCCTGACCGTGACCGGCTATATCGTCATGAAGACCCGCCGGCCGGCCCACGAAATGACGATGAACGTCGTCAAAGGCATCCACCGGATCTCGATGGGCGAAGTCAACGCGCTGATCGGCGTCGAGCCGAAACGAGAGCGGCCGAAGCCGAAGAAACCGGCACCACCGCCGGCGTACCCGGTCCGGCAGGTTTCAGGCATCGTGCAGGTCGCCTACACCGTGCAGCCGGACGGCTCAGCCACCAACATTCGGGTGACCGGCGCCGCGCCGAAGGGCTATTACGAAAAGCAGGCAAAAGAGATCATCGCCAGCAGCTATCACAGGCCGACGATGGGCGACGACCACCGGCTCCATGCGCGCGAGGCTTCGACGATCATTCACTTCACCGTGCCCGCGCATCAGTCGGCGCCGGATCAGGCGTCGCAGCCTTGAGCATCCTGCGCCCGGCTCAAGCCGCAGCCAGGACTACATTAATTTCGGGTTGAGGGTGTAGGTTCCGACCACCTCGGCCTCGTCCAGCACGTGGCCCTGGATTGCGGCCAGCACATCCGCGGCGTCAAATGCGTCGCCGACCGGGCAACGCGCCAGATCCGTCGCCAGCAACCGGAAATGGTAGTGGTGGACGAGCGTGTCGTTCCACGGCGGGCACGGCCCGTCGTAGCCGAAGTACCGGCCTTCCATATCCTTGTCGCCGGCGAACCACATCGTGTAGCTGTTCAGGCCCTGGCGGCTGCCCTCCGGCGAAGGCGGATTCTGCTTGCCATGCGGCGTAATGCCATCGGCCACCGCGCCTTCCTCGATCGTCCCATCGGGCGGGATGTCCACCATCACCCAATGATAGAACTCGGTCCGCTTGAGGTCGGGCGAGACTTCGCGCCCTTCCTGGTTGGCATCGGTCGGGTCGCTGGGCGCATCGGGGTCGACGCATAGCAACACCAGCGAGCGGGTGCCTTCGGGCAGCGCACTCCATTGAATGCCGGGGTTGCGGTTGTCGCTCAGCCGCATGGGGCTGTCGCTGTCCGGCGCACCGAAGGCGTAGCGTTCAGGGATCGGCCGATCCTGTTCGATGCCGGTAACGGTCAACTTCATTGCTGTTCTCCTTCCATGATGTTCGGCCAGTGTAAGTAAATCAGGCTACCATGTCCGCCATGGAAATCTATCTCGTCGGCGGCGCCGTGCGCGACCGCCTGCTGCAACTGCCGGTCAGCGAGCAGGACTGGGTCGTGGTCGGGGCGACGGCCGACGACATGCGCTCGCGCGGCTTCAGACCGGTCGGCAAGGACTTTCCGGTCTTTCTGCATCCCGACACCAGCGAGGAATACGCGCTGGCGCGCACCGAGCGCAAAAGCGGGCGCGGCTACTATGGCTTTGAAGTGGACGCCTCGGCCGGCGTCACCCTGGAGGACGACCTTCGGCGCCGCGACCTGACCATCAACGCGATGGCGCAGGCGCCGGACGGTGAACTGATCGACCCGTATGGCGGCCGCCGTGATCTCGAAGGCCGTGTGCTGCGTCACGTCTCGCCGGCATTTGAAGAAGATCCGCTCCGGGTGCTGCGCGTCGCCCGCTTCGCCGCGCGCTTCGCGCCGCTAGGCTTCACGATCGCGCCGGAGACACTGGCGCTGATGCGCCGCATGGCCGACAGCGGCGAACTGGCGACGCTGGTGCCCGAACGCGTCTGGAAGGAAACCAGCCGCGCGCTGATGGCCGACGCGGCGGGGATTTACTTCCGGACGCTGCGCGACTGCGGCGCGCTGGCGGCCGTGTTCCCGGAGGTCGACGCATTGTTCGGCGTGCCGCAACCGCCGAAGCATCATCCCGAAGTCGATACCGGCGCGCATACGCTGATGGTGATCGAGCAGGCGACGCGGTTAAGCGATGACCTTGCGGTGCGCTTTGCGGCGCTGGTGCACGACCTGGGCAAGGCGGATACGCCGGCGGACATTCTGCCATCGCATCACGGCCACGAAGGACGCGGCATAAAGCATGTGGAGGCGCTGTGCCAGCGGCTGCGCATACCGAAGGCACTGCGCGACCTCGGCGTGATCGTGTCTCGCTGGCATCTGCATTGCCATCGTGCGGATCAACTCAAGCCGGAGACGGTGCTGAAGTTATTTGAAGGCGTCGACGCCTTTCGCCGCCCGGAACGCTTTGAGCAGTTTTTGCTGGTCTGCGAGGCCGACGCGCGCGGCCGCGCCGGGCTGGAAGATCGCGACTACCCGCAGCCGGATTACCTGCGCGGCGCGCTCAAGGCGGCGCAGACTGTCGATGCGCGCCAGTTGGCCGAGGAAGGTTATAGCGGCTCTGAACTGGGCGAACAGTTGCGCAAGCTACGCCGCAATGCCATCGCCGGCTTCAAAGCCGAGTATCAAATGTAGGCCGGGATAAGCCCGCGAAGCGGGCGTTCCCGGCAAGCACGACGCCGGCAACGGCCGGCGGCCTTATGCCGGCCTACAGTTGATGCAGCAAGTCCCTTAACGCGAATCCGCTCGGCGGCGCATCCAGTCCCCGACTCAGCACGATCGCCTTGAAGCGCTCACCCATGTCGGCCGGCGATGTCAGCATCTTCACCTGGCGCGTCAGTTCGAGATGCGCGCGCGTCGCCTCCGCGTCCGATTCGCGCAGCGCCTCTTCGAGCCCGCCGCCCAGCAAAAAGAAGGCCTGGGTGGTGTAGCCCGTTACATCCAGATCGGCCGCAGCGCCGGCTTCGGCCACCGCGGTGAAATCGACATGCGCGGTGATGTCCTGCAGCCCCGGAAATAGAAACGGGTCGCCGTGCGCGCGGTGGCGGTAATGGCACATCAGCGTGCCGGCGGCGCGTTCATCGAGATAGAAAGCGGAGCGGGGCAGGCCGTAATCGATCAACAACAGCGCACCCGATTCGAGGCAATCCGCCAGGCCCTGGACGAACGGGGGCAGGTTCAGATTGATCTCGGACTCGTAATCCGGCGGAAAGGGCGCGCCGCGCTCCTTCTCGACCGCGGAGACAGCCTCGCGCAAGGCATCGCGCGGCGCCACGGCCCGCCAAACCAGTTCGTCGCCATCACGCGCCACGCCCTGCTCCTGCAAACCGTTGTCTGTCACGGCAAAGCGCGCCACCGGCAATGCGTCCAGCACCTCGTTGCCGAAGATCACGCCGCGAAATGGTGCCTCGGGCAGCGAATCCAGCCACGCCACCCGCGCAAACACGTCGGCCGGCAGCGCCTGCTCGAGCTGCGCCTGTTGACGCGCCCGCAGCTCGGCGCTGGTTTCCAGAATCCAGTAGCGCGCCGGCAGTGCGTCGCGCGCGGCCATTTCGGCGAGCGCCGCCGCGGCCAGCGCACCGGAACCGGCACCCAGCTCCAGCACGGTATCGCCGCCGGTAGCGGCAAGAATCTCGATCCACTGGCGCGCGACGATGCGCGAAAACAGCGGCGAGGCTTCCGGCGCCGTGATGAAATCGCCGGCCTCGCCGAATTTCTGCGCGCCCGCACTGTAGTAGCCCAGGCCCGGCGCGTACAGCGCCAGCTCCATGTAGCGTTCGAAGGTGATCGCGCCGCCGGCGCTTGTTATCTCGTCAAAGATGCGCGCGCGCAGGCGATCGCTGTGCGCTCGGGCATCGGCGTCGGGGACAGGCAGATCAGAGGGAGACTGATTGAAATGAGCGCTCACAGCAACGACTCGAAATGTAGGCCGGCATAAGCGAAGCGTTGCCGGCAACGGCCTCCGGCCTTATGCCGGCCTGCATATGATGTACTACTGAAAGTCTGGCTTCAAAAGCCGCAAAAAAAAGCGCCGCCGCCCCAACTACAGGGCGGCGGCGCTTTCGTCGCGGTAACGCGAGGCTTTAGAACTGGCTGAAGAACTTCTCAGCCGAGTCGCTTTGCGCCTTGCGCTGTGCAGCACACAGATGTGCGGATTCCAGCGCCTGCGTCAGCGTACGCTCGCTGCCCGGGTGCTCCTTCAGGGTGCCCTGGAAGAACGCCTTGATTTCGGCCGCTTTGTCTTCGCTGCAGAACATAGCCGCAACCCGCGGCAGACGGCCGCCGAAGTTGCCCGGCAGGCGCGAGACGAGCTTGTCGTAATGCTTCTTCGTCCACTGCCACGACGCGTCCCGCGTCTCCGGCTGACTGAACTGGTTGAAGAGCACCGTTGCAATCTCGTTGCGCTTGATGGCCTCCGGGTTCAGCGCCATGTTCCGGATCTGCTCCGCCAGCTTCGGCTCGGTCACGCTGGCCATCGCTTCCAGCGTTGCGCTGCGTACGAACGGGTTCGGCGCCTCGTTGAACAACTTGTTCAGCTTGTCGAACACTGGTTCGCCCTTTTCCCGCACCGCAACGCGCAGCGCCACAGGGATGAAGTCCGGCGCCATGGCGTTAAAGTCCGCCTTGCCGCCGTCGCTCATACCGAGCACGCTCAGGCCGCCGGCTGTGGCCGCCTCACGGACCTTCTGGTCCTGCCCGGTGTGAGCGAGGAAGCTGGCCACGTGCGATTCGAACGCGCTTCGGTTCGGATCCTCCGGCGCCCCGCCTTTCTCGAAGTCGCCGGCGACGTCGTAGCCGCTGTAGAGCTTCCGGGCGTAGGCTTCAACGCCGTTTTTCGCCTTGCCGTCCGTCAGCCATTCATGGGCGAAGCCGATGAGGTCCATCGGCTCCTCGGCCACCTCTTCATGCTTGGAGTGCGCGAGCGGAGCCAACGCCTGCATGGCTTCGGCGGTATCGATCTTGCCGGCATGGAAAGCCGCTTCGATACTGCCGGCCAGCGACATCTGGCCGACCGGCGTGAGCTGGTCGAGCGACTGCGTCAACTGCTGGTAGCCGGTATGGCCGAGCGACCACTGGTAGTAGCCGTTGCCCATCGCGTTCGGCATGAACCACTCGGGCAGATCGTCGCCCTTCAGCGCGACATCGGCACTATGCTCGGAGAGCATGTAGCACTGCTGCGTCGCCTGGCCGTCCGCCGGGTAGCGCACGCAGACCGGGATATCCCAGTGCTTGCCTTCGGTGTCGCCGGCGGAACCCAGCGGCAGGTAGCGCGACTGCACCAGATGCATCGTCGGCTTGCCGTCCTTCATCTTGAGCGTCATCTCGACCAGCGGCAGGCCGGGTTGATTCAGGAACGTCTTGAACGCCGAACCGACATCCTGACCCGCGGCCTTGGAGATCGCGCTCAGGAAGTCACTCAGGTTGGCGCTGCCGTAGGCGTTCTGCTTCAGGTAGTCGTGCATGCCCTGCTGGAATTTTTCCGGGCCGACGAAGTTTTCGAACATGCTGATAACGGCGGCGCCCTTCAGGTAGGTGATGCCGTCAAACGCCGTCTTGATGTCGCCGGTGTCCTTGATCGGCTGGCGAATCGCGCGCGCCGAAACCAGCGAGTCCGCGCGCATCGCGTACTGGCGGGTCTGGAGAATGTCCATCTTCGGCTGCCAGTCCGGATGCAGCGTCTTCATGACCTTCTGTTCCTGCCAGGTCGCGAAGGCCTCGTTCAGCCAGATGTCATTCCACCACGGCACCGTCACCAGGTCGCCGGTCCACATGTGGCCGAGTTCATGCGCGGTCACGCTCCAGTAGGCGCGCTTCTGCCAGGTCGGCGCATTGTCCGGATCGAACAGCAGCAGGCGGCCGCGGAACGTCACGGCGCCCGGATTTTCCATCGCGCCGGCGGCAAAGTCGGGCACCGCGATCAGCGCAATCTTGGAGAACGGGTAGCCGATGCCGTAGTACTTTTCCTCGGCCTCGATGATTTCGTCCGCGTGCTCGATCGCGTAGTGAATCAGGTTGCCCTTGCCCTTGATCGTGACGCCGTAGACCGGCACCGGATGATCGCGCACCTCGTTCGGCGGGATCACAGGACCCTTGACGATGTCGAGCGGCCCGACGGCCCAGGCGACCAGGTAGGTCGGCAGCGGCCTGGTGCTTTCGAACTCCCATTTCACCATGCCGTTGCCGGCGTTGGTCTTGTTCGTGACCGGCGTGTTGGCCACCACCTTGTCGCTCTTCGGCACCGTGAAGCTGTAGGTGAACGGCGTCTTGACGCCCGGCTCGTCGAAGCTCGGGAACGCGCGGCGCGCGGCGATCGCTTCGAACTGCGTGAAGATGTAGTTGTCGCCGTTCTCCTTGACCTTGTACGCGCCGAGCAGACCCGGCGAATACTCGTTCTTGAAGTCGAACACGAGGCTCACCTTCTGCGGCGATACGGTCTTCGGCAGGCTCAGTTTGACGACGCCGTCGTCGTTGACCTGCTTGTAATTGATATCGAGCGACTGGCCGTCGGCAAGCACCAGTTTGGCTTTCTGCACGTCGATATCGACGCCGTGCAGCCAGATGGTGTCGCGCGGCTCGGTCAGCTTGACCTGGATTTCTTCGTGGCCGGTGAAGGCGGCCTTGTCCGGGTCCATCGTGAAATCGAGACTGTAGGCCAGCGGCTGCACGTCGTCGGGCAAGCGGCCGGTCGGAATCGATTCGTTGGTGACCGCGGAAGATTGCGGATCGGCCTGGGCGGCCTGCTCCTGCGACGGTTCGGCTGAGCTGCTGCAGGCGGCGAGCGCCGTGCAGGCAGCAAACAGCATCACGGTAAGCGGTAGGCGCATCAAGCTCTCCTTGGTGGGAATGGCTTTGTTTTGGGCGTCCTGAGCGGACGCTATCTGGTTTAGTCAGCCCGCGAACTGATAAAGTTCCCGCTGCTATCGAGTAGGATAACCGCTTGGACGACCAAACTTCACCCCCCACGCCAGTCCTGGCGGCGAATCGGAACGCCACGCGCCGCTTCCATGCCGGCCACGCGCTGGTACTGCTGCTGGAGTATATCGGCGCGCAATATGTCGCCGGCGCGCTCGTCGGCATCGGCTTCGGATTTTATCTCGGCCTGAACGCCGGCGGCCGCCCGCTGGCCGATGCGGTGGAGGCGTCACAGCCGCCGATCATCGCGTACAGCGCCATCATCGGCATTCCGCTCGGTATTCTTGTGGTGGTGCTGCAGACGCGGTACTGGGCGCGCTGGCTAATGAAGGACGGTGACGCGCGCGGCATCGCCTGGACGCGGCCGGTGAAGCCGGCCTGGAGCCATGGCGCCCTTATCGGCATCGTGCTCGGCTGCGGCATGTTCCTGTTGCTGACGCGCGTGCTGCCGCCCGACCCCCAGGCGCTCGACGGGCCGCTCGCCCAGTTGGCGCAGGGCGCGCTGTTCGAGCGCCTGGTGATGCTCGTGCTCGCGGTGCTGGTCGCGCCGCTGATCGAGGAATTCCTGTTTCGCGGCGCGATGTTCGCCGCCATTGCCCGCAGTTGGGGCGTGGCTGCCGCCGTAATCCTGACCACGGCGGCATTTGTGGCCGTGCACCTGCCGGACAAAATCCACTACTGGCCGGGGCTGCTGGCGGTGGGCATCCTGGCGCTGGTGAACTGCGGCTTGCGGCTGCGCTATCGCTCCCTCGTCCCGGCGATGGTCGCGCACTTCACTTACAACATCAGCCTGGTGGTGTTCGGCGCGATGGTGTAGCGCTGCGTATCAATTGGCCGCGACTGCAATCAGCGGTGGCTCGTCGCTGTCGAACCGCCGCCAGTGCTCCGCAAAAGTGCGGCCCGTTACCGGATGACGCCTGTCACCCGCGAGTTCAGCCAGTGGCTGCAGCACGAAAGCGTATTTGAGGATTTCCGCTCGCGGGAGCTTGAGCCTTTGCTCATCAATTACGGCATCGCCGTACAGCAACAGGTCGAGGTCGATAGTTCTCGGTGCGAAGCGGGGAGCGCTTCGGTCGCGGCCGCAATCGGTCTCGATACGGTGCAACTCGTCGTCGAGCACATTCACGTCCAGATCGGTGCCGAAGGCGGCGACGAGGTTGAGAAAGTCGTTGCCGTCGAAACCGACCGCGCGCGAGCGATAAATCGTGGACGTGCGGATGCTGCCGAAGCGGTTTTCGAGCGCGGCCAGCGCCGCAGCAACATGATGCTCCGGCTCAATGTTGCTGCCAATGCCGATAAATACGTCAATCATTTTTGCTTCCGCGCTCGATGATCACGCCGACGCTCTTGCTGCCGCGCACGGCGCCCGGCTTGCTCAGGCTCAGCCGCAGCCACGGTACCGGGAACTCGTTCAGGACGATTTCCGCCACCCGCTCGGCCAGCGTTTCGACCAGCTCGAACGACTGGCTTTCGACGTAGGCGATCAGCCGCTTGGCGACGGCCTTGTAATCCAGCGCGTCGGCGATCTTGTCGCTCGCCGCGGCCTGGCGGATGTCGGTTGCCATGTCCAGATCGAGACTCACGGTCTGGCGCACCTTGCGCTCCCAATCGTAGATACCGACGACGGTATCGATGCGCAGGTCGCGAATGAATACGATATCCAATGACTACTCCTTTCTTTGTTCTTACGCGGGCGGCTCGAGTTCGCTCAGCGGCCAGCGCGTCGTGATGCGCCCGTCGCCCGCGCCGCGTTCGCCGGCACTCATACGCGCCCAGCCGGCGTAGGCGATCATTGCGCCGTTGTCGGTACAAAACTCCATGCGCGGGAAAAACACCTGCCCGCCGCGCGCGGCCATCATCTCGTTCAGGCGGGCGCGCAACCGCCGGTTCGCGCCGACGCCGCCGGCGACGACCAGTTGATCCAGCCCGGTCGCGTCGAGCGCCCGCTCGCACTTGATCGTCAGCGTATCGACGGCTGCTTCCTCGAAGCCGCGCGCCAGGTCGGCCGCGCTCTGCTCGTCCAGCGGTTCGAGCTTGCGGCGCTCGACCAGCACCGCCGTTTTCAGGCCGCTGAAGCTGAAGTCGAAGCCGGGCCGGTCGGTCATCGGCCGCGGCAACTTGAATCGCGCCGGGTCGCCGTGTTCGGCCAGCGCGGCGAGCGCCGGCCCGCCCGGGTACGGCAGACCCAGGAGCTTGGCCGTCTTGTCGAAGGCTTCGCCGACCGCGTCGTCGATCGACTCGCCAAGGATGTTGTAGCGCCCGAGTCCCGCCACCTCGACCAGCAGCGAGTGACCGCCGGATACCAGCAGTGCCACGAACGGGAAGGCGGGCGCCGGCGATTCCAGCATCGGCGCAAGCAGGTGGCCTTCCATGTGATGCACGCCGAGCGCCGGCTTCTGCCAGGCGAACGCGAGCGCGCGGGCGAGGCAGGCGCCGACCAGCAGCGCACCGGCCAGCCCGGGCCCGGCCGTGTAGGCGATGCCGTCGATGTCGGCCGGCGTGCTGTCAGCCTGTTCGAGCGCGCGGCGAATCAGCGGCAGCAGCTTGCGGATATGGTCGCGCGACGCCAGCTCCGGCACGACGCCGCCGTACTCGGCGTGCACCTTGACCTGGCTATATAAGGAATGCGCGAGCAGGCCGCGCTCGCCGTCGTAAATGGCGGCGGCGGTTTCGTCGCAGGAAGTCTCAATTCCAAGGATTCTCATGGCTTTGCAATTCTACACACTCGCGAGTAGAATTCCCGCTCTTCACTCTCGATCAAGGGCTAATGGATGCCAAGCGTACGGGTTAAAGAACACGAGCATTTCGACGCCGCTCTGCGGCGGTTCAAGCGCGCCTGCGAAAAGGCCGGAATTCTGACCGAAGTTCGCCGCCGCGAGTTTTACGAAAAGCCGACCCAGGAACGCAAGCGCAAGCAGGCCGCGGCCGTCAAGCGCCACATGAAGAAGCTGTCGCGCGAACAAGCCCGCCGCACGCGTCTTTATTGAGCAAGAATGGATTCCCGCCTTCGCGGGAACGACAGATTCATCGCTTTAGCCCCGTAATACCCCCATGTCAGTCAAGGATACGCTGACCGCCGACATGAAAACCGCCATGAAGGCGGGCGACAAGGAAAGCCTCGGCGTCATCCGCATGGCGCTGGCTGCCGTCAAGCAGCGCGAAATCGACAGCCAGACGACCCTCAACGACGGCGAGTCGATCGCGGTGCTCGACAAGATGGTCAAGCAGCGCCGCGAGTCGATCGAGCAGTTCACCTCTGCCGGCCGCAACGATCTGGCCGAGCGCGAAAGCCGCGAAGTTGAAATCCTGCAGCGTTACCTGCCGCAACCGCTCTCCGAAGGCGAGATCGACGCGCTGATCGAGCGTGCCGTCGCCGGCTCCGGCGCCGAATCCATGAAGGACATGGGCCGCGTCATGGCCGCGCTGAAAGACCAGATGCAGGGCCGCGCCGACATGTCCGCCGTCAGCGCCAAGGTGAAGGCGAAGCTGTCGGGTTAGAGCCCTCGCGATGGGCTATGCTTGTCGCATGATCTTGAAGACGGGATTCGGGATACGGGGCTCGGGGTTCGGGGGAAGAAATCATCCTCTAAACTCCCTTTCCGACTTTGGCTTACGTGCGCCGTTAGCCGCGCATCAGCTGGCAAAAGTAGCGGGTCTTTCCCGATTCCCGAACCCCGAATCCCGAACCCCGCTCTTCTCCCCATGATCCCCCAATCCTTCATCGATGAGCTGATCGCCCGCGCGGATATCGTCGAGGTCGTCGGCAACCGGGTACAGCTCAAGAAAGCCGGCCGCGAGTTCAGCGCCTGCTGCCCGTTCCACAGCGAAAAAACCCCGTCGTTCACCGTCAGCCCGCAAAAGCAGTTCTACCATTGCTTCGGCTGCGGCGCGCACGGCACCGCGCTCGGCTTTCTGATGGACTACGACCATCTCGACTTCGTCGAGGCGGTCAAGCAGCTCGCCGGCCAGTTCGGCCTCGAAGTGCCGACCGAAGCCGGCGCCGAACGGCCCAAAGACACGGGCCTGGCGGAACTGATCGGCGAGGTCAGCGGTTACTACCGCGAGCAGCTCAAGACCCACCGGCCGGCCATCGACTACCTCAAGGGCCGCGGCATCGACGGCAAAATCGCCGCCGAATTTGGCCTCGGCTACGCGCCGGGCGGCTGGGACACGCTCGCCGGCCGCTTCGGCCGCGACGCCCGGGCCCAGAAGCAACTGGCCGCCGCCGGGCTGGTCATCCAGAAAGACAGCGGCGGCTTCTACGACCGCTTCCGCGAGCGGGTCATGTTTCCGATCCGCGACCGGCGGGGCCGAACCATCGGCTTCGGCGGCCGCGTGTTGGGCAGCGGCGAGCCGAAGTACCTCAACTCGCCGGAGACCGAGCTGTTCCACAAGGGCAGCGAACTCTACGGCTTGTTCGAGGCGCGCCAGGCGCTGCGCGACATCCCGCGGCTGCTGGTCGTCGAGGGCTATATGGACGTGATCGCGCTCGCCCAGCACGGCATCCGCTACGCGGTGGCGACGCTCGGCACCGCGACCACGCCACAGCACCTGCAGCGCCTGTTCCGGATCACCCGCGAGGTCGTCTTCTGCTTCGACGGCGACCGCGCCGGCCGCGCCGCCGCCTGGCGGGCGCTGGAAACGACGCTGCCGGAGGTGCGCGAAGGCCGCCAGATCCGCTTCCTGTTCGTGCCGGAAGGCGAGGACCCGGACTCGCTGGTGCGCGCAGAAGGCGCGCCGGCGTTCGAGGCGCGGATCAAATCGGCCGATCCGCTGTCCAAGTTCCTGCTCGACCGCCTCGCCGCCGACAGCGACCTCACCAGCATCGACGGCCGCGCCCGGCTCGCTGCCGCCGCCAGGCCGCTGATCGCGCGCATTCCAGACGCCGTTTACCGGCAGATGTTGCTGGACGAGTTGGCAAAAATTGCCCGTCTGAGTGCCGAAAGATTGACTATGCTTATGAAGCAGCCGGATGACGCCGGGCCCCGGGCGCAGAGGCGGCGGGCCGCGCGGAGCGGCGCCAAAACGCCGATGCAGCACGTTATCACGCTGCTGCTGCAGCAGCCGGCGCTGGCGGAAGTGGCCGGCGACAGCGCGGAGCTGGCCCGGGTCGAGCTGCCGGGAATGAGCTTATTTGTTGAATTGCTTGAGTTTATCCGGGAGCGTCCCCACATAACGACAGGAGGCATTCTGGAACATTGGCGGCAGCGGCCGGAGGGCCGGCATCTTGAAAAGCTCGCCGCCGAGTCGCTGCTGGTCCCGGAAGACGGCGTCCGAGAGGAATTTATCGGGCGACTCGAGCAGTTCCGCGCGCGCCCGCGCGAGCAGCGCTTCGAAGCGCTGAGAGTCAAGCCCCTCAAGGAACTGAGCGCCGAGGAAAAGGCCGAGCTGCGGGTCCTGAGCGGCCTGCAAACCGACAGCGAGGCCGGCTGAAACTGGAAACAGCGGCCCTCGTCATCTAAAATTGATCGTTTTCGCCCGCGAAACTGCGGGTATTTTTACTACTACGGTAACAGCATGAGCGAAGATCGTCAGTCGCAGTTGAAGATTCTGATCGCCCGCGGCAAAGAGCAGGGCTATCTGACGTATTCGGAGGTCAACGACCACCTGCCCGACGATATTGTCGATCCGGAGCAGATCGAAGATATTGTCAACATGATCAACGACATGGGCATCCGCGTGCACGAGGAAGCGCCGGACGCCGATACGTTGAGCCTGTCTGACGAAGAAGTCTCGACCGACGAAGACGCCGCCGAGGAAGCCGCCGCGGCGCTCGCCGCCGTGGACGCCGAATTCGGCCGCACCACCGACCCGGTGCGCATGTACATGCGCGAAATGGGCACGGTCGACCTGCTCACCCGCGAAGGCGAAATCCGCATCGCCAAGCGCATCGAGGAAGGCCAGAACCAGGCGCTCGCCGCGCTGGTGACCTACCCGCAGACCGCGCAGATTTTGCTCAACATCTATGCCGCCGTCGCCGAAGGTCAGACCAAGCTGACCGACTTGCTGAACGGTTTCGTCGAGCCGGAGCCCGACGAGGACGCCGCCGCCGACGAGGATGAGGACGACACCAGCGCCAACGCGTCGAACAACGACAGCGACGACGTCGATGAAGACGCCGACAACGACGATGATGATGACGACGAGGATGAGGCGCCGGTCGACACCGGTCCGGATCCGGAAGAGGCGGCACGCCGCTTCATCGAAATCCAGAAGCTGCACGACAAGACCGTGCGCGCGATGGACAAGCACGGCACCGACCACAAATCCACGATCAAGGCGCGCGGCCAGATGGCCGAAGCCATCCTGCAGCTCAAGCTGGTGCCGAAGGTCGTCGACCTGATCGCGATCAACCTGCGCGAGATGATCGCGCGGATTCGCGACCAGGAACGCGAAATCATGGACATCTGCGTCAAGCAGGCGGGCATGCCGCGGCGCGACTTCATCAAGACCTTCCCGGACAACGAAACCAACCTTGAGTGGGTCGAGAAGCAGATCCGCGCGCGGCGCAAGTGGTCGTCGCCGCTCAAGCAGCTCAAGGACGACATCCTGCGGCTGCAGAATCGGCTGGTCGCGATCGAGGAAGAAACGCACCTCACGATCGGCGAGATCAAGGAAATCAACCGCCACATGTCGATCGGCGAAGCGCGTGCGCGCCGCGCCAAGAAGGAAATGGTCGAGGCCAACCTGCGCCTGGTGATTTCGATCGCGAAGAAATACACCAACCGCGGCCTGCAGTTCCTCGACCTGATCCAGGAAGGCAACATCGGCCTGATGAAGGCGGTCGACAAGTTCGAATACCGCCGCGGCTACAAGTTCTCCACGTACGCCACCTGGTGGATTCGCCAGGCCATCACGCGCTCGATCGCCGACCAGGCGCGCACCATCCGTATCCCGGTGCACATGATCGAAACGATCAACAAGCTCAACCGCATTTCCCGCCAAATGCTGCAGGAAATGGGCCGCGAGCCGACGCCGGAAGAGCTGTCGATCCGCATGGAAATGCCGGAAGAAAAGGTCCGCAAGGTACTCAAGATCTCGAAAGAACCGATCTCGATGGAAACCCCGATCGGCGACGACGAAGACTCGCACCTGGGCGACTTCATCGAAGACATCTCGGTCACCTCGCCGGTCGACTCGGCGACCACCGAAGGCCTGCGCGAAGCCACCCACGGCGTCCTCGCCGGCCTGACGCCGCGCGAAGCCAAGGTCCTGCGCATGCGCTTCGGCATCGACATGAACACCGACCACACACTGGAAGAAGTTGGCAAACAGTTCGACGTCACCCGCGAGCGCATCCGCCAGATAGAGGCCAAGGCCCTGCGCAAGCTGCGCCACCCGACGCGGTCAGAGCAGCTCCGCAGCTTCCTGGAAGAATAAACCGCGAGCGACCCTCTCGACTTCCCGGTTCCCTCTCCCCCTCAGGGGGAGAGGGCTAGAGCCTGCCCCGGACTTGATCCGGGCGTGAGGGGCAATCAAACCGCTGCAGGCGACGCAATCCCTCCGGCAGACCCGGATTCCATCAAACCCGCTGCTGACGCCGCTTCCGCTCCAGCAAAGGCCGCGGCAAAACCGACCCGGAAGCCACGTCCGCCCACGTCAGAATGCCGAGTATCTCCTCGGGCTTGTTCATCTCCCCGTTGTCGGTAACAAGCGCCACGTCGCACAGCGCATCGCGCAGCCGCGCGACGATGTCGAACACCACATCATCCGCGCTCACCACGATGTGACGCTTCTCCCCAAATTCCTCCAGCGCCTGCGCGAAGCCTCGCGACAGGCTCATCCGCCGGGCCTTGTCGGCGACAACAATCGTCTCGACCTTGCCGCGCTCCACCACGACGACATGCGGCGGGCGCCTGAGCCGCCGCAAAATCTTGCGCAGGCGGTTCAAATTGGGATCGGGACCGACTCGCAACACGGGCGTCGAAATCAGCTCGCCGGCCGTATGCTGCAAGTACAGGTTAGTCTGCAGCGCCTGCGGGATGTAATGGCCGCGGCGAATCAGCTTCAGATCGTAAATACTGCTTTCCATGTAGATGCGCCGAATGCCGTAGGCGATCGACACCGCAATCATCAACGGAATGATGACATGGTAATCGCGCGTCATCTCGAACAACATCACGATGGCGGTGACCACCGCGCCGGTCGCGCCGCCGACCAGCCCCGCCATGCCGATCACGGCGGTGCCGCTGGGATCAAGCAGGCCTGGCGCGACAAAATGGTTCACGACACCCGCATAACTGCCGCCGAGCATTGCACCGATAAAGAGTGATGGCGAAAACACGCCCCCGGACCCGCCCGAGCCGATCGTCACCGACGTCGCCAGTATCTTCAGCAGCATGAGAACAAACAGGAACAACGGCAGCGTGAGGCTTCTGTTCAGCACATCCTGCACCGTCGAGTAGCCGACGCCCTGAATGTAATAGTGGCCGGTGGTGCGCAGCATCAGATACATCGTCAAGCCGATCGCGATCATTCCGATGGTGTGGCGCACGTAATCGTTCACCGGAATGCGCTCGAACAGATCCTCGAAGCCGTACAACGCGCGGATGAAAATAATGCTGCCGATGCCGAGCAGCACACCGAGAATCGCGTAGGCCAGCAACGCCTGCGGGTCGGTGACCGTATTGCCGTAATCGGCGAGCGCGGGAATGTCGAAAGCCGGATAGTCGCCGAAGAACAGGCGCGAAATGAAAGTCGCCGAACCGGTCGCCAGCAGCGTCGGCACCAGTGTGCGCGCGCTGATCTCAGGCAGGATCAACTCCACGGCAAACAACACACCGCCGAGCGGTGTGTTAAAGGTTGCGGCAATGCCGCCGGCCGCGCCGCAGGCAATCAGCGTCATTCGCTGCCACTCGGCCAGCGGCAGCCACTGCCCGAGGGTTGAACCGAACGCGGCGCCAATCTGGACGATCGGCCCCTCGCGACCCACCGCGCCGCCGGACCCGATCGAAATGGACGACGCCAGCGCCTTCACCGCCGCCACCACCGGCCGAATAACCCCGCGCTTGTAGTAGATGGCGTCCATGACCTCGGGCACACCGTGCCCCTTGGCCTCCGGCGCAAAATGGCGCACCAGAAATGTGACCGCAATTCCGCCGATAACCGGCACCAGGATAATGCCCGCGCCCCATGACGACGGCGGCGCGTGCAGATTGGCATCGTATCCGGTTGAAAAGACGCCATAAAACAAGCCGTTGTGAACGATGCCGATCAGCAGCCGAAAAACCAGCGCCCCGAGGCCGGCGACAGCGCCCACGAGCACAGCGAGAAAGGCATGCCACAACGGCGACTGATCGCGCTTCAGCCAGGGCCGGAACGCGCGGCCAAAAGGCGCACGGGCGCGATCGCCGAAAGAAGCTTTCGGACGCGGCGAAGCGGCACTGGAGCTATTCACTGATCAAAACGGCAATTATCCCGATCCGGGCGGTACGCCTTCCGGGGGCGCATATGATGGGGCTTCAGCGCGCCAACGTCAAAAATAACGACCCAGAACCTGCTAAAACCTTGGGCGCAATCGCGGCAACAGGCTATACTTCCCGCTTTCATCAAGCGGGGCCTGTAGCTCAGTCGGGTGAGCCATGACCGGAATGCCAGTGGGCGTAGCCGGAAGCAGCCGAAGCACTGCTTCGGCACGGCGGAGCGGCCGGACAGGAAGTCCGGGCTGGGTGTGCGCACCATGGATGGTTGTCCGCGGCGGCAACGGTCGAAGCCAAGGCGAGCTGGTACCGCACCACGGACGGTTGAACGCGACAGCAATAATTTTGGTTACAACGGGCCTGTAGCTCAGTCGGGTGAGCCAAGACCGGAATGCCAGTGGCATTCCGCAGCGCAGGCGAACGCGAGACAGGAAGTCGAGTTGGTTCCGCACCATGGAAGGTTGCTGGCAACAACGTTTACTATGGTTTCAACGGGCCTGTAGCTCAGTCGGTTAGAGCAGGGGACTCATAATCCCTTGGTCGTAGGTTCGAGTCCTACCGGGCCCATCATCACTCAGCAGCCGCTCATTCATCCTTGCAAATCTGGCGCGCCGTGCCATATTTGCAAGGATGCTGCGTCTCGCCCACCGAGAAGCAGTACTCGGCCATCCGGTCGCAGCGGAAGCTGGGAAGGCTTCGTAGTAGAAAATCGGCTAAGCGCCGCGCCGGAAAGAACCGAAGCCCGCTTCTATCGCACCTCGGCCGGCGCGGAAGTTGACCTGGTGCTGGATCTGCCCGCCGGGAAGCACTGGGCTATAGAAATCAAGCGCAGCCAGCCTCGCGCCGACACTCGACAAGGGCTTCCACCATGCGCGCGCTGATCTGAAACCAGACCGCAGCTTCATCGTTTGTTCCGGCGAGGATCACTACCAGAAGGCCGAAGGCGTCGCCGTCATCGGTGTTCCCGGACTGGTGTCTCTACTTGCCGCCGCCTAAATCACCGCCGATACCGCAGCCCGGCTGGCGGAATATTTTCCACGAGCGAAAAATTCTGGATGAGGCCGCAAGCCGACTATGGCGTCGAAGAAGCCATCGGCGTCGAGTGGCATGGTAATCCTCCCGGAAAATAACGGCGAACAGAAGTAGAATTTTCTCCAATGAGATGAGGAGGTTCTACGTGAGGAAGTCTCGATTCAGTGACAGCCAGATTTTGGGGATATTGAAGGAGGCAGAAGCCGGCACGCCAGTACCGCAGCTATGCCGCGAGCACGGCATGAGCAGCGCGCTGTTCTACCGCTGGCGAGCCAGGTACGGCGGCATGGACGCCTCCATGATGGCCCGCCTCAAGGAGCTGGAAGAGGAAAACCGACGGCTGAAGAAAATGTACGCTGAAGAGCGGATCAAAGCCGAGATCGTCCAGGAGGCGCTCCGAAAAAAGTAATGAAGCCATCTCGCCGCCGCGAGATGGCGCATCAGGTGGTCGTGGAACAAAAGATCAGCGTCCGGCTGG